>JAVHVH010000152.1:0-17382 GCA_032160665.1 Pseudonocardiales bacterium
TTGGTAGTCGGCCGGCGAGAGGCTCGAGTCCTGCAGCAACTGCGCGCCCAGGATTCTCCGCAGCTCGGCCGTCGTGTCGACCAGCGACCGCCAAATGGCGAGCTCGCCCACCGTCATCCGCCGCCGCGCGGCCGTACGGGCACCGCGGTCGCCTTCTCGCATGATTGACACCCTCCATCTCATTGACGTGTCAATCATAGCCTTTATGATTGATACGTCAACATTGATGCGTCAATCACATAGGAACGGGGACCTGGCAACGGTTCCGGCGTGGGCGGCTTGGGTGCACAGCGGCCAACTCGGCTGGGGCGAAACGCCTCGCTGCGCTAGATTGCCCTTCGATCGGGACCGCGATGCGGTCATAGGGGGCGGTCTGGGTGTCGGCGAGCGAGGGTTCAGAGACAGTCGCACACGTATCGAGCGCGGGCGCCTGGGAACTTCGCGTACACGGGGTTTCGGGTACGCCGCCGGAGGATCTGCTCGATCGGCCACTAGTCGAGCAGATCGCTGGGGACAAGATCGCTGGGTTCTATGTGCCGAGATTGCCCGACGAGCGCGTCGATGCGGCGCCCGGCATCTTCGCCCCCCGGCAGCCGCGCCCTCCGAGGCTGGCGGGCTATAGCTGGGGCGGGTTGACCTCAGGGTCGGCCGGCCGCGCGTTCTGGCTGATCCTGCTGCCGTTCACGTTCATCAACATCGCGCCACGCGCCCGCCCGCCGACTCACTCGGCGACGGGTGCGTTCACCTGGCTCATCTGGTACCTGTGCCGGCTGCTCGCGCTGACGCTCACCGTGATGTTCGTGCTGGCAGCGGTAGGCGTCGGTGAGGACCTGATCGCCTGGCAATGCGCGGGAACGAGCGACTGTGTCAAGTCCATGCCGAACTGGGTTATCGAGCAGAATCTGCCGATTGAGCGCATGCTGCTGGTCGGTGCTCTCGTCCCCTTGTTCTTCCTCCTGGCCCTGTGGCGTGTGTCGGCGAGAACAGCGAACAGCTATGAGCGCACGATCGCCGACGTCGCCGAGTACCGGGAACTGGTGCCGGCGCGGAAGGATCCCGACACCAACCTGCTCGAGGTCGGGCTCGACTCGCGACTCATGTGGCGCAACGCCGACCCGGTCCGCCGCCTGCGCGCAGTGCACCTGCAGTGCGGGTTTGCCGTGATCATCTGGAGTCTCGTCGCGCCGACCGACTCACGATGGCTGGCCGTCGCCCCGGCCGCGATCGTGATCTATACGGTCATCGTTCTGGGTTCCAGGAAATTTACCGGCCACGGCTCGTCCGACGCGTGGCGCGCTGCCTCGCGTGTCGTGTGGGGCGTGCTCATCATCAGTGTGGCGTGGCTCGTTGTCGGACTGGCGCGGGCGTCCATCACCGTCGACGCAAAGTACGTTCGGTCGGCACCAGGGGCCGGACGCATTGGATACCGCGGGCTGCCGTTGTTCGATGCGACCGTGCTGGTCGACGCGGCGGTCGCCCTCGGACTGATCGTCGCGCTCATCGTGGTTGTCTGCCTGGCAGCGTGGACCGGCACTGCCCCGGTCGCGGGAGGCAACCACGCGGACTTGAAGCCGGGGCTGTTCGGACTCGCGTGCGCCGCGTTCGCGTCGCTGGGGGTGTTCCTCGCTGCCGCATTCACGTCGGGCATCTACATCTACGTCGCGGCATTCCTCCGCACCGGTTCGCTCAAGCCCAAGTTCGAGGATGTCTCGAAGATCTATCACACGGTCCGGGTCCCGATAACCGTCGCCACCGCGACACTCGCCTACACCTTCGCGGTGCTCGGCCTGCTTGTGCTCCTCGTGATCTGGGCGGTCGCTGTCGGTATCAGGTGGCTTAGGCCCGGGCGAGACGCGCAGCTCAACAGCGATTACCCGGTACGGGCCGGCAAAGCGAGCGATGTCACGGCCCGCGGGAACCAGATCCGCCGAGACATGCTGTGGGGCGCCCTCGTCGACAAACTACCGTGGCTCGTCGGCCCGCTCGTCGTCACCGGACTCGTCATCGTCGCGGTCTTCGCGATCCAACTCGGCCTGCACGTGCACACGCCCATCGAGGACCTCTTCGGCACAGCCGTCGGCTGGACGTCGAAGAACTTCCTTTCCGGCGTCGGCGCCTACCTCGTCGTGAGCACCCTGCTTGGGCTCGTGTCGCTCGGCGCGATCGCGTTTCGAGTGCCGGCAACGCGTCGGGTCGTCGGAATCCTCTGGGATGTCGCGTCCTTCTGGCCGCGCGCCAGCCATCCGCTAGCTCCGCCGTGCTACGCCGAACGAGCCGTGCCGGACCTCGTCACCTTCATCACGCATCATCGGGTATCCGAACCCGATGGCAGCGTCGTCATCGCCGCGCACAGTCAGGGAACGGTGATCAGCGCAGCGACGATGTTCCAACTTGCCGCGTTCGACGAAGCACCAGCGGTGCCCGGCAAGGCCCAGCTCAAGGTGATGCATCGACTGGCATTCCTCTCGTTCGGCTGCGTACTGCGCCGTCTCTACGGACGCTACTTCCCGGTGTATTTCGGGCCGGACCAGCTTGCGAAGCTGCAGACCCTGCTGCATCCGGCGGGGCAGCTGGACGAGCAACCGCGCTGGCGCAACCTGTGGCGGTACACCGACTATCTCGGCGGGCAGGTGACGACCGGGCCACCGCAGATCAGTCCCACTGCCCCAATTGCGCTGACGCCGCCAGGGACCCCGCCCGCTGAGCCGCCGTTCACCGGCCCCAACGTTGATTGGGAGTGGCACGCGCCCGATCCGCCGCGCTTCGACCGCGACGACGGCGACACCACCTATCCCGCCGCCCACCGGCACTCCGACTTCTGGAAGGACCAGTCCGGTTACTTCCAGCTTGCGGTGAAATCGCTCGTGGATCAGATCGAGAAGGGCGCAGGCTGAATCACTAGACAAGCAGCGAGGCCCACGTCGTCCTCGCCCGAGTCGTTGATCACCTCGCCCTGAGCAGGTCTGCGGACCTGCGCAGAGCGAGATGATCAAGATGGTTGATTTCGCCACGTGGCTGACCGCACGGGGAATGTCAGTGGGTTCCGCCGCCGCCTGGCGCCGCCGGAATCACCCGGCCAAGCATGGTGCCGAGCGCCTCCAACGCGTCGCCGACAGTCCAGGTTCCAGGGCCTGGATTGTTGAGGTTCTCGACGCCCGACGCGTTCAAAAACCAGCGAAGGGTCGGCGGAAGCGCCGTCCCTCGCGCGACGTAGGGATGGCCGGCCAAGAGGAAGCGCTCGGTGCCCGCGCTGTCGAGGAAGAAGAGGGCATCGGTGTGGGTAACGTCGTAGGTCAGCGGCTTCCCCGTGAGCCAGTCTCGAGGCGCAGGCGGATTGTCCGGCACTCGCTCGGTGTAGACGCCGAGGTAGCGCCACAATGCGGCGATCGCAGTCGGGGTACCGGTGAGCGTTACCCAATTCCTCGGGACGGGAGTGAACAGACGCTGGTATGCAGCCAGCCGTGCGGGCGTGTCGCGATCCGGGTCGACGGTGATACCGACGAATTCCACCCGATCACCGAGGCCGGCTGCTTCGACGGCACGTGCTGCTGCGACGACATCGGCGGTGTCGAGCGGACAGGTCTCCTGACAGAGCGTCATGATGTCGGAGATCACCAGCACCCGGCCGGGGAAAGAGGTCAAGTCGAGCTTCTCACCCGACGCGGACAGCATGGGTGTGCTCAGGATGGTGGGCGAGACCCGCCGATGCACCTCCTGCGCGCCGGATTGCTGTGACGGCGTCGCCTGCGTCGGCGGCGTCGCATCTCGGCAACCGGCGAGGACCGCGAGGCTTACGGTCAACGCCAGACCGAGGACCCGATGCCCCGAGCGGACGTCCCGGCCGGGCCCGGCCGTTTGGATCACGTCGCGTCGAGATCGGTACGCCGGTCGGGCGCCTCGGCGGAGAAGTGCACGCGGCGGATGACCACGACGCCGAGAGCGATGAGCAGCGGGCCGCCGAGCGCGACGAACACCCAGCCGACGGCCGAGTGCCCGATCAGCGCGAGCGGGTAACCGATCGCATAACACAACGCGGTCGCCGCCAGCAGCGCGGCCAGCCGACGTTGCGGAGGTTCCCTGGTCGCAGCCATGGCCGAATAATCCTCGCTCTCCACATAGTCGATGGCAAGGGACGGCGTGCAACCTTGGCATCGTCGGGCTCTCTCATATACCTGGTCAGTCCCCGCCCGGCTCGGCCCCGATCGTGGCGACCCAGTCCGGCAACACGATCGGTGCGAAGTGCGCGCCGTCGCCGCTGACTGTCCAAAGGGACGCCGGCGACCCGGCGGACACGGCGAAGCCGGCTCCGGTGCCCGTCATCGCAAGAGAGGTCAGGCCCGGCGGCGGCGCGCCACGATCGACCCACGACTGGCCGCCGTCGGTCGACGCGAAGACTCGGTCGGCGCCCGAAGCCTGGCCGGCCATCCACACCTGCGGCCCGGCGCACGCCCACGCGGGTACGCCGCCGGGGACCGGCAGGGCGCTGCCGCGCGTCCAGGTGAGGCCCCCGTCGGAGGTGCGCAACACGCTGATCGTTCCTGCGCCGTCGATGACGGGCAGCAGCCATGACTTCCCGGCGCCGCATGGGGCGAGCGCGGCGACTGTCGTGCCGGCGGATGCAGGCACGCCCGCCCAGGTTCGGCCCGCGTCCGTCGTGCGGTATGCCATCGCCGGACCGGCCGGCCCCTGCCCCGTCACCCAACCCGTGGTGGCGTCGGCCCAGGTCACGCCGTCCAAGCGCAGGCGTGCGTCCGGCGCCAGTCTCGCAACGCCCGTCAGGGTTGCCCAGCCGGTCTCGGTTCGGGCGATCACATCGCCGCCGGTGGTGACCGCCGTCAGAGTGCCCGATGCCAGCGAGACGGCCGCCCTCGCGTCGACGACGGCGTCCGGCATCTCGGTCGGCGTCCACGTGCTGGCGCCGGAAGCGATGAGCACGGGGGAGCGGACCAGTCGGTCGTGCGCGCCCACCGCGACCGCGGCCGAGCCCGGCGCAAACGAGCCGATCAAGCCGCCGTCGGTTTCCACGGCGACGGGGGTGCGGTTCACGACGTGCGCGAAACCGTCGGAGGTCTGGAGCAGCACCCAGGAGCCGCCGCTGGGCAGGATGGCATAGCCCGACGCAGTCCCGGTCACCGCCAGGTAGGGCGAGGTGGCAGGCAGGGGCGCGGCCACCGTAGGTCCGCCGAACCGGGCGGCGGGGCTGGGAGAGCCATGGTTCGCGCAGGCCGTCGCGAGCAGCGTGGTGCTCAACGCGGCGCACGCTGTGTGGTACATCCGTCCGCGCTGCCTCACTTGAGCAGGCTCCGGATCTCGTCGCGTACCTGCTCCGCATACGTCCGCGTGAGTTGCGCAGCGGCCCCGTCGTCGAGGTACGCGAGTTGTCGGCCGTCCGCGCCGATGAAGTACATGCCCTCGCTGTGTTCGATCATGCCGACGGCCGGAACGTCAACGGAAATGCCGTATGCGGACAGGACGTCCTGCAGCCGGTCCGGCGGCCCGCAGAGGAAGTGCCAGTTGGTCAAGCCGCCGAGTCCGTGCGAGTCGGTGAATGCCTGCACGTCAGTGACCAGATGGAACGTGGGATTGGTGTCGATAGCGACGATCTCGACCTGCTGGGCGAGTGGACCCAGTTGGCTGTCAGCGATCGCCAGCTGGTTGCCGATGAGCGGGCAATCGCTCGTGCACACCGGGTCGAGGAAGGTGAGCAGGACGAGCTTGCCCCGCAGCGCGGACATCGACACTGGCTGTCCCCGCTGGTCGGTGAGCCTGAACGACGGGGCCGCCCGCGGTGGGATTGCGCGCACTCCGCCGTTGCTGTCTGCGGCGACCGCCGCGGCATCGGCCCGTCCGCCCATTCTGCTGGCCAGGACGATGGGGACGACTATCGTCAGCCCGAGCGCGAGCGACGCCAGCGCGGCCACCACGCCGACCGGGATGTTCCGCGTACGGACGATAAGGGTCGGGGCGGTCCGGACCGTGGCTTCGTGCGCGGCGAGCCCGGGTAGCGCGCAGGCCAGCAAGACAGCCAGTGGCAGCGCGGAGTTCGGGTCGGTGGCGGTGCCGCCGAACACTCCGAAGTCCTGGCCCAGCCACCAGGTCAGGGCGCACAGCGCCAGCCCCGCGACGACGACGAACGTGCGCCCGCTCACCCACAGCGACACGGCGGTGACCGTGAGCAGCACGATGAGCGTGGCGTTCACCGCTGCGGGGTGACCAGTGGCAACCGTCGCCAGGCGGGCGATGGGCCGGACCAACAGCGCGGGTTGCGGCTCGCCCGCGGCGGTCCGGAAGGGCTCGGAGATGCCGTCCTGGGTCCATTGCTCCTCGAACGGCAGCGCCTGCAGCACGGCGCCGATCCCAAGCCAAACGGCAGTGAACCGTCTCGCGATCAACTGGGCGGTACCCCGGTCCCACCGTTCCCACGGGGCGAGCAGCACGCTCGCGGCGGCGGCATAGACGAGCACCGCACCGGGCGCGCCGGTGAGCCAGGACGCGCCTGCGTACAGCAGCCCGCCGAACGCTTCGCCGAAAATCCAGACCGCGGCGGACCACCCGATCGAGAGCCACAGCGCAACTCGGGCGAGCCGCCCCCGGCGGCCGAAGATGAGCAGCAGGCCCAGCCCCACCTGCACAGTCACGGTGGCCGTGTCCGCCGAGACCGGATGGCGTTCCCATGCCCGGGCGAGCGGGCCGATCAGGTCACCGAACCAGGGCGGAGCCGAGTCTGAGGCAGGACCCAGCACCTCCGGCACGAATCCCGCGGGCATCTTGGGTTGTGCCTGCAGCAGTCCGGTCGCGATCCACAGCAGTCCGAGGCTCACTCGCAAAAACGCTCGGGCCGGCGGCTCGCTGCGACGGGTCGTCGGGGCGGTCAGGAGGATCTCCCGCCACCGCGCCACTGCGGGCACACGGCGCGACAGTAACGAAATCGAAGCACCGAAGACGAACGCACCGACGGCGGCCCAGAGCAGGCAGCGCAGCAACAGCGCGAACAGCTGCGGCCCGAGGTCAGGGATGGCCGCGTCAGGACCGGGCATGTGCCCTCGGCGCAATCCACTCGGGCGTGGAGTGCCGCGGGGTGCTCGGCGTCGACGTCTCGGCCGGGAGGCTGGGCGGAGGCGGTCGCGGCGGCGTCGCGAGGCGATCGTGGATGTCAGCGACCATGGCCGTCCGCCCCTCGGGTCACGGCGACTCTCCTCTCACGCAGCGCGCTCCGACTGCTCAGTGGTTGGGGCTGGCCACGAAGGACATCGTGAACGCGGTGACGATCGCTGTGGCCGCGACCCACGCCCACCACAGCCCGACCAGCCGTACCTGCCAGTTGCTTGTCGCGCTGTAGATGTGGACGCGCCCCCGGTTGACCATCGCGACAGCCAGGAACACCGTCAGCAGCAGGTGGAACAGATTGGCGCCGGCCATCGCGTACACCGTGGAGGAGTACGCGCTGGTGCCGATCCCGAACGGGAAGGTGACCAACTGGCTCACCTGGATGACGACGTCGGCCAAGAGCAGCAGCAACGCGAGCGCCGCGGCAGCGACGAAGCGCGCCTCGTTCCCGGCTTGAATAGCGCGCTCTGCCCGGCGGTAGATGATCGCGCTGAGCACCACGACACCGGTGATCAGCCAGCTGACCCAGATGGCCGCTGTGTGCTGGCCGTGGGCGACCCACGCCTTCTCGGTGTTCAGCTCGCGCAGATAGAAATAGGCGAAGACCAGTGACGCCACGAAGGCGCCGTCGGCCAGCATGAGCAGGAGGACGCCGCTCCGCCACCGGCGGCCGATGAGGTTCGGATCCTCGATGTTCAGCTCGGGCGAACCGATCGTGACCGAGGTCATGACGACTCACCGTCCGCGTCGTTGCCGTGGCCCGGCGACCCAGCGCCGACCCTGAGCACGGCCTCGTGGGCTTGTTTCGTGGGCAGGGAGGACGGGTCACCCTCGCCGTAGCCGTAGGGGTCGGCGACGACCACTGGCAGGACCTCGAAGTTCTCCAGCGGGATGGGGTTGGGGACCGTCCACTCCAGCGTCTTGCTGCCCCACGGATTGGCGGGCGCGATGGCGCCGTGCCGCCACGAACTCACTATGGCGTAGAGCAGTACCAGCATGCCGATGCCGATCGCGTAGGCACCCATGGTCGAGACGAGATTGCCCGTGGCGAACAGCGAGCTGTAGTGCTGAACACGGCGCGGCTGGCCGGCGAGGCCCACCGCGAACATCCCGAAGAAGGTCACGTTGAAGCCGATCTGCACGAGCCAGAAAGAGATCAGGCCTGCGCGGTGGTCGAGCATGCGCCCGGTCATCTTCGGGAACCAGAACGCCAGCGCGCCGATCGCGCCGGTGAGGCCGGCACCCATCAGCGTGTAGTGGAAGTGGGCGGTGACGAACATCGACCCGTGCAGCGCGTAGTCGGCCGGTACGTCGGAGAGGTAGATGCCGGTGATGCCGCCGATGATGAAGTTCCACAGCATCGCGTAGGTCGACATCATCGGCAGGGTGGTCCAGACCCGGCCGCGCCAGATCGTGCCCACCACCACGAGGAAGAGCAGACCCGTGGGTATGGAGATCAACTCCGTGGTGAGCATGAACGGGCCGTTGAGGTCGGGCGCCCAACCGGAGGCGTACATGTGGTGGGCCCACACCATGATGCTCAGGCCGACGATCCCGACGAGGGCGAGTACCGCGGCGTTGTAATTGAACAGCGGTTTGCGGGTGAACACCGGTGTCAGTTCCATCAATGCCGCGATCGCAGGGATGACGATGACGTACACCTCGGGGTGGCCCATGATCCAGAAGAGGTTGGCGTAGAGCCACCCGTTGCCGCCGCCGGACGCGACGAAGAACTGAGCACCCGTCGTGCGGTCGAGTCCAAGCAGCACCATCGCCGACATGAACATCGGAAACGCGGGGATGGCCAGGCCGACGCTCGCCATCGTGCCCCAGACGAAGATCGGCGTCCGGTTCCAGGTCATGCCTCGCGCGCGCATCGTCAGGATCGTCGTCGTGATGTTCGCGCCGGCGACCGCGGTGGAGATCGCGAAGATGATGATGAACATGAGGAACGCGTCCATGCCCGGAGGCGCCTGATCGCTCAGCGGCGCGTAACCGGACCAGCCGGTCGGGATCCCGCCGAGGAAGGCGGCCGACACGAAGACCGGCAGCGCGGCGACGATGAGCCAGAGGCTCAACGCGTTCAGCCGGGGGAAGGCCATGTCCCGGGCACCGATCATGATCGGCACGATGAAGTTACCGAACGGACCGGTCACCATGATGATCGTCGCGATGATCATGATGAGTCCGTGCAGGCCGACGACCGCGTTGTAGGTCTGCGGTCCCAGGAAGCCGGACTGCGGCGTGACGAGGTCGGTGCGGATCATCATCGCGAGCGTGCCGCCGATACCGAGCATCACCATCGTGACGACGAGGTACTGGATGCCGACGACCTTGTGGTCGGTCGTGAAGCGGAAATACCTGCCGACCCCCTGGTCCTTCCCGGCGTAGAACGTCTCGTCCTCGTGCGTCTGGTCCTTGCCCAGCATCCATCGCCAGGGACCGCGGAAGGCGCCGATGCCGGCCATGAAGCCGATCGCCCAACCGGCCATCGTGATGGTCGTAACCTGGTCGGACACCACCGGGGTGTCGTCGTGCAGGATGTGGTGCGACAGGTACCAGGCGATCGCCGCGCACACCACGCCGGTGAGGACCGCCGTGCCGAGATGCAGCCGCTGCATGGCGCCGCCGCCCGTGGGGTGAGCGACCGCCCCGTGCTGGACTACCGCTTCACTCATCGAGTCCTCCTGCAACCTGCTTGCCATTCACCGATGCCGCCATTAGCCGTGCCCGCCTTGCGCCGTGACCCAGCTGGCGAAGTCGCCGGATGTCACGACGTGCGCTGAGGTCTCCATGTCGGCGTGCAGCAGCCCGCACAACTCCGCGCACCGGATGTCGAAGACACCGAGCTTGTCCGGCACCACTCGGATGTTGGTGGTCTCGCCCGGGTTGGCGTCGACCTTCACACCCATCTGCACGATCCAGAACGAATGGATCACGTCCTCGCTGGTGACGTTGAAGACCACGAGCCGGTTCTTGGGCAGGTAGAGCTGGTCTGACTCGACGTTCCCGTCCTGCGGGTAGCTGAAGGTCCACACCCATTGCTGGCCGGTGACGTCGACGACGAGCGGTGCGGCCGCCGAACTGGCCGGGTCGCCGACGGCCTCCATCTCGGCAAGGCCCCAGATCAGCAGGAGCGCGCAGAGGACGCTCGAGATGACCAGCCAGAGCGTGGTGACCGGTCCGTTGGAGCGGATGGCTGGGCCGTCTTCCGGCGGAGGGCCCGCGCCACGGTGCCGCCACTTGAGCAGGCTGTAGAGCGAGATCGCCCACACGATCGCGGCCACCGGAGCGGCGGCGATGGAGAAGACCGTCATCGTCTCCTCGACCGCGCGCATCGTCGACGATGCCGGGGGCCCCATGATGCGTGAGGGCACGAACGCGAACGCGACCAGAGCCACCGTGAGTGCGGTCCAGAGCAGGAAGATGCCGCGCGTCTCCGGCCGGCGCGACCAGCGCCGAGCGCGCTCGCCGAATTCGGCTCCGGTGCTCATCGCCCTGCCTCCTCTCCGTCCTCAATGCGCCGGCAGCTGATCATGTGACGGTGAACGTTCCGGACATGTAGCCGCGGGTCGCCATCGGGCCGCCGAACTTCGCGTAGTAGCCGTCGCCGCACGGGAACTCGCAATTCCAGACGTACTGTCCGGGGCCGTTGGTGATGAAGGAGAACGTCACCGAGATCGGCACCGGATAGGCCGAGCCGGGCGCGGCCGGCGCATCATCGGACTGGGCCGGCAGGGGAACGCTCACGTACAAGGGGTCCTGGTTGGTCGGCGCGGCGTGGATCGTGAAGGTGTGGCCGACGGCGTCGGCGTTGGTCTGCGTCTCGCTCTTGCCGTTGACAGTCATCGTGCCGTCGACCGTTCCGTGCACCTTCGCGAAGTACGGATTGGTGATCGTGCCGCCGCTGTCGTACTGGTCGATGGTCACCGTGACGAGGGAGTGTGCAGGGGCACGCAGATCGGTCGACGGACCGTAGCTCACCCAGTCCGGGTGGGCGCCGCCGGACTTGCCGTGTTCACCGGC
The DNA here is from genome assembly GCA_032160665.1 of Pseudonocardiales bacterium. GTDB lineage: Bacteria > Actinomycetota > Actinomycetes > Mycobacteriales > Jatrophihabitantaceae > Jatrophihabitans. Next base: position 11,134 of record JAVHVH010000152.1, read on the forward strand.
CAGGCTGTCCGGATAGGAAGCCAGCTTCAAGAACGCGTGCGGCAACGTGCCCGACGCCGTCTGCGCAGTTCCCTTCACGATCGCGCTGAGGGGACTCGCGTTCGGGCCCTCGCCCGAAACATGCAGGACGGCGCCGGTGAGAGCAACCACGCCGGCACCGCCGAGAACAGCGGTTGCCAGACCGACCAGAGTTCTGCGTAAGGCCATTCGAAACCTCCGTGCGCCGGAGGCTGGCGCCGCCGCGAATTGTCAGAGTGCCTCTTATGAACGAGCTATGTCAAGTTTGCCGATCAATGGCAAGATCGAATCGGGGAGCGAAGTAGTTGGTGATTCGGAATAGGTCGCCGGCGCTGCCCGCGACAGTTCTTCAACGGATATTTCCTAACGCATTCGGGAATATCTTCAGCGCCATCCGATAACCGTTAGGTTGGGGGATGTGGCGTGCTCGCTCGCCGGGGTAACGTGCCGCTGCATGGGCGGGCGAGGTGGCTGCGGGCGAGGTCGCCGGTGGTGCGATCCTCGTCGCCGAGTGGGCGCCACGGCGATCCTGGTCGCCGGGCTCGCCTGCCTCTGGCTGGGCGGCTGCGCGGGGCCGAACAGCTCGACAACGGCCATGGCCGGGACGGACCCGGATATCCGGGCTCAGCTGTTCCCGCTGGCACAGCGCCAACCTTTGCCCACCATTGCCGGGCATACGTTGTCCGGGCGTCCCATCAGTCTGCGTGACCTGACCGGGCGCGGCGTCCTGGTCATCAACGTGTGGGCGTCGTGGTGCGAGAACTGCCGGGACGAGTCCGCCGCCCTTGCCCAGCTGTCTCGGTCGCTCAGCGCACGATCAGTCGCCTTCGTCGGCATCGACGAGCAGGACACAACCTCCGCCGCCCGCGCCTTCGCGGCCTCGAGCGGGACCAGCTATCCGCATATGGTCGATCCAGACGGTACTGCCCTGCGCAAGCTGCTGTTATTGCCCAGTCTCGGCATTCCCAGCACGTTGCTCGTGGATCAGCACGGGATGATGGCCGCTCGGGTAATCGGGCCGACGACGGCATCGCAATTGCAAGCGCTCATCGATAAGGTGATCATCCACCCTCCCGCGCCGCAAGGGATCGACAATCGAGCCACATTGGCGAATAGCTCATGATCAACTTTGAATTGCAGGCAATAGGCCACGGGCGGGCGCGGCGGAACCGCGTGAACGGGTCGCGAGAATCGTGAGCAGCGCAGCTGATGCTATGCCGACTGACCTCGCCGCACCGAGCCGCGCGCTGCGGGTGCTTGGCAACTACGTCGCGCTGACCAAGCCGCGGATCATCGAGTTGTTGCTCGTGACCACGGTCCCGGTCATGATGCTTGCCGCGCACGGGTTGCCCCGGATCGGCCTCGTCCTCCTCACCCTGCTGGGAGGCGCGCTCGCCGCCGGCTCCGCGAACGTGTTGAACTGCTATCTCGATCGCGACATCGATGCAGTGATGACACGGACGCGGGCACGGCCGCTCACTCACGAGCTGGTGGAGCCGCGACACGCACTCGTCTTCGGTGTCGTGCTCGGCGCAGTGGCCGTGACGTTGTTCTGGACGGCGACGAACATGCTGTCCGCCCTGCTCGCCGCCGGGGCGATCGCGTTCTATGTCGGCATCTACACCGCAGTGCTCAAACGCCGCACGAGTGCCAACATCGTGTGGGGTGGGGCCGCCGGCTGTATGCCGGTGCTCATCGGCTGGTCGGCCGTGACCGAGTCGCTCGGATGGCCGCCGGTCGTGCTGTTCGCCGTCGTGTTTCTGTGGACGCCACCGCACTTCTGGGCGCTCGCCATGCGTTACACCTCGGACTACGCCGCCGCCGGTGTACCCATGCTGCCCGTGGTCGCCACGGAGAAGCAGGTTGCGGTTCGTATCGTGGCGTACTCGTGGGCCATGGTCGCGGCGTCCCTCCTCCTGTGGCCGGTAGCGAACACGACGCTGCTCTACCCGATGGCCGCGATCGTTTTGGGCGTCGTCTTCCTCTGGGCCGCCCATGACCTGCTGACGCGCGTCATGCGGGGCGAGGCCGCCCGTCCGATGGTCCTGTTCCACTGGTCCATCACGTATCTGAGTCTGCTTTTCCTCGCCGTCGCCGCAGATGCGCTGCTCCAGACGCTGCGTTAGGCGAGCCCGCGGTCAACGCGTAGGCGGCCCGCCGGGCGGGTCGGCCGCATGCAGCCTGGACAGGTAGTCCTGCCAGGCAGCCAGACCCGGGTCATCGCTGGCCGGCACTGCGGCCCTCGCATGTCGGGACGCGGCCGGAGCCGCGCGGCGCCTGCGTCTGGGTCGGTCGCCATGCAGTAGCTTCCACCACACATAGATGCCCATCACCGCGAACAAGGGCCACTCGAAGGCATAGACCCACGCGATCTCGCGCCCGCGAAGGGCACGCGTCCACTCGAACCACGCTGCCCCGGCGCTGAGCGCCACACCGGCGATCATGGTTGCGTGCAGCCGAAGGGCCGCCGCGCTGAACCAATCCACCCGTCTGGAAGGCGTCGTCCGCACTGGGCCGACGCCGTTGCCAGTCGCATCCATCCCCTCGCCCATCACGCGGTCCCTGGCACTGCCAGTTCGCGCATCGTCTGCACGTCGATCCGTTCAGCGACGCGCCTCTCGTTGCGCAACCAGTCGCTGACGGCGATGATCACCCACACCGAATCTATGATCATGCTGCCGGCCCACATCAAGGCGCCACCGAGCTGCTGGTCGGCGATCGGCCCGGGGCCGAACGGTCGATGAACGCGGCCGTAGAAAGGAAACATCACGTAGTTCGAGGAGTAGATGAAGAAGCCCGACATCGTCTCCGGGAACATCATGCTGAACAGCGACAGCGCGCGCACTGCGTAGGGCACCCGGCGAGGCCCCGGGTTGACCGACAGCAGCGGGTAGTAGAAGACCAGTGCCGCTCCCAGGTAGAGCGGATGCTCCACGAACCGATGCACCAGCGGATGTTCGAGCGAGAACTCGTAGAACGCAGAGAAGTGCGTCCCGAGGAGGACACCGGCGAAGATGGTCCAGCCCACCCCCGGGTGCGTTAGCCAGGTCAGAAGACGACTGCGCAGTACCGGGAGTACCCATCGGCGGCGCGCCGTGCGCGAACTCACCCGAAGTAGCAGCAGTACGGGGGCACCCAGGAGCAGGAGCGGACCGACCAGCATCATCAGGGCGATGTGCTGCACCATGTGCGCCCAGAAGAATGTGTCGTCGTAGTAGCCGAACGGGCCCAAGAGCACGATCCAGGTGATGACGATCGCCGAGAGGAAGCTGGCCGTGTACCGCCGCGGCCAAGGCATCACGGGCGTCCGGAGGTCCACCGTTCGAACAGCCCACAGGTAGAGCGCCGCGACCAGCATCAACCCCGTCCCGATCACAGGGTCGAACGTCCACCCGCCCAGCACGGTCAGGAAGTCCGTCACGTGCGCGGACGCTACCGGCGTCACCAGTCCGCCGGCATGCATGCTAGCGGTAGTTCATCCGTCGCCCGCCACGAGACGGCGACATGGCCGGGTCAGTGGAGAACGCGAATCTTCAGCACGTGGACGGTGCCGCCGGGTTCGGGCACGTCCCTACGGCTCGGGCCAGACTGGGCTGCGCTGGTCTTTGAGCGGGATCTCGATCTGCAGTGTGGTGCCGATGCCGATCGGGCTGGTGACCTGCAGCGTGCCGCCGAGCGCTTCGATCCGATCGCTGAGCCCGACCAGTCCGGACCCCTGGCGGAGGTCGGCTCCTCCTATCCCGTCGTCGCGAATCGCCAACTGCAAGATCGCATTTTGGATGTGTAGTTCTACGTTCACGACGGATGCTTGGGCGTGCTTGACGGCGTTGGTCAGCGCTTCGGACACCGCGTGGTACGCCGCAACCTCGACCGGCTCCGGCAGCCGTCGCTCGGCGCGCAGGTCGAGCTCAACCGGCAACGCGGAACGGCGGCACAGCGCATTGAGCGCCGGCTTCAGTCCTCCCCTGGACACGATCGCGGGATGGATCCCCCGGGCGATCTCGCGCAGCTCGTCGCTAACGCTGACTAGTTCGTCGGCAACGCGCGCCGCCGCCCCTTCAAGCTGGCCGACCTGTCGGGGCACCATCGCCTGCGCCGCGCGCAGCTGCAACCCGAGCGAGACGAGCCGCTGCTGGGTGCCGTCGTGCAGATCGCGCTCGATCCGGCGGCGTGTGTCGTCGGCGGCGGCGACGATCCGCGCGCGCGAGGCCACCAGCTCGGCGTGGCTCTCGGCGTTCGCGATCGCCGTGGCCACCAGCTCGGTGAAGTTGGCGAGGCGCGCCTCGGTATCCGCTGGCAGCGGATGCTCCGGCGTTGAGCGGGCGCTCATCACACCCCAGAGGCGACCCTCGACGATTATCGGCGTCCCCACGCCTGAGCCGCCGCCCTCCTCGCGGAGGGCGGCACCGAGGCGGCCGGACGCATCGGCATAGCTGTCGATCCGGGCCGGCCGCCCGGTCTCGAGGACGAGCTTGCTGACGTTCTTCCCCTCCAGTGGCCACTTGCTGCCGACGGGGAAGCGGTCGCCTACCCGGCTCGAGGTCGCGACTGCGGTCATCGTGCCGTCGGACTCGTAGCGGCCCATGGCCGCCCACTCGACGCGAAGCAGCCGCGTGACCTCCTCGACAACCGCGGCGAACAGCTCCTCCGGCGGCACGCCGCGTGCCACCAGGGTCGCGACCCGGCGCAACGCCGCCTGTTCCTCGGCCAACCGGGCCAGCTCCGCGCGACTCTCGGCGTTCGCGATCGCCGTGGCGACGAGTTCCGTGAAGCCCGTGAGACGCGATTCGGTGTCCTGCCGGAGCGGCTGGTGAGTCTGCTTCGAGTGGACGAACAGAACGCCCCACACCCGCCCCTCGACGACGATGGGGCTGGCGACCGAGGCGCGGACCCCGAGCTCGTCTCGAACGAACGCGGCGATGCGCCCGGGAACGCCGCGGTAGTCCTCGATCCGGACGGGTCGACCGGTCCTCCAGATCACCGCGGCCACATCGCCACCGTCCAGCGGCCACGGACCCGGAACCAAGGGGTGGGCGCCGCCAAATTCGCCTTCGGCGGCCCAGGTAGCCACGACAGTCACAGTGTCATCGCTGTCGTAACGGGCCATCCCGGCCAGGCCCGTGCCGAGCAGCCGCCCGACCTCCTCGGTGACCGCCGCGAACACCTCCTCCGGCGGCGTCCCCCGCGCGACCAGCGTGGCGACCCGCCGCAACGCCGCCTGCTCCTCGGCCAGCCGGGCCAGCTCGGGCGGGTTTCCCGCGTTCGCGATCGTTGTCGCCACCAACTCGGTGAAGTTGGCGAGACGCGCCTCGATGTTCGCCGGCAGCGGCTGGCCCGAGCGCAAGTAGATGACTAACACCCCCCACAGGCGCTCCTCGACGGTGACCGGCGTCCCGACCCCTGAGCCGAAGCGGCCTTCGGGGTCTGCGCCACCAAGCGGCCCGGACGCATTGGCATAGCTGTCGAGCTGGGCCGGACGGCCGGTCTCGAAGACGAGCGTGGCGACGTTGTTCCCCCCAAGGCTCCACCGATCGCCAACGGGAATGTGGTGACCTGTCTTGTCCCAGACCGCGACGAAGGAGATCGCACCGTCAGGTTCATAGCGACCTAGAGCGGCGTATTCGACGGCGAGCAGCCGGCCGGCCTCCTCGGTGACCGCCGCGAACACCTGCTCCGGCGGCACCCCACGCGTCACCAGCGTCGCGACCCGACGCAACGCGGCCTCCTCGTCGGCCAACACCCGCGACTCCTTACCGTTCATCGGCGCCCGCCATCCCGCACTGCCATCCTCCTCGCCGAAAGAGCTGCGTCACCAGCGACAAGCGCCTGTAGGGCTCCTTGTTAACCCAGGCGCCGCGCGGGATCGTCACCGACGGCGCAGGCCACATCACCGTTCATTGGTCCAGCTCGACGAGTGGTCCCTCCTTGACGTGCGCGATGAATCCGCTGTCGGCCGAGTCCCATTCCGCCGGCGATAGCGTTGCGGAAGACGCACATTGCGCGGCTCCGGTCCCTGGCACGCCAGATCAAGACGGTGCAGTCCTCCGAACTTGCGGCGATGGAGAGGCGGTCGCGTGCCTTTAGCTGGCCAGACTCCATGCCACAGTTCGTGCTTCATCCTGTGTCATAGGGGTGGAGGGCCGACGTGAGCGATCTTGAGTACACCGCCTTTGTGCGGGCGCAGTCGCCCGCGCTCCTGCGCTCCGCATACCTCCTGACTAGGGACGCCGC
>JAVHVH010000153.1:0-13674 GCA_032160665.1 Pseudonocardiales bacterium
GCCGCGGCCATGACGTAGGCGTGGAACACCTCGTGATAGCCGAATACCGACGGGTGCGGGTCCGGGGATCGGCGGTGGTATCCGACAGCGCCGATGGTGTACAGCAACCCGCCGGCGATGAGCAGCACCGCTGCAACTACACCCCTGCGGCACCAGACGGCGGGGATCACCGCACCGGCAATCCACCCGAGCCCGATGTAGATCGAGCCGACCAGCTTCTCAGGCGCCGACATCCACGCGAATCGGATGGCGATCGCCGTGGCGGCGAGTGACCACAGGGAGATCAGCGCCGTCATCCGCAGCGGCCCGGTGAGGCACAGGGCCATCGGCGGCGTCGCTGTGCCCGCGATCAGCGTGACGATCATCGCGTGGTCGAGACGCTGCAGCCGTGCCGCCACCGCAGGCATCCAGCGGCCCCGGTGATACAGGGCGCTGGCACCGAACAGACCGCCGACACTTCCGGCGTACACCGAGGCGACGACCGCCTGCATCCCATCGCGGGCGTGGGCGATGAGCAGCGCCCCCACGACGACCGCTGCCACAAACGACAGTGCGTGTCCCCAGCCCCGCAACAGCGGCCTGACGTAGTGCACGTCTCGACGCGCGTCGTAGAGCCGAGGGGTTTGCAGAACCGTCATATGTGTTTCCCGCCTCGTGCATGACGGCGACGAGGCTTCGGCGCGAGAACGAACAGCACGTGCTCAACCGACCGTAGAAACTGACGCTCAGAAATCCCTGTGCACCACGAGAGGAAATCCCTGTGCACCACGAGCGCACTGGTCATCTCGATCAGCGCGCATCAGTGCAGCGCGGTCCGCGGCGTGGGTTTCGTATCGCGGTCCTCCGCCAGGAATGGCGGACGGTAACGTCAACGCAGGTTGTGGACGGATCAACGAAGGAACCTTGTGGCTCGAGTTGGTAAACGCGCACATCATCGGGTGACCTTCGCCGTCCTGACCGTCGGCGTGGGCGCCTTCGCGGTGCTGCAGTCACTGGTCATTCCAGTGCTCACCACCGTGCAGGCGCAGTTCCACGCGACGGCCAACGCGGCCACGTGGGTGCTCACCGCCTACCTCGTGTCGGCCTCGGTGTTCACGCCCATCATGGGCCGCGTCGGCGACATGGTCGGCAAGGAGAAGGTGTTCGTGGCGACGCTGACCGCGCTGGCCGCGGGGTCGCTGCTCGCCGCGGTCGCCGGCTCGATCGGGGTGCTGATCGCCGCCCGCGTCGTCCAAGGCATCGGTGGCGGCGTGCTGCCGCTTGCGTTCGGCATCATCCGCGACGAGTTCCCGCCCGAGAAGGTGACGAGTGCCATCGGCTCGATCGCGACGTTGACCGCGGTGGGCGGCGGCGCCGGCACCGTGCTGGCCGGGCCGATCGTCGACCACCTGGGCTTCGACTGGCTGTTCTGGCTACCGATGATCTTGTGCGTCGCCGCGGGGATCGCGGCCGCGCTGTTCGTCCCCGAGTCGCCAATACGGACACCGGGCCGCATCTCCTTCGCGCCGGTAGTACTGCTGTCGGCCTGGCTGGTCGCATTGCTGGTCGCGCTGAGCCAAGCGCCGGTGTGGGGCTGGGGCTCCGGCAAGGTGATCGGGCTACTGGTCACCGCGGTCGTAATCGCGGCGCTGTGGGTGGTGACCGAGACGCGCGTTGCCGTGCCGCTGATCGACTTGCGGATGATGCGGCTTCCGGCCGTGTGGACCACCAACCTGGTCGCGCTGCTCGTCGGCATCGGGATGTACGCAACCTTCGCGTTCTTGCCCGAGCTGCTGCAGACACCGACCACTGCCGGCTACGGCTTCGGCGCATCCATCACGCAGTCCGGCCTCATCCTGCTGCCCTCGAGCTTCACGATGTTCGTAGTCGGGCAGTACAGCGGCCGGCTGACCACGCGCTACGGCGGCCGGATGCTCGTCATCACGGGGAGCCTGATCGGCGCCGCGTCGATGACAATGATCGCGTTTGCCCACGACTCACAGTGGGAGATCTACCTCGCGAGCGCAGTGATGGGGATTGGCCTCGGGCTGGCGTTTACGGCGATGTCGGCGCTCGTCGTCCTCGCGGTACCGGCCGAGCAGACTGGCGTCGCCAGCGGCATGAATGCCAACATCCGCACCATCGGCGGCAGCATCGGCGCGGCGATGATGGCCAGCATCGTCACCTCCCAGTTGCAGCCGGGCGGGCTACCAAAGGAATCTGGCTACGTTATTGGCTTCGCTACGCTCGCCGGCGGGCTCGTCCTCGCTGCGGTGGCCGGGCTCCGTATTCCGCTCGGCCGCCGCCCGGTGTCCAAGGACGACGCGCCGCATGCGGAGCTGGCGATCATCGCCGGCGGCACCGTCGTCGGTTACGACAGCGAGTAGCGTCCGGGCGGCCCCCGTCCGGGGACGTATTCTGGGAGCAGCGGCACCGATTCCCAGGACGGTCGTCATGACAGGGTTCACCCAAGCGGTACTGATCACGCTTCTCATCGCCGGCGGCGTCGGCGGCTTGCTGCTCTGGTGGGGTGTCCGGCTCGTCAGGCGGACGGTCGCGCACGGCCGGCGCCGGGCCCTCGAGCTGCGGCCGCGTTTCCTCCCGCCCGGCCCGCGCCGCGACGCAGCCATCCTGCGGCAGCAGCTGGCCACGGAACTGCGGACCACCCGTCAGATGTTCACCGCCGGGCCCAACAGCCGGATCTTCCGGGCCGACCCGACGGCCGTCCTGGCCGAGGCTGCCGAATTCGCCGCGCAGCTCGACGACGACCTAGCCACCATCGAGGCGTTCCCGGACCGCGCTCAGCAGCGCGCCGCGCTGGCCACGGTCACCCCGCAGGTCGTCCAACTGATCGACACGATCTATTCGGCGCGTCAGACGATGTTGCGCACCGCCGTAATGGATCGCGACCGGGAGTTGAACAGGCTCAGCAAGTCCGTCGCGTACGAGGCGGCGTCGCTCGGCAATTACGAGCGAGCCGGGCGCGACCTGACCATCTGATGGGTCTCAGCTGAGGGCCGGTCGCGCCCCATCGGCCCCTACTCCATTTCGCAAATCGGCCCGACGGACGATGCGGGGACGCGCTCGCACATGGATCGCTGGGCGGCGGTGGGTACGTTGGGGGCATGGTCGTTCTGATCGTGGTGCTGCTTGTGCTCCTGGTCGTCCTACCGATCGTCGGATGGGCACTGTGGCTGCTGATCAGCGCGGCACTTGTCGGGGCGATCATCGGCGGCCTCGCCCGTCTCGTGCTGCCTGGCCGTCAGGAAATCGGGATCTTCAGCACCATTGTCATCGGGTGGATCGGATCGCTGTTCGGAAGCCTTCTCGGCCGCCACCTGTTCCACGTCGGAACGTTCCTCACTGTTCTCTGCGAGATTGCCGTCGCCGCGATTCTCGTCGCGATCGCGAGCAGCGGTGCGGGGAACGCGATTGCGCATCGGAGCGGCACCCTGCGCTGGTAAACGCGACCCCGATGACCGGGCCCGCGGATGACCCGCGGTGCGTCGACCGGGCGGTCCTCAGCGCGCAAATTGTGGTCATCCGACGAGCACGCCGGCCGCGTAAACGGCGCGGATGCGGTGGATGGCGTCGGAATCGGTGAGCGGGTCACCGTCGATGGCCAGGACGTCGGCGTCGAACCCGGCCGCTAGGCGACCTTTGCGATCAGCTAGTCCGCACACGCTCGCGGCGACGGAGGTCAGGGTGCGCAGCGCCTCGACTCGGCTGAACCCGACGTCGACGAGTTGCGGGATGGCGTATCTGGCGACGTCGTGCGGCTTGACCGGCGCGATCCCGGCGTCCGTGCCGGCAACCAGCGTCGCGCCGGCTTCGGCCAAACGTCGGATGTTCTCGACGATCTTCGGCAGGCGCGCCAACAGGAGCGGCGGCGGGGCCATGCCCGGCACCGGCACAAGCCCCAGGGTGGCGCCCACGATGATGCGCCGGTCGGCGATCTCGTGGATCAACTGGGCGGGCGATTCGATTCCGGACTCCGTCCAGAAGCTGACGTGTTCCATGCCGTCCACGCCGGCGTCGACGGCGTCGGCGATCGCCGATGTTCCGTGGGCGTGCGCGGTGATCGGCAGGCCGTGCCGGTGCGCCTCGTCGACCGCGGCGCGCAGGTCGTCCGGCGTGAACTGCGCACACTCCTGGCGGGTGCCCGGGGTGAGGGTGCCGCCGCTGGCCATGATCTTGATGACGTCCGCGCCCCGCTCGACGTGCTCGCGCACCGCTCGCCGTACTGCGTCCTCGCCCGGCTGCGTCACGCCGCCGAGGTAGTGGCAGTGCCCGCCCGGTGTGGTGATCGGCGGACCGGCGGCCACGATCGTCGGCAGCCCGGTGACGCCGCGCAGCTCAAGAGACAGGTAGTTGCGATCGCCGAGATCGCGCACCGTCGTCACACCGCCGGCCAGCGCCGCCTTGGCCGCTGCGGTCATCGCGATGAGCGCCTCCGCATCGTTGCGAGCGGACAGCGCGCCGACGACGTCGCGGCTCGCGTCGAAGGCGAGGTGGACGTGTGTATCGACCAAGCCGGGGAGCAACGTCGCTCCCCCCAGGTCCACGACGTCGGCGTCCGGTGGCGGAGCGACGCCGTGATCGACGGCGATGATCCGGCCGCCGTCGATCAGCACCATCGGGTCGGGCCGGAGCGAGGATGAGGTGCCGTCGAATAGCCGTGCGGCCCGAATCGCGGTGAGTCGTCGGCGTTCGGTGACCTTCGTGATCGTCATGCCGACACATTCGCCGACTCCGGGGCAAGCCGCGTCCGTGGTTCCACTTAATCCGGTACGTATTCGCACGAACCCCGAGGCTCAGGTTTCGTCGGGATCGCCCGCACAACTTGCACATTGGCGGCGAAAGTGGATGATTCACGGGTCAACTGGGGATCGACGGCGCCGCGCCACAGGCTGCGCGCCGGATCGGGGGGAGAAACGTTGTCTCGAAACCGTGCACGTCTGGCTGCCGTCGCGGGCACCGTCGTTGTCGCAGCGTCGCTGGTCACCGCGCAAACGGCAGGTGGCGCGCCGGCGCCGAACAGCGCGGGCGCGAAGGCTCGCTTCCACGCCGTGACAGCCCAAAAAGTGAGCAGCGCGAACGTCAAGGGTTTGAGCAACCGGCCCATCACAGTCATGGTGCAGGCCGCCGGAGACCCGATCACGGTCGCGCGGGCGAAGGCCGGGCATCGCCTCTCGAGCAACCGGCAGAGCGAGATCCGGCACAGCCTCAAGACCCAGCAGGCCTCCATCGCCTCGCGGGTGCGAGCGCTCGGCGGCAGGGTCGGCAACAGCTACCAGGCCGCCTACAACGGCATGAAGGTCACCATCGCCAGCCGCAAGCTCGGGCAGCTCAAGAGCATCCCGAACGTCGTCGGTGTGCACGCCCTGACGCCGAAGTCGTTCAGCAATGTGCATGGCGTGCCACTCATCGGCGCGCCCGAGGTATGGGGCGGCATCGCCGGAGTCGGTGCGTTCGCCGGTGAGGGCATCAAGATCGCCGACATCGACACTGGCATCGACTACACGCACGCGGACTTCGGCGGCCCCGGCACGGTCCCGGCCTACCAGACCGCGCGGGCGACCGACACGGAGCCGGCGGCCCCGTCGATGTTCGGCCCGAGCGCGCCGCGCGTGAAGGGCGGCACCGACCTGGTCGGCGACGACTACAACGCCGACCCCAGTAGCGACGGCTACCAGCCGGTGCCGCACCCGGACCCCAACCCGCTCGACTGCCAGGGGCACGGCACGCACACCGCCGGCACGGCGGCGGGCTCGGGCGTGCTGAGCGACGGCAGCACCTACACCGGCCCGTACAACGCGACCACCATCTCCTCGCACAGCTGGAACGTCGGGCCCGGCGTCGCGCCGAAGTCCGACATCTACGCGGTGCGGGTCTTCGGCTGCGAAGGTTCGACCAACGAGGTCGTGGACGCCATCGAGTGGGCCGTCAACCACAACATGGACGTCATCAACATGTCCCTCGGCTCGCCGTACGGCGGTCCCGACGATCCCGACGCGGTTGCCTCGAACAACGCCGCGAACGCCGGGGTCATCGTGGTCGCCTCGGCCGGCAACGACGGCCCGAATCCGTACATGACCGGTACGCCAGCGACGGCGACCAACGTCATCAGCGTGGCCGCCAGCGACCCGACGCAGAGCTTTCCGGCCGCCAATGTCGCGCTGAGCACCGGCACCACGCTGCAGGCCATCGAGGCCAACGGCACCTCGGTCGCCGGGCTGACGAACGTCCCGGTCAAGGTGCTGTACACCGGTACGCCGCACGACGCCGCGCACATCTCGCTGGGTTGCGACCCGGCTGAATACATGGCGGCCGGCGTCGCCGGGGACATCGTCGTGGTCAAGCGGGGCACCTGTGCCCGCGCCGCCCGCGCGATCTTCGGCCAGCAGGCCGGCGCCGCAGCGGTGATCATGGTCAACAACGTTGACACGTTCCCGCCGTACGAGGGTCCGATCACCAGCAACCCGGACACCGGGGTGCCGTACACGGTCACGATCCCGTTCCTCGGCGTCCCCTCCAGCAAGGGGCCTGCCCTGGTGGCGGCGGATGGCGGAACTGCGACGCTCACCGACACAACCCTGCCCAACCCGGGCTACTTGGCAACGGCGAGCTTCAGCTCCGGCGGGCCGCGCACGGGTGACAGCGCGCTCAAACCCGATGTCACAGCGCCGGGCGTGAGCATCGCCTCCGCAGGCATGGGCACCGGCGACCAGCTGGCCATCATGTCCGGCACCTCCATGGCGGCGCCGCACACGACCGGCGCCGCGGCACTTGTCCGACAGGCGCACCCGTCCTGGGCTCAGGTGAAGTACTGGAAGGCCGCCATCGTGAACACCGCTGACCCGGCCTTGGTCAACGGGTACGCAACGCGCCTCAATGGCTCCGGGTTCGTACAGGTCCAGCGGGCGGTGAAAACGCAGGTCGTCGCCCTCAGCGTCAACGACACGGCGACGCTCAGCTACGGGTTCGCCGACCTGTCCAGCGACTACAACCAGTCGCGGCTCGTCAGGCTGCACAACTTCAGCAGCAAACCGGTCACGTTCACGGTCGGGCACCAGCGCGATGCCGGCTCGCCGCACTCCGTCTCGACGTCGGCGCGCACGGTGAGGGTGCCGGCCCACGGTGGAGCCTCGGTGAGCGTCACGCTGCGCGTCCCGGTCAAGACGGTCGGCGACGCGAGCGCGTTCCGCGACGTCTCGGGTCTGCTCACGTTGACCCCGACCGGTGGTGCGAACAACGGAGTGCCGCTGACGGTGGCGTACTACATGGTCCCGCGAGCGGACTCGAACATCCGGGTCTCGCTGAATATGAACACCCTGAAGAACCGGCACGCGGCCACGGCGACCGTGTCGAACTACGCCGGCGCGATCAGTGGCACCGCGGACTGGTACTCGTGGGGCGTTACGGACGCGAAGGACGCAGGCCTGGGCTCGAACGACATCCGGGCGGTCGGCGTGCAGTCCTTCCCGGCCGACGGGGTCCTCGCATTCGGCCTGAACACGTACAAGCGCTGGTCGAACGCCGCGGCTGACGAGTTCGACATCTACGTCGACGTCAACGGCGACGGCGAGCCGGACTACGTGGTCGTCGAAGCGGACTTCGGGCTGGTCACCGCCGGCGCACCAGACGGGCGGCCAGGCACCTTCGTGTTCGACCTGGCGACCGGCGACGGGTCGGTCGAGTTCCTGGCCGACGCGCCGACCGACAGCACCACGATGGTGCTGCCGGTGCTGTTCGACCAGCTCTGCAACGCCGGCTCGCCGTGCATGTCGGCGGGGAACCCGCGCATCTCGTACTTCGCAGTCGGATACGGATCGGACGGCTCGGAGGACGACGCGCTGAGCGCGGGCACCTTCAACGTGTTCAACCCTTCGATCAGCACCGGCATGTTCAACACGGTCGCGCCGTACCAGACGAAGAGCCAGCTGGTCACCCTGAACGCCGCGGAGTTCGCCAACACCCCCAGTCGGGGCGTGATGGTGATCAGCCACGACAACGGGAGTGACCTCGAGGCCAGGCTGATCGGCTTCTGATCAGCGGTCCGCTCGTCAGCCGGGTCGCGAGTCCGGCCCGGCCGGCGAGTGGGCGGCGATGACCGCGTCGATGACTTGTTGAACGAAGCGATCGGTGAGCGGGGCGTGGCCGTGGAGCAGGCGGTGATAGATCGGGCCGTATAGCAGGTCGAGGATCACTTCTAGGTTGGTGTCGGCCGCGATCTCGCCGCGCTCGATCGCCCGAAGGAGCGGCGGGCGCGTTGCATCGCGGCGGGGCTGGACGAAATGTTCGCGATACAGCTTGGCGAAATCCGGGTCGATCTGCGCTTCGGCAATCAGGCCGGCGATGACGCGTCCGTACGGCATCCGGTTGAGCTGGCGCACCCAGGGGCGGAAGCGGGCCAGCAGGTCGCCGCGCAGGCTGCCGGTATCGCGCTCGGAGCTCGGAGTCGGGATCGCCCACTGGGTGGCGAGCGCGTCGAGGGCGAGCAGCTCCTTCGAGGCCCACCAGCGGTAGATCGTCGCCTTGCTGACGCCGGCCCGATCCGCGACGTCATCCATGCTCATCGCGTGCAGACCTTGCTCCAGCAACAGCTCGATCGCGGCCGCGAGTATTGCCTGATGCGCCTTCGCGCTGCGCGGCCGCCCCCGCGGTCGAGGTTCCGCGCTGGTACCGGTCATGCGATTGCCACTCCGCGTTCCGAGCCGGCCCGAACGCCGTCCAGTTCCGACAGCACCTGGAAGAGGACGGCGATGTCGCGGTGCTCGTACCCGAGCGCCGTGGCGGCACCGAGCATCTCGTCGGCGACCACGGTCGATGGGAGCGGCACCCCGAGGTCCCGAGCGCTGTCCAGTGCGAGCCGGAGGTCCTTGTGCATCAGTCGCACGTCGAACCAGGCCTCGTCGGGCAGTTCCCGCACCAGCGGTGCACGGGCCTTCAGCATGGGCGAGCCGACGGCGCTACCGGTCAGCACATCGAGGGCGAGGCCGCGCTCGATTCCGCCGCGCTCGGCCAGCAAGACCCCTTCGCTGAAGGCGAGCATTTGCACAGCGAGGCTGATATTGATCGCCATCTTCAGCAGCAGCGCGTGGCCGGCGTCGCCGACGAAGGTCACCCTGCTGCCGAGCTGGCGCAGGATCGGCTCGACCCGCTCGAACGCGTCGACATCCCCGCCGACGATGATCGCCAGACTGCCTTCCTCAACTGCACGAACACTGCCAGAGACCGGCGCGGCCAGCATCGAGGCGCCGCGCGACGCCACCTGCTCAGCGACGGTGCGGCTGGCCTGCGGACTGACGGTGCTCATCTCGATGTAGACCTTGCCTGGGGCCAGCCCCGCGAGGATCCCATCCGGCCCCGAGGTCACCGCGTGGAGCGCGTCGTTGTCGGTGACCATGCTGATGACGACGTCGGCCGCCTCAGCCGTCTGCCGGGGAGAGTCGCACCAGTGCATCCCCCGCTCGATCAGCGAGTCCGCTCTCGACTTCGTCCGGTTGGTTCCGAACACGGCGTTGCCCTGGGACAACAGGCGGCCGGCGATCCGGCCGCCCATCGCCCCGAGGCCGACGACAGCAATCGTGGTCATGGTGTCTCCCCTGCCTCAGCCTGCGCCTTGAATCTCGGCGATGTCGGCGTCGCTGAGCTCAAGGCCAGCGGCGTCGATCAGGTCTTCCACCTGCTTGGGCCGGCGGAAGCCGACGATGGCGCCGTCCACAGCGGGGTGGTTCAGCGTCCAGGCGATCGCAACCGCTCCCGGCGTGGTGTCGCGCCGTGCGGCGACGATCTTGAGTCGCTCGACCACGGCAAGGTGACGCGAGAGCTGCGGCTCCTGGAAGCGCTCGTCGTGTTTGCGCCAGTCGTTCTCGGGCAGGCCATCGATCCGCTCGCGAGTCATCGCGCCAGTCAGCAAGCCTGACCCCATCGGCGAATAGGCGATCACGCCGATATCCTCACGATCGGTGTACGGCAGGATCTCGTCTTCGACCTCGCGCGTGATCAGCGAGTACGGCGGCTGCAGCGTCTCGACGGGCGCGATTGACTGGATCCGCTTCAGCTGGTCGACGTCGAAGTTCGAGACGCCGATGTGACGCACCAGTCCCTGCTCCTTGAGCTCGGCGAAGGCGGACCAGCCCTCTTCGATGTCCACCTTGGGAATTGGCCAGTGGATCTGGTAGAGGTCGATCGCCTCCACATTGAGTCGCTTGAGGCTGGCTTCGGCTTCGCGCAGGATCGAGTCGCGCTTCAGGTTGTTCAGCACGCGGCCGTCGGGCCCAGGTACGAGCGAAGCCTTCGTGAACACGTACGGACGCTCGTCGAGGCCCTGCAGGGCACGGCCCACGACCTCCTCCGAATGGCCGAAGCCGTAGCCGGCGGCGGTATCGATCCAGTTCAGTCCGAGCTCAAGCGATCGATGGATCGCCGCGATCGACTCGTCGTCCTCCTGCGGACCCCAGCCGAACTCCCAGCCGCCGCCTCCGATCGCCCACGCGCCGAAGCCGACCCGGGTGATCTCGAGGCCGGTGTTACCCAACTCTGTGGTCTTGAGATGTGTCTGCTGCATTGCTCCTCCTTGCTCAATACTTGCTTTCCTATTACGAAACTATAAGTTCCGTTTCTATTTTCGTCAACGTGAGACCGACCACGGGCGACAGCCGCTCGGACGGGTCCGCGGTCAGTCGCACCACGCAGTCGTCCCAGCCATTTACTTGACTCGATCCAGAAAACATGGAAGTTTGCTTCTGATGGATTTTGCGCCTGAGGACACGCTGCGTGGGGCGGGTCTGCGCGTGACGAAGCCGCGGCTCGCGGTGCTGGATGTTCTCGTCCAACACCCGCATGCGACCGCCGATCTGGTGGTGCACAAGGTCAGGGCGAAGCTAGGCAAGGTCTCGAAGCAAGCCATCTACGACGTGCTTGCCACGTGGGTCGACGTCGGGCTCGTCCGACGGATTGAGCCGGCGGGTTTGCCCGCCCTGTTCGAGACCCGGGCCGGCGACAACCACCATCACTTGGTCTGCCGGGTCTGCGGCCACACGACTGATGTCGATTGCGCAACCGGCGTCCGGCCGTGCCTCACGCCGAGCGACGATGCCGGCTATTCGGTCGACGAAGCCGAAGTCGTCTTCTACGGCCTGTGCCCCAACTGTCAGCTGAAACTGGAGCCTCCCTCCCCGACGTAAGGAGTTCCGCATGACAACCAGAGAACCTCGGCCCACTACCACCGACGCCGGCGTGCCGGTCGCCAGCGACGAGCACTCGCTGTCTGTCGGGCAAGACGGTCCGCTGCTGCTGCAAGACCACTACCTGATCGAGCAGATGGCGAATTTCAACCGCGAGCGCATCCCGGAGCGCCAGCCCCACGCCAAGGGCGGCGGCGCGTTCGGCACGTTCCAGGTGACTCAGGATGTCAGCGCCTTTACCCGGGCAGGGGTATTCCAGCCCGGAGCCGAGACGGACGTGCTCATCCGGTTCTCGACCGTCGCGGGCGAACGGGGCAGCCCGGACACGTGGCGCGACCCGCGCGGTTTCGCGGTGAAGTTCTACACCAGCGAGGGCAACCTCGACATCGTCGGCAACAACACCCCGGTGTTCTTCATCAAGGACCCGATGAAGTTCCAGCACTTCATCCGCTCGCAGAAGCGGCGCGCGGCGAACAACCTGCGCGACCACGACATGCAATGGGACTTCTGGACGCTCTCGCCGGAATCGGCGCACCAGGTTACTTGGCTGATGGGCGATCGCGGCATCCCGCGGACTTGGCGACACATGAACGGGTACTCCAGCCACACCTACATGTGGGTTAACGCCCAGGGCGAGCGGTTCTGGGTGAAGTATCACTTCAAGACCGACCAGGGCATCGAGTTCTTCACCCAGGACGAGGGCGACCAGATGGCTTCGGCCGACACCGACTACCACCAGCGTGACCTCTACGACCACATCGAGGCCGGGGAATTCCCGAGCTGGACGCTCAGGATGCAGATCATGCCGTTCGAGGATGCCAAGACCTACCGGTTCAACCCGTTCGACCTCACCAAGGTCTGGCCGCACAGCGACTACCCGCTGCAGGAGGTCGGCCGGCTCACGCTCAACCGCAACGTCACCGACTACCACACCGAGATGGAGCAGGCCGCGTTCGAGCCCAACAACATCGTGGCCGGCACCGGTTTGTCGCCGGACAAGATGCTGCTCGCCCGCGGGTTCAGCTACGCCGACGCACATCGCGCGCGGCTCGGCGTGAACTACAAGCAGATCCCGGTCAACACGCCGAAGGTGCCGGTGCACAGCTATTCCAAGGACGGCGCGATGCGGGTCCAGAACGTCACCGATCCCGTATATGCGCCGAACTCCTACGGCGGCCCGAAGGCCGAGCCTGGGCTGACCGACGACGGCGGCCACTGGTACTCCGACGGCGACATGGTGCGGGCCGCGTACACGCTGCACGCCGAGGACGACGACTGGGGCCAAGCCGGCACGATGGTCCGCGAGGTGCTCGACGACGCGGCTCGCGAGCGCCTCGTCAACAACGTCGTCGGCCATCTGCTCAACAGCGTCAGCGACCCCGTCCTGCAGCGCGCGTTCGAGTACTGGCGCAATGTAGACAAGAACCTCGGCGACCGGATCGAGGCCGGTGTCCGCGCCAAGAGCGACGAGACGGACCCGAAGGCGGCGGAGCAGGCGAACCCGGCCCGCTCGAGCATGCAAGCAAAGGCCTGACCCGTCACTGATCTTGGGGTTGTGGTCCTGGTGGCCACAACCCCAGGATCAGTGGTGTCGCGCTGCGAGCACCGCAAGATGGCGCACCGCGTGGCGGGCGGTGCTCGCATTCGTCCCTCGACCTTCTAGGACGCCCGAATGCCCGATGTCGCCCACCGTTACGTCTCGGACGAGGAGGACAGCGGACGCTGGGAGGGGTTTCCCTTTCGCGACGGCGACGTCGTTGTCAGCACCCGATCGAAGAGCGGCACGACGTGGATGCAGATGATCTGCGCTCTGCTGGTGTTCGGCACACCCGAGCTACCCGAGCGACTGGGCCGCCTCTCGCCCTGGTTCGACCACCTCGTCGAACCCCGTGATGAGATGCTCGCGCGATTGCAGGCGCAGCAGCACCGTCGCGTGATCAAGACCCATACGCCCTTGGACGGCATTCCGCTCGATCCGCGAGCGCGCTACATCGTGGTTGGCCGCCATCCGCTGGACATGGCGGTTTCCCTGTATCACCAGGGAGACAACATCGACCGGGAACGACTGCGCGAACTCACTGGCGCGCCCGAGCCCGCTGCACCGCGCTCCCCGAGCGAATCGGCGCACGAGTGGCTGCTGAGGTGGATAGCGTCCCACGATGATCCTCGCGAGGCGATGGACTCGCTGCCCGGCGTCATGTGGCACCTGTCGGACGCGTGGGCGCGGCGGGCCGAACCCAATATCCTGATGATCCACTACGCCGACCTGTCGGCCGACCTCGGCGCAGAGATGCGGCGCATCGCGACCTGGCTCGGCATCGTCGTAGACGAGGCTTGCTGGCCATCGCTGGTGAACGCCGCGAGGTTCGACCAGATGCGCGCCAATGCTGCTCGTCTCGCCCCAGGTACTGGGATACTGAAGGACCAGGCCGCCTTCTTCCGACGGGGCAAGTCCGGCGCCGGGTCGGAACTGCTGAACAGCCGCGAGCTGGCCGACTACCAC
>JAVHVH010000174.1:0-7400 GCA_032160665.1 Pseudonocardiales bacterium
GACGTCGCCGGTGTCGACCCAGACCGTGCCGGAGGACAGCCTGGAGCAGCGGGTGTCGACCGTCGGGCGGGTCCATCCCCACGTGGAGGTCAAGATCATCGACCCCGCCACCGGCCGCACCGTCGAGCGCGGCATGCCGGGCGAGCTGTGCACCCGTGGGTACTCGGTGATGCTCGGCTACTGGGGCGATCCCGAGCGCACCGCCGAGTCGATCGACAGCGGGCGCTGGATGCACACCGGCGACCTGGCCACCATGGACTCCGACGGCTACCTGAACATCGTCGGCCGGATCAAGGACCTGGTCATCCGGGGCGGCGAGAACGTGTACCCGCGCGAGATCGAAGAGTTCCTCTACACCCATCCGGCGATCGTCGACGCGCAGGTGATCGGCGTCCCGGACGAGAAGTACGGCGAAGAGCTCATGGCGTGGGTCCGGCTGCGCGAGGGAGCGGAGGAACTCACCGCCGAATCGCTGCGAGGGTTCTGCGCCGGCAAGCTCGCGCACTACAAGATCCCGCGCTACGTCCACGTTGTCGACGAATTCCCGATGACGATCACCGGCAAGGTACGCAAGGTCGAGATGCGCGAGCGCGCGGTCGAGCTGTTGGGTCTCGCCGACGCGGCCGCCACCAAATACGCCTAGGCCCGCCTCGGCCGTTCGGTCATCGTCGTCTCGGCCGCTCATGGCGTGGCGGTCATCACGCCGAGACGGTTTGCATCTCCGGGCGTTCAAGGTAGATGCTTGTATCTAGCAACTAGTTGTATCCATCAAGCAATGGGACGTGACAATGAACGAACTCGCCGTTGCGCCGCCGGTTGAGCGCGCGGACGTGGTCGCCGTCGCCGACAACTTCGTCGCCTTGATGCGTACGTTCAACAAGGCCCGGGCGCGGATGATGGCGGCCGCCGCACATGACGTCGAATGGTCGTCGCAGGTGCTGCTCAAGTGCCTGGGCACCGAGGGGCCGATGCGAGCCAGCGCGCTCGCTGACTGCCTGCAGTCCGATCCGTCGACCGTGAGCCGGCAGGTGGCGGCACTCGTGAAGGACGGGCTGCTCGAACGGCAAGCCGATCCGGCCGACGGTCGCGCCAGCATCCTCGTCCTCACCCCGAAGGCCGACGAGGTGCTCGCCGAACACGCCCGGATCCGCATCGAGTACTTCGAAAAAATGCTCGAAGGCTGGAGCGACGCGGATCTGCGCCGCTTCGCCGGTCTGCTGGGCCGTTTCACCGACGCCTACGACACCGCCCACACCGACATGATCAAGGAACGGATCGGCAGCCGATCCACGCGAACAGGGAGCACGAACTGATGTCCGCCAGCTCTACCGCAAGTGTGTCGGCCCCATCCCAGCCGGGTGGGCTGACCCACAAGCAGATCATGACGATCCTGTCCGGGTTGATCCTCGGCATGTTCCTGGCCGCACTCGACCAGACGATCGTCTCGACCGCGATCCGGACGATCGGTGACGACCTGAACGGGCTGTCCGTCCAGGCGTGGGTGACGACGGCCTTCTTGATCACGTCGACGATCTCGACACCGCTGTTCGGCAAGTTGTCCGACATCTACGGTCGCAAGCCGTTCTTCATGCTCGCGATCTCGATCTTCATCGTCGGCTCGGCGCTGTGCGGTCTCGCGCAGAACATGTACATGCTCGCCGCGTTCCGCGCGTTCCAGGGCATCGGCGCCGGCGGTCTTATGCCGCTCGCGCTCGCGATCATCGGCGACATCATCCCGCCGCGGGAGCGGGCCCGGTACCAGGGCTACTTCATGGCCGTCTTCGCTACCTCGTCGGTGCTCGGCCCCGTCGTCGGCGGGTTCTTCGCCGGCCAGAGCAGCATCCTGGGCATCGTCGGCTGGCGCTGGATCTTCTACATCAACGTGCCGATCGGCATCGTCGCGCTCTTCGTCGTCATGCGCGTTCTGCGTCTGGACCACGCCCGCCGTGATCACCGCATCGACTGGACCGGCGCGGCCGCGCTCGTCGTCGCCCTGGTCCCGCTCCTGATCATCGCCGAGCAGGGCCGTACCTGGGGCTGGGCATCGACCGGCGCCTTCGTCTGCTACGTCCTCGGCGCGGTCGGCGTTGTGGCGTTCATCCGCATCGAGGGCAAGATGGGCGACGAGGCGCTGCTGCCTCTGCGGTTGTTCCGTGGCAGTGTGTTCGCGTTCGGTTCGGCCCAGGCCACCATCGTCGGCATGGGGATGTTTGGCGGTATCGCCGCGATCCCGCTGTACTTGCAGATCGTCAAGGGCGCGTCGCCGACCAAGGCCGGCCTGCTGCTGCTGCCGCTGATCGGCGGGATGATGGCCGCGTCTCTCGCGTCCGGCCAATTCACTTCACGCACGGGGCGGTACAAGATCTTCCCCGTCGTCGGCAGCATCCTGATGGTCATCGGGCTGTTCACCATGACCCGGATCGGCGCGGACACCCCGCTGTGGCAGACCGACATCTACATGGCGATCTTCGGCCTCGGACTCGGCATGAACATGCAAAGCATCGTGCTGGCCATGCAGAACGCCGTCGAGCCACGCGACATGGGCGTGGCCACGTCGGCTGTGACGTTCTTCCGGCAGGTGGGTGGATCGCTCGGTACCGCGATCTTCCTGTCGATCCTGTTCTCCACCGCGGGTAGCAACATCTCCTCGCAGTTGACCAAGAGCGGCGTGCAGCTCCCGGCCGGGACGACGTTCAACCTCAACGACACGAGCGGTCTGGCGAAGCTGCCCGAGCAGGTCAGGCACCCGATCCTGGTCGGGTTCTCCGACGCGATGGACACGGTCTTCCTCGTCGGCGCGCTGGTGTTGGTGATCGGGGTCGTCCTGTCGTTGATGATCAAGGAGGTCCCGCTGCGGATGGTGTCCGGCCAGCAGGCCAGAGCGGCCGCCGAGCTCGGTGCGACGGCTCACCCCGTGGATCTCTCGCTGTCGGACGCGGCCGATGCCGGCGCGGTGGACGGCCGTGACGACGCTGGCGGGCCGCCGGTCGCGACCGGCAAGGTCGGCATTGAGCGCTGAGTCACCCAGCCCCGGCGGGCGTCCCTCTTGGGGGCGCCCGCCGTTGCGTCACCGCGCGCGCGGACCGGGTCCGCTCTAGGCTTCGGCCTCAACGGATGCGGGCGGCGCCATGCCGTCCGCGCGATGGATCGAGGGTGACGCATGGCGGGTGGCGAGAAGCGGGAGCTGGTCGCGACGCTCAGTGGGTACAAGACGTTCGCCGGATGCGGACGGGACGACATCGCAGCGCTCGTGGACGCGGGCGGTCCGTTCGCCCTGCCGGCCGGCTGGCCGCTCGTCCAGGAAGGGATTCCGGCCGACGCCTGCTACGTCCTCACCGCCGGTGAGGCCCTGGTGTTCCACCAGCGGGAGCAGGTCGCGACGCTCGGGCCCGGCGATCTCGTCGGCGAGATGGCGTTGCTGGGTGGCGGCCAACGGCGGGCTACGGTGACGTCCGCGACCCGGGTCCAGGGGTTGCGCATCGAGAACGACGCACTCCGTCCGGTGCTGCAGAAGCACCCGAAGCTCGCCGATGCCTTCCAGGCCGTATACGCCGCACACAGCGCCCCGTCGGAGAAGTGACCTTCTGACGCTCGGGTTGGTCCGAACCCGTTGACCGGTTGGTCCGACTGGTCGGGGTACGTCTGCTATGAAATCTCTGTGTATTGCTGGTAACGTTCCGCAGTGGTGGATAGCACTATGGGGGCCTACCAACCATCGAAAGGGGGAGAACAGAGGCTGACCCCACGTGCGTCAACGCTCCACGAACTCCGCGGGTTCACGTCGGCCCGCCCACCGGTTAGAACCGGCCAACTCCCGCCACACAGCCACCCCTCAGCGAAGCAAGCCCGGCCATCGCCGCGGCCGAGCGGGGCGGCTCGTTTCTCAACTCGCCGTAGCTGCGTGTGGCATCGCCGCGCTGTCGGCCGTATCGATGTCGACGGCGAATAGCTCAGTCGCTACCGCGAGTTACGTCCTGACCAGAAACGCGTTTGACTCGATGAGCCGCACGGTGACGTCCGGATTCGGCGTCGCCGATATGGGCGGCTCCTACATCGCCGCGCCGGCGAGCAAGTTCAGCGTGTCCAACCGGGCCGGCCACATCGCGTCGATCGCATCGGGTGCCCGTGCCAGCGCGACCCTCTCCGCCACAGGTCTGACAGATGAGCAACTCCAGTCGTCGTTCAGCCTGCCGACGCTGCCCGCACAGGGGAACGGCGTCTACTACGCCCTCGAATTCCGCCGGCAGACCAATGGTGATGCCTACCGCGTCCAAATCCAGGTAGCACCCAAAGGCCGTATGACACTCAGTTTCACCCGGATCAACAACAACGTTGTCACCGCCGTCGGCGGCCGGATTGTCGTGCCGCAGCTGGCTGGCGCCGGCACGACGATCGTCCTCCAAGGCCTGGTCGCGGGATCGACGACGGTTCAGTTGCAGGCCCGCGCGTGGCTCGCCGGCGCCACCGTCACGAACTGGCAGTCGGCGGCCACCGACTCTGCAGCTACCCGGTTGACCCGCGCTGGGCAGATCGGTGTGTCGATGTACACGGCCAGCGATTCCAAGGCGGCATCGCTGACGGTTGCTGGCCTGCAAGGCTGGTCGCTCACTGCGGCGCCGTCGCCGACATCCTCGAGCGGTTCGACCACCTCGACAACGTCGACCGCTTCGCCGACGCCGACTACGTCGACGACGGCCCCGACGCCGACTACGTCGGAAACGGCCCCGACCACGGCGAAGTTCGGTGTCAGTGTGTCGGGTAACCAGTTGGTTGATCAGAACGGTGGCACGGTCCAGTTGCGCGGCGTTAACCGTTCCGGCACGCAGTACGGGTGCGCGGAGGGCTGGGGGATATCCGACGGGCCGATCGACGATGCCTCGATCGCAGCAATGGCGACGTGGCACATCAACTCGGTGCGGGTGAACGGCAACGAGGACTGCTGGCTCGGCATCAACGGGGTGAGCCCAACCTACGGCGGCGCCAACTACCGCGCTGCGCTCGTCGCGTTCGTCAACCGGATCAACGCCCACGGCATGTATGTGATCTTCGACCTGCATCACTCGGCGCCCGGCAGCACCCTGGCCGTGGATCAGCAGCCGATGGCGGACCGGGATCACTCCAACGCCTACTGGGCATCGGTGGCCGCGACGTTCAAGGACAACCCGGCGGTCATGTTCGACCTGTACAACGAGCCGTACCCGGACTCCAACCGGAACACCCCCGCCGCCTGGACGTGCGTGCGTGACGGCGGCACCTGCCCAGGCGTGCCGTTCACGGCCGCCGGATCACAGGAGATGCTCAACGCGGTGCGTGGCGCCGGCGCCAGCAACGTAGTCCTGGTGGGTGGTCCGCAATACGCCGGTGACGTCGATCAGTGGACGGCCTACAAGCCGACTGATCCGCTCGGCCAGCTCGCCGCGTCCATCCACATCTACTTCAACACGGCGAGCGATCCCGAGTGGGCACCTTGCGACTACCTGTCGTGCTGGAACGCGACGATGGCGCCGTTGGCGGCCACGACCCCGATCGTCATCGGCGAGTTCGGTGAACACGACTGCTCCTACGGACTGCTCGGCGGGACGTCGCTCAGCCCTCAGCAACCCGCTCTGCTGGACTGGGCCGATCAGCACGGGATCAGCTACCTCGCCTGGGCGTGGTTCACCGGCAACTGTGCCGCTGAGCCAGGGCTGATCTCGGATTACAGCGGCGCCCCGACCGCCTTTGGTGCCGGCGTGCGATCCCATTATCTGACGTTCCCCTGATCGGCAGGCTCGCTGACGCGTAAGTCCGCGCCGCCGACGAGCTGACCTGCCGTCCTAGACGGTATGACGTGACCGCTCGGGATTGCGTGCTTGCGGGCCGGGCGCTCCTGGTGGCCAGGGGCGGGGTCGAACCGCCGACCTACCGCTTTTCAGGCGGTCGCTCGTACCAACTGAGCTACCTGGCCGTGCTGTCCGCGCCGACGAGGCTCGCGCGAACCCGGCGAAGTCTACCGGACCACCTGCCCGCGTTCGGCGGCCCTCACACCGGCTCCGTCACCCGGGCGGCGTCGTAGCGCAGCCAGACCAGGTCGACGATTGACGGGTGCCCGCCGAGCGGCGGGGCAACCCGTCCCAGCCCGTCCACGGCGGCGTGCAGCGTCTGCAGGAACTGCCCTTCAGCCAGGAGATACGTCGCGACCTGCAGTGGACCCGGGATGGCCGCGAGCTCGGGGCGGAGAGCGCCGGTGATCGTCAGGACGGGGACGTCCTGGTCGAGTCGTTCGGCCAGGGCCCGTCCCGTCTCGGCGAGTTCGACTGCGGCCTCCGGGCGACTCGACGCGGCGCCGACCAGCACCGTGGTCTCGCCCTCGCTGGGTTGGAGCCGGTCGACCAGCGCGTCGATGAGCAGCCCATGCGGTCCGAGATGCCGCGCGACCCGCACGTTCGAGAACGGGGCGATCGTGGCCGGGATGTCGGACTGGACGTGGTAGCCCGTGGACAGCAACAGCGGCACGAGCACCGTCGGCGAGTCATCGAGCGCGTCGGGCAGTCGGGGGACGGCGACATCGAGGAAGCAGAGGTCGACCCGCACTCCGGGACGGGCGGCTCGGATCCGGTCCACGACCGCTGAGGTGGTGGCCGAACCCTCCAGAGAGGCGGTGCCGTGCGCGACGACGAGGAGCCGAGGCGTCATTCGGGAGACGGTACGCGGACGGACGGTGGCGACCCCGACGGGACTTGAACCCGCGACCTCCGCCGTGACAGGGCGGCACGCTAACCAGCTGCGCTACGGGGCCTGGAGGAAACCGGCTGGCTTCCTTTTCGGCAGGTACTGCGTGCCCCCAACGGGATTCGAACCCGTGCTACCGCCTTGAAAGGGCGGCGTCCTGGGCCTCTAGACGATGAGGGCGACGAACCGCATCATGCTAGCCCCGCTGGTGGACGCCTTCAGCATAGGGGACGCATCCAGTGCCATCAAAAACCGTGCCTTGGCCGGGGCAACCGGTCTGGCAGCACGCGGGCAGACATTCCGGCCCCGCGGTGTGGTCTTCGTATCCACCGAGATCCGTCCGCAACCAGGACGCCACCAGTTCGCGACCCGAGGAGGCCCGATCTAGCGGCGCCGGCTCCGGCCGCGCCTCCGGCCACCGTCGAACAGCCGCCACACCGCCAGCAAGATCATGCTGCCGACCACCGCACCAATGAACGTCGATGCCTTGCGTAGATCGAACTTGTCGTTGAACAGCAACGCGCCCAGGCTCCCACCGGCGTAGGAGCCGACGACGCCGAGCAGTGCCGTACCCAGGCAGCCGAGACGGTGGGGGCTGCGGACGAAGAGCCTGGCGACGGCGCCGGCGATGAGGCCGAGGAGGAGCACACCGAGTACGGACCAGACCATGTCCTCGATTGTGCCTGGAT
>JAVHVH010000189.1:0-17590 GCA_032160665.1 Pseudonocardiales bacterium
CGCTGGCGGCACGCCGGGGTGCTGTCGACGGTGGACGTCCTCGACCGGGTGCGCTGGCAGCTCGAGGGTTGGCTGGCCGGTGCACCGCGGCGAGCGGGCGACCCGTCCATGTCACCGCGGCCTACCGGCGGGGTCACTCGCATCCGGCTCGTCCCGATCGAGGCGGTGCCCACCGGCGCGCACCAGCAGGCGCTGTGGGGCGGGTCCGGCGACGAGGACGAGCGGGCCGCCCGCGCGCTCGCCCGGGTGCAGACGCTGCTCGGGCACGGATCGGTGCTGACGCCGGTGCTCGACGGCGGCCGCGATCCCGGGCAGCGGACCCGGCTGGTGCCGTGGGGCGACGAGCCGGTCCCGCTGCGCTCACCGGAGCAGCCGTGGCCAGGGCAGCTACCAGCGCCCGCCCCGTCGGTGCTGCTCGACCCGCCGCGGCCGGCGCAGCTGCTCGACAGTGCCCGGCGTCCGGTGGTGGTCACCGAGCGCGGCGCGATGCCGGCGCCGCCGGCTTTCTTCGGCATGGGCGACAACGTCACCGCGGTGACGTCCTGGGCCGGGCCGTGGCCGGTGGACGAACGCTGGTGGAGTCCCGAGTCGGCCCGGCGGGTGGTGCGCTGCCAGATCGTCGACGTACGCGGCCGGGCCTATCTCGTCACCGGGACGATGGACGAGCCACCACGGTGGCAGGTCGACGCGATCTACGACTGAACCACCCGATACGAACCGACCACGGTCGCCGGTGACGCGTTCGGGCCCTCTTCCAACCGCGTGCTCAGCTCGCGCTGGAACTCCTGGAACGCAGGCAGACCCGACAGCACGTCGGTGTCCCCATCCCGGAACGCGACGTGGACGAAGGACACCCCGTCGGCCAAGCGCAGCGTCACGTACCGCAGCCCCTCCGGCTCCGTGGCCGCCAGCTCGGCGTAGACCTGTTCGACCAGCCGCTGGTTCTCGTCGGCCGCCTCGGGAGTGGTGCGGTAGCGCACCACGACTGCATCGGTCATCGGATTCCCTTGTTCGGTTGTCCAGTGCATGCACTTTCCCCCATCGAAGTTCTCAGCTCAACGACGCCGCAACGGTCGCGCCGAGATCCCAGCAGGCCTCGGTGTCGTCCTTCGAGGGGGCACCGACGATCGTCACGGGCGCATGGACCTGCTTCCAACCCATCCCCTTGGTGATCGACTCGGCGGCCCGGATCGCGCCGGTCGTGTCGTTGTTGCCGTGGACGTAGAGGCCGTACGGCGCGCCGACCTTGGCCGTGAGGCAGGGGTAGTACACGCCGTCGAAGAAGTGCTTCATGGCGCCGGACAGGTAGCCGATGTTCGCCGGCGTTCCGAGCACGAAGCCGTCGGCGTCGAGGACGTCGATCGACGTGGCCGCGAGCGCCGGGCGCACCCGTACCTCGACACCCTCGATGCCATCCGCGGCGGCGCCGGCCAGCACGGCCTCGAGCAACTCCTGCAACGCCGGTGACGTGGTGTGGTGGACGACCAACAGGACGGGCACCCGTCCAACCTAATGGCGGTCAGAACGCGCCGAGTCCGTTCGGGGTCCCGAGCCCGGTCGGGCCGTCGTATCCGATCTTTGCCGTGCAAAGGTACGACCCGCCGCACGAGCCGTTGGAGCCGGAGCGGACGTCGAAGAGCGCGCCGCGATGCGCGTACGTGTACGCCGTGCGCGCGTTGTTGCCGGCCAATGCATAGATCGCCGCGACGATCGGCGCAGCCAGGCTGGTGCCGCCGACCTGGGCCCACCCGTTGAGACCCTGCGCGGCACCGGACGCGATCAGTCCGTCGCACAGCAGGCCGAGCAGGCAGTTGTTGAACGTGTCGTACACGCCGAGACCGGTGGCTGGGTTGGCGTCGGCGGCAACGTCGCCGATCGTGCGTCTCTTGCAGCCGGTGTCCTTCTGCCAGGTCGGCTTCGTCTCGTACCTGGAACAGCCGCTGCCGGTGCCGGACCACACGGTCTCGGTCCAGCCGCGGGCGCTGCTCGACCGGGTGAGCGTCGTTCCGCCGACGGCCGTGACATACCGCGACGACGCCGGCCATTCGGCCCGGTAGCCCGCGTCGCCGGCCGACGCCGTAATCGCCACACCGGGATGGTTGAGGTGCTTGTCCGCGGCGAGGATCGTGCTGTCCTCCACGCCGCCGTAACTGTTGGACACGGCCACGGCGCCGAGCCGGACGGCGGTGTCGACGGCGGCCATCAGCGGGCCGGTCGTCGGCGAATTGGCCTCGACGAGCAGCAGGTGGCAGTCGGGGCAAGTCGCCGACACCGCGTCCAGGTCCAGGCTGGATTCTTCGGCCCAGCCGTAGTCGCGGGCGGGCAGCGGGCGGGCCAGGCCGTTCTGGTTGACCTTGCGGAAGCATCCGTTCGCGGTGGTGCACGGGGGTAAGTGATAGGCCGCGCGGTAGACGGCCAGATCCGATTCGGCCTTCGGATTGTCGTAGGCCACGACGACGGCGACCGTGCGCCCCGCGGCCTTCTTACCCGCAATCTTGTACGCAGACTGGATCTGCGCGGGCCCGTAGCCGACCGGGCCCGCGCTCGTCTTCGGCGTGAGCACCGTCCCGAAGCAGGTGACGCCTGCCCCGGCGTGCGCGGGGGCGGCGGGCAGCAGCGAGCGTGACGTGTGGCCGGCCGGATTGGAGCACCCGAACGGCAACAGTCGGGCCAGGGTGGACGCATCGACACCGGGGACGGACACCGCGACCGTGAGTCCCAGGGCGGTCAGCGCGACGGCCAGTGCAGCTGCGCCGCGCCGAGCGGACGTGAACGGGGTGCGGGTCATGCTGGTTTAACCGCCCGCCACCCGATTCGTTACGGCTCGCCGCTAGAAGGCTCCGGTCCCGTTCGGCGTGCCGAGACCGGTGGGGCCGTCGTAACCGGTCTTGGCGGTGCACAGGTACGACCCGCCGCACGAGCCGTTCGACCCGGAGGTCACGTCGAACAGCGCCCCGGCGTGGGCGTACGGGTACGACCCGGCCGCCACCGAGTTGCCGGCCAGCGCGTACACGGCGGCGACCAGTGGCGAGGACAGGCTCGTCCCCCCGACCTGCGCCCATCCGTTGAGCCCCTTGGCGACACCGAGCGACACCAAGGTGTCGCACAGCGAGGCGATCGAGCAGTTGTTGTAGGTGTCGTACACGCCGAGTCCGGTAGCCGGGTCGGCGTCGGCGGACACGTCGCCGACGGTGCGCTTGGCGCAGCCGGTGTCGGTCTGCCATGCGGGCTTCGGTTCGAAGGCCGAGCACCCGCTGCCTGCGCCGGACCACACCGTCTCCGTCCAGCCGCGCGCATTCGTCGCCGCCTTCAGCGTGGTGCCACCGACGGCCGTGACGTACGGCGACGACGCCGGCCACGAGACGCCGTACCCGCTGTCGCCGGTCGAGGCCGTGATCGCGACGCCGGGGTGGTTGAGGTGCGTGTCGCTGGCGAGGATCGTGCTGTCCTCGGTGCCGCCGTAGCTGTTCGAGACCGACGTGGCCCCGAGCCGTACGGCGGTGTCGACCGCAGTCATCAGCGCGACATCCGTCGGAGCGTTCGCCTCGACAAGCAGGATGTGGCAGTCCGGGCACGCTGCGGACACCGCGTCCAGGTCGAGGCTGATCTCCTCGGCCCACCCGTAGTCGCCTTTGGGCAGCGGACTGGCGGCACCGTTCTGATTGACCTTGCGGAAGCACCCGTTGGCCGTCGTGCATGGCGGGAGGCCGTACGCAGCGCGGTAGACCTTGAGATCGGCTTCGGCTTTCGGATTGTCGTACGCATCGACGATGGCGACCGTCCGCCCGCCGGACTGCAGCCCGGCCAGCTTGTACGCGGACTGGATCTGGGCCGGTCCGTAGCCGACCGGGCCCTTGGTGACCGACGGCCCGCGGCGGTTCGACGAGACGACCTTGCCGAAGCACGTGACGCCGGAGGCGGCGTGACTGCGCGCCGCAGGAAGCAGGGCTGCCGACGTGCGGTTAGCCGGGTTCGCGCAGCCGAAGTCGAGCAGCGAGCCGAGCACGCGGTTGACGGCGGCCGGCTGGGCCCCGGCTGGTGCAACCGCGACGACGGTCAGGGCGAGCGTCGACAGCGCGACGGTGAGCGCGGCGGCGCCAACTCTGCGGCGGCGGGGCGGGTTAGCGGACAATGACCACCTCACGGTTCGGGCGCGGGAAGACCACGCGTCATCGCCGACGCGGTGGGGGCGAATCGGCACGGAGTGCCGTCAGCGTCGCAGATGCCCCGTTATGTGAGCGTTCATCCGTGGGCGGCACACTCAGTCGGTGGTCGCGCATAACGTGTATGCACGCAGAGCCCAGCGCTGAGGAGTGTCATGACCACCTTGACCGACCGCCCAAACACCGCGCTGCTCGTCATCGACGTCCAGAACGGCGTCATGGCCGGCACCCACAACCGTGACGATGTCATCGCCAACATCGCCGTACTGGTCGACAAGGCCAGAGCCGAGAACGTGCCCGTCGTGTGGGTGCAGCACTCCTCTGACGACCTGCCCGAAGGCAGCGACAGCTGGCGTTACGTTGCCGAGCTCACTCAGAAGGACTCCGAGCCGGTGGTCCGCAAGCGGTACCCCGACTCCTTCGAAGACACCGACCTCGAGGCCGCGCTTGCCGAGCGCAAGGCCGGGCGCCTGATCGTCGCCGGCGCGCAGACCGACGAATGTATCCGGTCCACGCTCCACGGAGCGATCGTCCGGGGCTACGACGCGACGCTGGTTGCCGATGCCCACACCACCGAAGACCTCAGCGAGTGGGGCGCGCCGCCACCCGACAAGGTCATCGACCACACGAACCTCTACTGGGGCAACCACACCGCCCCCGGACGGCAGGCCGGGACGGTGAGCACCAGTTCCGTCAACTTCGGCTGAGACCGCTCACGGCGACCCAACCAGACCTGGCCGATCTCGAATATTTGTTCTAATCTGGACGGATGGGTTGGGAGAATCCGCAGATCCCGTGGCGGGAGCTCGAGCGGCGGCTGTCCGGGCGGCCGGCACCGCTTGACCCGCACGGCGACGGTGGTGACTCGCCGGCCTGGTCTCGCAAGCGACCGGCCTACGAAGCCGTCGGGCTCCCCCGCCCCAGCGCCCCGGTGGCCTACGGCGAGCTGCATGCTCATTCGTCGTTCAGCTTCCTCGACGGTGCGTCCGCTCCAGAGGAACTCGCCGAAGAAGCAGTGCGCCTCGGACTCGACGCCGTCACCATCACCGACCACGACGGCATGTACGGCGTGGTCCGCTTGGCCGAGGCCGCGCGCGAACTCGGGCTGGCCACCGGCTTCGGCGCCGAACTTTCGCTGGACGTACCGACGCCCCGCACCCAGGCCGAACGGTCGATCGCGGCCCGGGTCGGCGTCCCCGATCCGCCCGGCACGCACCTGCTGGCCCTCGCGCGCGACCCCGAGGGCTACGCCCGGCTGTCGCGGGTGATCGGCACGGCACATCTGCGCGGCGGCGCCAAGGGGCGTCCGGTCTACGACGATCTCGAGACGCTGGCGGCCGAGGCCGACGGGCACTGGCTGGTGCTCACCGGTTGCCGTAAAGGTGCGCTGCGCCAGGCCCTCGACCGCGGCGGGATCGAGTCCGCCCGCAGCGCGCTCACCGAACTCGTCCACCTCTTCGGTCGCGACAACGTCGCCGTCGAGCTCAGCCACGAACTCGATCCACTGGCCGACGAGCGCTACGACGCGCTCGCCGTGCTGGCTGACGAGCTGCACCTGCCGCTCGTCGCCACCACCGCCGCGCACTATCACGGGCCGCCGCGCCGACCACTCGCCACCGCACTCGCCGCCGTCCGCGCCCGCAGCAATCTGGACGACATCGACGGGTGGCTGCCGTCCTGGGCCGGGCAGCACCTGCGCAGCGGTGAAGAGATGGCGGCCCGGTTCGCCCGTTGGCCCGGCGCGGTCGACAACGCGGCCCGGCTGGCGAAAGAGATCGCCTTCCCGCTCTCGTTAATCGCGCCGGATCTGCCGCCGTTCCCGTGCCCGGCCGGCCATGACGAGATGAGCTATCTCCGGCATCTCACCTACCTCGGCGCCGAGGAGCGCTTCAAGGGCAAGCCGCACGAGGCGAAGGCCTACGCGATGATCGAGCACGAGCTCGAGATCATCGAGGAACTGCACTTCCCCGGTTACTTCCTCGTCGTCTGGGACATCGCCCGTTTCTGTCGTTCGCAGGGCATCCTGTGCCAGGGACGCGGGTCCGCGGCGAACTCGGCGGTCTGTTACGCGCTGAAGATCACCGCGATCGACGCCGTCTACTACGACCTCATGTTCGAGCGCTTCCTGGCCCCCGAACGCGGCGAGCCACCGGACATCGACATCGACATCGAGTCCGACCGTCGCGAAGAGGCGATCCAGTACGTCTACAGCCTGCACGGCCGCGAGCACGCCGCGCAGGTCGCCAACGTCATCACCTACCGGCCCAAGTCCGCGGTACGTGACATCGCCAAGGCGCTCGGCTATTCGCCGGGCCAGCAGGACGCGTGGAGCAAGGAGATCGAGCGCGGCTACTACTGGTCGACCGAGGTCGAAGAGGACGTCTCGGCCGTGCCGGCGAAGGTCGTCGAACTCGCCGCCGAGTTGCAGAACGCCCCGCGTCACCTCGGCATCCACTCCGGCGGCATGGTGATGTGCGACCGTCCGGTGATCGAGGTCTGTCCGGTCGAGTGGGGACGGATGCCCAACCGGACCGTCCTGCAGTGGGACAAGGACGACTGCGCCGAGATCGGCCTGGTGAAGTTCGACCTGCTCGGCCTCGGCATGCTCTCGGCGATCCAGTACTGCTTCGAGTTGATCACCCTGCACCACGGCACCACCCACGACCTCGATTCGATCCCCAAAGAGGCGCCGTGCGTCTACGACATGCTCTGCGCGGCCGACTCGGTGGGCGTGTTCCAGGTCGAGTCGCGGGCCCAGATGGCGACGCTGCCGAGGCTGAAGCCACGCCGCTTCTACGATCTTGCCTGCGAGGTCGCGCTGATCCGGCCCGGGCCGATCCAGGGCGACTCGGTGCATCCGTTCATCCGGCGCAAGAACGGCGAAGAGGCGATCACCTACCCGCACCCGCGACTTCGTGGACCGCTCGAACGCACGCTCGGCATTCCGCTGTTCCAGGAGCAGTTGATGCAGATCGCCGTCGAGGTGGCCGGCTTCACGCCGGCCGAGGCCGATCAGCTGCGTCGGGCGATGGGCTCCAAGCGCGGCGTCGAACGTATCGACGCCATGCGGATCAGGCTCTACGACGGCATGGCGGCCAACGGCATCACCGGCCGCACCGCCGAGCAGATCTACGAGAAGATCAAGGCCTTCGCCGCGTTCGGCTTCGCCGAATCGCACTCCATCTCGTTCGCGCTGCTGGTCTACGCGTCGTCCTGGCTGAAACTGCACTACCCGGCGGCGTTCTGTGCGGCCTTGCTGAACGCGCAGCCGATGGGCTTCTACTCGCCTCAGTCACTGATCCACGACGCGATCCGGCACGGCATCGAGATACGCAAACCGTCTCTGATCGACTCGTTGGCGAACGCGTCCCTGGAGCCGGGCTCGGGCGCCTCCCAGTGCTCCTGCCTCGACGCGCCGCAGCCGGCGGTGCGGCTCGGGCTGTCCTCGGTGCGCACGATCGGAACCGACCTGGCCGAGACGATCGTCGCGTCACGATCCGCCGCTGGGCCGTTCTCCTCGATGGCCGACCTCGCCCGACGCGTCGGCCTCACCACGGACCAGGTGGAGGCGTTGGCGACGGCCGGCGCGTTCGACGGTTTCGGCGTCAGCCGGCGCGACGCGCTGTGGGGCGCCGGCGCCGCGGCGACCGCCCGTCCGGGCCAGCTCGACGTCGTCACCTTCGACGAGACGGCGCCACCGTCGCTGCCGGAGATGACCGAGCCGGAGCAGCTGATCGCCGACATGTGGGCCACCGGCATGACTCCCGACATCTACCCCACCGCGCTGATCCGCCCGCGCCTCGACGGGCTCGGCATCATCACCGCCCGCGGCCTGCACTCGATCGAGAACCACACCAGGGTGACGATCGGAGGAGTGGTCACGCACCGGCAGCGACCGGCCACCGCGCGAGGGGTCACCTTCCTCAACATCGAGGACGAGACCGGCATGGTCAACGTGATCGTCGACGAGACGGTGTGGCAACGACACCGCCGGGTCGCCCGCGAATCCGGCGGGTTGCTGATCCGCGGCATGCTCGAGCACACGAACGACGGCGTGATCAACGTCGTCGCCGAGTACCTCGAGCGACTGCACCTCGGCCTGCATACGAAATCGCGCGATTTCAGATGAACGACGGATTCAGATGGAAGTTGGCCGACGACGGCGAGCCGGCGCTGTTCGGAATCGACGACTTGTTGGTGCCCGAGCTCGGGACGGGCCGGCTGTCCGGGCTGGAGTTCCTGCATGTCACGACGAAGCGGATCCTGAACGCGGTGCCGCCGCAGTCCCGCGCTGCGTTCCGCTGGACGATCAATGTCTACCGCGGCTGCTCACATGCGTGCTCCTACTGTCTGGCGGGCGACACGCCCATCCTCATGGCCGACGGCCGCACCAAGCCGATCTCCGACGTACGGCCCGGCGACGTCGTTCACGGGACGGTGCGTCGTGGCGCGTATCGCCGATACACACCGACTCCAGTCCTCGACCACTGGCAGACGGTCAGGTCGGCCCATCGCGTCGTCCTGGACAACGGCACCGAACTGATCGCCAGCGGTGACCATCGCTTCCTCACCGAGCGCGGCTGGAAACACGTCGCCGATGCGTCACCATCGCTACGGCATCCTCATCTGACGACCGACGATCGACTTCTCGGAAGGGACGCCCGGCTCCGCGTGACGTCGATCGAGGAACTCGGGATCGAGCTGCCGATGTACGACATCACTACCGGCACCGGAGACTTCATCGCCAACGGCGTCGTCAGCCACAACTGCTTTGCTCGGCCGACGCACGAGTACCTGGGGCTGAACCTCGGCGAGGACTTCGACCGCAAGATCGTCGTCAAGATCAACGCGGCGGAGCGAGCCCGCGCCGAACTCGCCGACCCGCGCTGGCAGGGCGAGTCGGTGGCGATGGGCACCAATACCGACCCCTACCAGCGCGCCGAGGCGAAATACCGGCTCACGCGGGGCGTGCTCGAGGCGCTGACCGATCACCACAACCCGTTCTCGATCCTCACGAAGTCGCCCCTGGTGACGCGCGATCTCGACATCCTGACGACGGCCGCCCGGCGCGCCGACGTGTCCGTCAACTTCTCGATCGGGACGCTGGACGAGCGAGTGTGGCGGATGACCGAGCCGGGAACGCCGAATCCGCGCCGGCGCATCGACGCCATGCGCCGGCTCGCCGATGCCGGCATCCGGACCGGCGCGCTGGTTGCTCCCGTCCTGCCCGGGCTCAGCGATCGCGCCGACCAACTTCGCGAGGTGATCGACGCGATCGACGGCGCCGGCGGACGGCTGCTCGGTATCGGTCCGCTGCACCTGCGTCCGGGCGTCCGCGAGCACTTCCTCGACTGGCTGCGCACCGCCGATCCGGACCTGCACCAGGACTACCTCCGCCGCTACGCCACCGGCGACTACGCACCCGAGCGCTACGTCGCCCAGCTCTACGAGCGCGCCGGCATCCCGCGCCCGGGCTCGCATGGGCGCGGGGCTACCCGGTCGCCACCGCGTCCACCAGCTGATCGATGACCGCGCCGACGTCGACCCGGGCCTGTTTCGGGTCCTCGGCGCGCGCGATGTAGAGGGCAGCCTCGTCCAGCGCGCCGATGAACACATGCGCCAGCGGGGCCACCGGCTGTTCGGCGATGCGGCCGACCGAGATGGCGTGCGTGATCAGCGCTTGGACGAGGCCCATCCCGTACCGCAGGCCGATCTCGCGCCAGCGCTCCCAGCCCAGGACCGCGGGTGCTTCGAGCAGCACGATGCGATGCACCTCCGGCTCGGCGCAGGCATCCAGCCAGGTCCGGGCACCCAACTTCATGACGTCGATCGGGTCGGTCGAGCCGGCCGCCGCAACCGCGGCCGCGATCGACCCGGTGACCTCGGCCTCGACCGCCTCGAAGACCGCGGCGAACAGCTCCGTCTTGTCGGCGAACTGGTGGTACATCGCCCCGCGCGTGACGCCGGCGCCCTGCACGATCGCCTCGGTGCTGACGGCGCCGAAACCCCGCGCGGCGAACAACGGGCGCGCCGCCTGCACCAGCGCGTCCCTCGTCGCCGCCGAACGAGACGCCTGCGTTCTCGGGTTGTCTTTCATACAGACAGTACGTATGTTAGTCGCAGCACGTCCCGAACGTACCGCGAGGAGGAGCGAAATGCCGACCGTCGATACGACCCACGGCCAGGTCAACTACCGGGTCGCCGGGCCGACCGCCAGCGCCGCGCCGCCCGTCGTGTTCGTGCACGGACTGCTCGTGAATGGTGAACTGTGGACCGGCGTCGCCGCGACCCTCGCCGCGCAGGGCGTCCGCTCCTACGCCCCGGACCTCCCGCTGGGCTCGCACACCACCGCCCTGAACGACGACGCCGCCGACCGCGGCCCGCGCGGTGTCGCGACGCTGATCATCGAGTTCCTCGAGGCTCTCGATCTGCACGACGTCACGCTGGTGGGCAACGACACCGGCGGCGCGCTGTGCCAGTTCGTGATCGACACCGACCACTCCCGCATCGGCCGGCTGGTACTGACGAACTGCGACGCGTGCGACAAGTTCCCGCCGCCCCCGTTCGGCGCGATCGTGCGTATCGGCCGCCGCCCGGGCCGGCTGCGCGCCATGATGCGCACAATGCGCCCGACCCGGCTGCGGCACTCGGTGCTGGGCTACGGCGGCCTGGTGGCCCGCCCCCTCGATCCCGAGCTCACCGCCCGGTGGGTTCGGCCCTGCGTGGCCGACAAGGCGATCGCGCACGACACCGCACGCTTCCTGGCCGGCATCGACAAGCGCGACCTGCTCGATGTCTCGACCCGCCTCGCCCAGTTCCGCAAACCCGCACTGCTCGTCTGGGGCGCCGCCGACCCCTTCTTCAAGATCGGTTTGGCCGAGCGGCTACGCGACACGTTCGCGGACGCGCGACTCGTTCCGGTCGCCGGCGGACGGACGTTCCTCCCCCTCGACGAGCCGGAGCGGGTGGCGGCCGAGATCGCCGCGTTCAGCCACACTCCCGCCTGATGGCGGTGGCGCGCTCGGGCCAACTGGGGCAGGCTTCAAGGAAAGCCCGGCCGAGAGGAGTTCGCGTGAACATTTCGCACATCCTGCGGTACAAGGGCGCGGACGTCGTGACCATCGCGCCGACCGACACCGTTGCGACCCTCGTGGCCGCACTCGCCGAGCACAACGTAGGAGCCCTGATCGCCGTCGACGGCGAGCAGGTCGTGGGCATCGTCTCCGAGCGGGATGTCGTCCGGCATCTGGCCGAGCACGGCGCCGCGGTTCTCGACACCCCGATCGGGCAAATCATGACGACGTCGGTCATCAGCTGTTCGAGCGGCGATTCGGTCGACAGCATCGCCGAGACCATGACGCAGCGGCGCGTCCGGCACATGCCCGTTATCGACGACGATGTCCTGGTCGGGGTCGTGTCCATCGGCGACGTCGTGTCCAGCCGTATCCGGCAGCTGGAGAAGGACCGCGGCCAGCTGGAGCAGTACATTTCGGGCTGAGCGGACTAGCGCCGGATCGCCCGACACTGAGCTACCCTCGTTTCACCGCGATCACACACGATCCCGAGTGAAAGCGACTAGGCGATGTACCAGACCCACGGACCGGTGCTCGAGGCGCTGCGCGTCCGTGGCGTGAGCCCCACCGTGCTCTCGGACGCGGTCGAGGCCTCGATGGAATCCGGTCGCACGCTACGCGACGTGCTGGTCGACGACGGCGTGGTCACCGAGGTCGAACTGGCCGAGGCGCTGGCCGAGGCCTACGGGATCAAGACCGTCGACCTCGTCGGCTACCCGATCGATGCCGCCGCCACGACCAAGATCCCCTTCGCCCTGGCCCGCCGGCACCGGATCCTCGGCATCGCGCTCGGCGACGACGAGATCGTCGTCGCCTTGGCCGACCCCGGCGACATCCTCGCCCTGGACGACGTCCGGGCCGCGACCGGCCTCCAGGTGCGTCCCGTCGTGGTGGCTCGTGACGAGTTGCTCAAGGCGATCGAGCGGTTCCAGCGCTCTGAGAACGACCTCGACGACGTCGCGGCATCGCTGGCCAGTGACATCCCGATCCTGTCGAACACGCTCGACTCGGTCGGCGAAGAGGCGCCGATTGTCCGCTACGTGAACGGCTTGATCGAGCAGGCGATCGAGAATCGAGCGTCCGACCTGCATCTCGAGCCGTCCGAGGACGACCTGCGGGTCCGGTTCCGCATCGACGGCGTGCTCCACGAGGTCGACACCGTGCCCCGCGGCGTCCAGTCGGCACTGATCAGCCGCCTGAAGATCATGTCGGGCGTCGACATCACCGAGCGACGCGTGCCGCAGAACGGCCGGATCACCGTCGAACTCAACCATCGCTCGGTCGATCTACGCGTGGCGACCCTGCCGACAGTGTGGGGCGAGAAGATCGTCCTCCGCGTGCTGGACACCGGGGGCATCGATCTCGAACTCAAGCGGCTCGGCTTCACCGAGGACAACTACGAGCGGTTCTCCGAGTCCTTCGCCAAGCCGCACGGCATGCTGCTCGTCACCGGGCCGACCGGCTCGGGCAAGTCGACCACCTTGTACGCGACGTTGAGCGAGATCAGCAAGCCCGAGATCAACATCATCACCGTCGAGGATCCGGTCGAGTACCGCCTCAAGGGCGTCAATCAGGTCCAGGTCAACCACAAGGCGGGATTGACGTTCGCGGCCGTGCTGCCGGCGATCCTGCGATCCGACCCGGACGTCGTCCTCATCGGCGAGATCCGGGACCGGGTGAC
Source organism: Pseudonocardiales bacterium (assembly GCA_032160665.1). Classification (GTDB taxonomy): domain Bacteria; phylum Actinomycetota; class Actinomycetes; order Mycobacteriales; family Jatrophihabitantaceae; genus Jatrophihabitans. The sequence continues at coordinate 12,918 of JAVHVH010000189.1, forward strand.
CGCGCAGCTCGCGGTCGAGGCGTCTCTGACCGGTCACCTCGTGCTGTCGACGCTGCACACGAACGACGCGCCGTCTGCAGTCACCCGCCTCATCGAAATGGGCATCGAGCCCTTCCTGGTCGGGTCCTCCCTCGACTGCGTCATGGCGCAGCGGCTCGCCCGCCGGCTCTGCCAGCGTTGTCGCGAGCCCTACTCACCCACCCGGGCCGAACTCGGTGCGGCCCGGTGGCCCTTCGGTGAGGTCGACGCTCCGACCCAGCTGTGGCGGGCGGTCGGCTGCCGTTCCTGTGCGACGACGGGGTACCGCGGACGGATCGCCCTGCACGAGGTCATGACGGTCAGCGAAGAAGTCGAGAAGCTTGCCGTCGAACGGGCGTCCTCGCACGAGTTGAAGCGGGTCGCGGTCTCGGAGGGTATGGACGTGCTGCGCACTGATGGCCTGCGCAAGGCCGCGGCCGGCGACACGACCCTGGCCGAGGTGCTGCGCGTCGCCGTGTAGCCCCTGCGGCGCGCGAGTCGAAAGTCCCGGCCATCCGGCCGTCCGTCCCTGGTGATGGCCGGAAAACTCGTTACCTAACACGGATTGTATTTCTGAGAGGCCGTGTGTATGGTCCCTGTGAAGTTCAAGTCCATATACGTCGACGGTGGGGACCGGAGACATTCCCAGATAGTCGGCTGGTGGGGGCCAGCGACACTCTCGCCGAAGGGCCAGACGTGGACGCTCTCACCAACACCGCAGTGCTGCCGTCTCGCAACGGCGCCGCGGCGCCGGACCCGCGCACCGAGATGCGCGACGCACTCAACACGATGTTGGTCACGCTCGTCGAAGCGGGCGGCTCGGACCTGCACCTCACCGTCAACGCCCCGCCCTCGATCCGCCTGCACGGCGACCTGCGCCCGCTGCCGGACTACCCCCAGCTCACCGCCGCGGACACCGCGATGCTGGTGCGGGCGGTGCTGTCCGACGAGCAGTGGGAGCGCTTCGAGCACGACCAGGAGATCGACCTCGCCTACGACATCCCCGGCGTCTCGCGCTTCCGGGTGAACTGCTTCCAGCAGCGCAACGCCTACGGCTCGGTCATGCGGGCCATTCCGCACGTGATCAAGCCTCTGCACGAGCTCGGCATCCCGGAACAGATCGAGCGGTTCGCCCGCTTGCCGCGCGGCCTGGTCCTGGTCACCGGGCCGACCGGCTCGGGCAAGACGACGACGCTGGCCAGCCTGCTCGACCTGGCGAACAGCGAGCGGCGCGACCACATCGTCACCATCGAGGACCCGATCGAGTTCCTGCACGGGCACCGCCGCTGCCTGGTGAACCAGCGCGAGGTCGGGGTCGACACCAACGGCTTCGCCGAGGCGCTCAAGCGGGTGTTGCGTCAGGACCCGGACATCATCCTGGTCGGCGAGCTCCGTGACCTCGAGACCGTCTCGACCGCGCTGACCGCGGCGGAGACCGGCCACCTCGTGCTGGCCACGCTGCACACGCAATCCGCGGCACAGACCATCGACCGCGTCATCGACATCTTCCCGTCCCACCAGCAGCAGGAGATTCGCGCGCAGCTGTCGACCGCGCTGCAGGGCGTCGTCACCCAGGCCCTGTGCAAGCGCGCCGACGGCGAAGGCCGGACGGTGGTCTGCGAGGTCATGTTCGCGACGGCCGCCATCCGCAACCTGATCCGCGAGGGCAAGAACCACCAGATCCCGTCGTTCATGCAGTCCTCGGGCCAGGACGGGATGCTCACCTTCGACCAGCACCTGTCCCAGCGCGTCAACGAAGGCGTGATCACCTACGAGCAGGGCCTCGACCTCTGCCACGCGGTCGAAGAGTACAAGCGCCTGGCCGGACGGATGTGACGCGATGACGACCGCCGTCTCCAAGTCGTTCGACTACCGCGCCGTCGACTCCTCGGGCAAGCACACCAAGGGCCGCATCGAGGCAAGCAGCGACGCGGCCGCCGCCGCCACCCTGCGCCAGCAGGGCGTCACGCCGCTCTCGCTCACCGAGGCGGGCAGGGGTCTGCAGTCGAATATCCAGCTCCCCGGCATGTCCGGCCGAGTGACGCTCAAGGACCTGGCGATCTTCACCCGCCAGTTCTCGACGATGGCGAACTCCGGCCTCTCGTTGCTCCGCTCGCTGAGCATCCTCGAGGAGCAGGCGACGAAGCCCAAGCTGGCCACCGCGATCCGCGACGTGCGGCGCGACATCGAAGGCGGGGCGTCGCTGTCCGGCGCGCTCGCCAAGCGGGACAAGGTCTTCCCCCGGCTGATGATCGCGATGATCGCCGCCGGCGAGACCGGAGGCTTCCTCGACGGAGCTCTCGACCGGATCGCGATCAACTTCGAGAAGGACGCGAACCTGCGGGCGAAGATCAAGTCGGCGCTGACCTATCCCGCGATCGTGGTGGGTTTCAGCATGCTCATGATCGTCGGCGTCCTCACCTTCATCGTCCCGGTCTTCGAGAAGATGTTCGCCTCACTCGGCGGAAAGCTGCCGCTGCCGACGCAGATCATGGTGACGGCCAGCCACCAGATGTACTGGATGCTCCCCTTGACGATCGCCCTGGTCGTCGTCGGCATGAAGTTGCTGCGGCGCAAGCTGCACGACGACTACAGGTGGCGACTGGCCTTCGATCGCCGCAAGCTGAAGCTGCCGGTGTTCGGATCGCTGCTCACCAAGATCGCCATCAGCCGCTTCGCCCGCAACCTCGGCACGCTGCTCGCCGTCGGCGTGCCGGTCATGCAAGCCCTCGACATCGTCGGCGCGACCACGGGCAACGCGGTGATCGGCGAGGCGATGAAGGACGTGCAGAAGGCGGTGCGCGACGGCCAACCGATGTCGACTCCGCTCGGCCAGCACGAGGTGTTCCCACAGATGGTCACCCAGATGATGCAGGTCGGCGAGGAGAGCGGGCAGGTCAGCGCGATGCTCGACAAGGTCGCGGACTTCTATGACCACGAGGTCGAGACCGCCACCGAATCCCTCACCGCCGCGATCGAGCCGATCATGGTCGTCGTCATGGGCGCGCTCATCGGCGTCATGGTCATCTGCCTGTACCTGCCGATGTTCTCGGTGTACCAGAACATCCAGGGCGCGAACTGATGGGCGCCCGGCTGCGTGCCGCCACGGCAGTTGCCGTGACGACCACGCTCTTCGCGACCGTCCCGGGCACGACTGCCGCAGCGCTGACGCCGAACATCACGACCAGCGCGTCGGCCTACTCGGCCGCGGCGGCGACGGGCAACGCGACGCTGCACGCGAACCTGCAGCTCACCGGATCGCTCGGCAAGCTGCTCGACGCCCTGATCAGCCCGATCGTCAACCAGGATCTCGACCCGCTCGTCTCGGCGCTGCAGGGCACGGTCAACGGCCTCGTCGCCTCGGCCCTCGGCGCCTCCAGCAGCCTGAACGCCGCGACGAGCCCGACCCAGACCCAGTACGGCACCGCGCCGGCGACGTTCCCGAACGACACCCTGCCCTCGCCGTGCGTGTCGTCGGGCAGCCAGCCGTGTTACTCCGGCGGCAGCGTGAACGTCAACGGCGCACCGCTGGTGAGTGCCAGCGTCGGCGCCCTGAATGGGTACGTGGAGCAGGTCACCTCTTCCGCCGACGCGACGATCCCGGTCTTCGGACGGGCGACGATGGCCAACCCGAGCATCTCCGTACTGCCCGGCATCTCGACTCTGATCCCCGGGTTGCCGTCGGTCGGAAACCCGCTCGTCTCGGCCACCGCGGCGAGCTCGAAGGCCAACTGCCCCAACGACGGCGCGGTCGGCGCCGCCAAGCCGAAGACCTCGCCCACGGGGTTGGTGTCGGCCACGGGCGTGACCCTGTTGGGCGGGCTGGTGACGCTCAGCGTGCTGGACGGGAAGATCGCCAGCCTCGTGGTCAACAACGTGGCCTACGGCAGCGTGCTCAGCCTGCCGACGGTCTCCGTCGCCGGCGTGACCGTCTCGCCTTACGGCGACGCGGTGCTGGTGTCGATCCCGCTGACCCTCGACCAGATCCTCGCCGGGCTCGGGTTGTCCGGCGCTCTCGTCACCGCCCTGCACGGGTTCGGTCCGACGTCCACCCTGCGCCTCAAGCTCGTGGTCGGGCCGAACACCAGCGTCACGTCGCGGACGGCGTCGGCGTGGGGCCTCGGCATCGCCGCCGACCTGTCCGGCTCGCTCAGCTTCAACCTGCTCGATCTGGTGACCGCGAACGTCACGATTCCGACGGGGATCACCGGCAGCAACTACGGCAACCTGATCGACCTGCGCCTGGCGTACTCGACCTGCCAGTCGGGCGTCATCGTGCCGGCCACGGTGCCGGCCATACCGCCCACGCTCGTCTAAGGCGGGCACGTCCACAACTCAATACGGCGGCGCCAGCCGCCCCCAAAATTTCCGGATCTCCCCATGGATCCGGGAGGGTCCGCCGAACCTGACGGGCCCACCGGGTTCCCCGCCCGGATCCCCCACACAAGAGTCCAGGAGGCTCACCATGTACGAAAAGCTGCAGGAGATCCGCGCTCGTAAGGCCGAGCGCGAGGGTGGCTTCACCCTCATCGAGCTGCTCGTGGTCGTCGTGATCATCGGCATCCTCATCGCCATCGCGATCCCGCTCTACCTCAACTACCAGAAGGGCGCGCACGACAAGGCGGCCCAGTCCGACCTGCGCTCGGCGATCAGCG
>JAVHVH010000193.1:0-8397 GCA_032160665.1 Pseudonocardiales bacterium
GGTCACTGCGCTTCCATCCCGCAAGGCTCACACGCGATCCAGTTTCGTCGACGGGGCTTAGCGCCCTCCGGATTCCCCATATTCTCAGGGAATCCGGAGATCAAATCTGGGTAACAGCGTCATTTCAAGTAGCGAACTTGGGGTCAGGGCTTCCGCTGACGACGTCACGCAGGGCAGGATCGGGCAGGATCGCATCAAACGCATAACGCTGTGAGCGCGAAACGTCGGCTCGCTGCCTCTACTCATGGAGCGTGAATGTCCCAACAGTTCCGGGCGATGGTGGTCGACAGGGCCGGCGAGGGCGTCGAGTTCGGGCCGCGTCAGCTGACCGAGGACGATCTGCCCCCCGGCGACGTACTGGTCCGGGTGGAGTACTCCAGCGTGAACTACAAGGACGCGCTGGCCACGGCGGCGGACGGCAAGGTGGCGAGCACCTACCCGCTCGTGCCCGGTATCGATCTGGCCGGAACCGTCGTCTCGGCGCCGGACGGAGGCGGACCCGCCGTCGGCGCTCGGGTCGTCGCAATCGGCTACGACCTGGGCGTCTCCCGTCACGGCGGGTACGCCGAACTGGCCCGGCTGCCGAGCGAGTGGGTCGTCGAGCTGCCGGCGAAACTTAGCCCATACGACGCGATGGGTATCGGCACCGCCGGATTCACCGCCGCAATGAGCGTTGCGCGCATCGTCAAGCACGGTGTCGGCCCGGGCGACGGACCGGTGCTCGTGACGGGGGCCAGCGGTGGGGTCGGTAGCACCGCGGTCACCATGCTGGCCGGCCTCGGCTACGAGGTCATCGCCTCCAGCGGAAAGCCCGCGGCGGCCCCGCTGCTGCGCGAGCTCGGCGCCGCGTCGGTGATCGACCGCATCATCCTCGACGCTACCGAGGGCCGACCGCTGGCCAAGCAACAGTGGGCGGCCGCGGTCGATTGCGTGGGGGGAGTGACGCTCGCCAGCGTCTTGTCCAGTACCCGCTACGGTGGGATCGTCGCGGCCAGCGGGCTGACCGGCGGCGCGGCCCTGCGCACCACGGTGCTGCCGTTCATCCTGCGCGGTGTCACGTTGGCCGGGATCGACTCCGTGCAACTGCCCATCGAAGCCCGCCGCGACCTGTGGCGCCGGCTCGGCTCCGATCTCTACCCCCAGGGATTGCATCGGCTGGTCAGCGAGGTGGCGCTGGAGGATGTCGGTGCCGCGCTGGACCGGGTGCACACCGGGTCGTCGACCGGTCGAACGGTCGTCGAGATCGGCGGGCGGCCGCGATGAGCGAGCAGCGTTCCACCGGCACCGATGCGTTGACCTTCGAGGTCACCGACCGAGTCGCGGTGCTCACCCTCAACCGTCCGGACAAGCTCAATGCCCTGACCCCGGCGATGATGAGCGGGCTGGGCCGGGCATTGGACGAGATCGACGCCGACCGCGAGATCAACGCCGTCGTGATCACCGGTGCAGGCGACCGGGCCTTCACCGCGGGCTTCGATCTGGACGGGCTGGAGATGGCCGACCGGACCGATGCGATCCTCGGATCCACCCGAGGCAACTTCGACATCCTGATGAAGATCTGGAACCTGCGGGTGCCGTCGATCGCCGCCGTCAACGGCTTCGCCGTCGCCGCCGGGATGAGCCTGGCGCTGATCTGCGACATGACGATCGCGGCCGACACCGCCAGCTTCGGCGAGCCCGAGGTGCGGCACTTCGCGCTATCCCCGCTGCTGCTCATGCCATGGTTCGCGAACAACCCGAAGGTGGCGCACTACCTGTACTACAGTGGCGACACGATCCCGGCGTCGCGAGCCGCGGAGCTCGGCCTGGTGAGCGAGGTTCTCCCGTCGGCCGAACTCCGGCCGCGGGCCCAGGCGATTGCCGCGCGGGTGGCCATGGTGCCGCCGTTCGCGGTGGAGATGACCAAGGAGAGCCTGCGCCGCACCTACGAGATCATGGGCTTCTCCAGCGCGCTGCAGCAGCACCGGTTGCTGGACACGCTGCTGCTCTCGTCGCATGGCATTCCCGAGCGCGACCATTTCTTCGACCTGATGGCCTCCGGGGACATGCGGGCGTTCCTCGCCGCGCGCGACGGAAAGTTCAAGGCGCCGCCGCGGCCGGAGAGCGCCGGAGGGAGTGCCGGCGCGTGATTCCCGGACCCGAGGCCGCGACGGCGCTGCTCACGCCGCGCACCGTGGCCGTCGTCGGCGACACTCCGACCGCCGGGCGGGGCGGGCTGCTGCACGAGCAGTTGCTGCGGAGAGGGTTCACCGGCGCGCTCGTCCCGGTGAACCCGAACTACGACGAGATCCGCGGCCTGCCCGCCTTTCCGACGGTGTCCGACTATGGTGCGCCAGTCGACTTCGTCGCGGTGACACTCGGTCCGGCCCGGGCCGTGGACTGCCTGCGCGACAGCGTCCGGGCCGGGGCCCGCGCGGTGCTCTATATCGGCAGCGGGTTCGCCGAGGTCGGCGGCGAGGGAGCGGCGATCCAGCGCGAGCTGGTGGAGATCGCCGCGCAGCACGGCGTCGCCCTGGCCGGCCCGAACTGCTACGGCATGGCCAATGTGCGCGGCCAGTTCGCCCCGTTCTTCGGCGCGTTGCCCGAACCACTTGTACCCGGGCCGGTCGCCCTGCTCTCGGGAAGTGGCGCGCTCACCCACGCGATCGGGGACGTGCTGGCCGCGCGGGGGACGGGCTTCGGCTACGTGATCACTGTGGGCAACGAGGCCGGCGTCGACACCGCGGACTACATCAGTCTGCTGGCCGACGATCCCGAGATCCGGGTGATCGCCTGCTATCTGGAGACCCTGCGCGACGCCGACCGGTTCGCGGCGGCCGCCGAGAAGGCCGCCGCGGTCGGCCAGCAGCTGGTCGTGCTGACCGTCGGGCGCTCGGACGCCGCGCGCCGCGCCAGCGCCGCCCACACCGGCGCGTTGGCCGGGCAGGCGCGGGTGCTCCAAGCGTTCCTGCGCGAGCTCGGCGCGATCGTGGTGCGCGACCTCGACGAGCTCGTCGAAGCCGTCGAGCTGGCCAGCTATGTGCGCCGCATCGGCGCCGGTCCCATCGCCGTCACGACGATCTCGGGAGGCGGCGGCGCGGTGCTCGCCGACTTGTGCGCCGACGTCGGGCTGCCGCTCACCGCGTTCGAGGAGCCGGTGCTGGCGGCGCTCCGGTCGGCCATCCCGGGCGGCGGGACGATCGGCAACCCGGTCGACCTCACCGGGCTAGCGACCGATGACGACGCCATCCTCGCCGACTCGCTACGGGCACTCGACCGTGCGCACGGCGAGTCCACGTCCGGTGAGTCGGCCCCCGACAGCGGGCTGTTGCTGTTCGCGGTCAACACCCCGCTGGCCGCGGGTGAGGAGGACCGTGAGCTGTACCGGCGACTGGCCGCCACCGTCGTCCGGGTCGCACCCGAGCTGAACTCGCCGGTTGCCCTGCTGACCCTCACCTCCGGTGCGCTCGATCAGAAGCTGGTCGACCTCGCCCACGAAGCGGGTATCCCGGTGCTGCAGGGCGCGCGCGAGTCGCTGGCCGCGGCGGCCCGGCTACGGGCCCGGCTGCCCGTCACCGGAGCGGTCGGCCGGCGCTCGGCGGCCGCGACGACCCAGCGCGCCGACGCGGCACTGCGGCTACTGCGCCGACGTGCTCCCGGCAGTTCGCTGACGCCGGGCGACGCTGCCGAGATCCTGCGCGCCGCCGGCGTCCCGGTCGCCACCGGCCGAGTCGTCGCCGGGGCAGCCGAGGCGATCGAGCTGGCCGAGCAGCTCGGCTACCCCGTGGTGGCCAAGATCGAGTCGCCGGACGTGCTGCACAAATCCGATATCGGCGGGGTGCTGCTCGACCTGCGCACGGCTGAGCAGGTGCGGGTCGCGGCCGAGACGATCGTGGCGCTCGGTGTGCGCCTAGGGGCGCGGGTCCAGGGGATCCGCATCGAGAAGCAGGTCCCCGAAGGCGTGGAGGTATTGCTGGGCGTCACCGTCGACCCGCGGATCGGCCCGGCCCTCGTCGTCGGGGCAGGCGGCATCTACACCGAAGTGCTTGACGACGCGGCGCTGATGCTCGCCCCGGCCACGGCCAGCTCGGTACGCGCCGGCGTGGCCACGCTGCGGATCAACCAGATGCTGGGCGGCATGCGTGGCCAGGCACCGGCCGACGTGGACAGTCTGGTTTCAACTGCAGTGGCCCTGTCGGAGTTCGCCTGGGCCGCCCGCGACGAGCTGGTCGCCATCGACGTGAACCCGGTGATCGTCCACGCGGCGGGACGGGGTGTGACGGCGGTCGACGCCGCTGTGCTCACCGGTCCGCGCGCATCGCAGAGCACCGCCGCGTCGCCGGCGGGAGAGGAGCCGACATGACCACCGAAGAGATCGCGACCGTGGGATCCGACCCGGCCGCCGCGGAGCACGAACGGCGGCGTCGCAAGCACCGGCTGGTCGCCTCCTACCGGATGTTCGCGCGATTCGGCTTCGACGAAGGGGCGGCCGGCCATATCACCGTTCGCGACCCCGAGCTGCTCGATCACTTCTGGGTGGCGCCCTTCGGCCGTTACTTCGGCGCCCTGACCGACTCCGATCTGCTCCTGGTCGACAGTGAAGGGGCGATCGTCGAGGGCAGCGGCACGCTCAACCGGGCGGCGTTCTTCATCCACTCTGCGATCCACGAGGCCCGTCCCGAGGTCAACGGGGTCGCGCATGCCCACGCCCTGCACGGCAAGACGTTCTCGTCGCTTGACCGTCTGCTGGCGCCGCTCACGCAGGACTCCTGCGCGTTCTACGGTCGCCACGCCCGTCTCGACGAGTTCAGCGGCGTCGTGCTCGATCGCGAGTACGGTCGCCGCATCGCCGCCCGCCTAGCTGACAATCGTGCGCTCATCCTGGCCAACCACGGCCATTTGACCGCCGCCACCTCGTTGGAGGCAGCGGTGTGGTGGTTCATCGCGATGGAGCGCTGCTTCCAGTCCGAGCTGCTCGCGCGGGCGGCCGGCGAGCCGGTGGAGATCAGTGCGCAGGAGGCCGAGCTCACCGCCACCCAGCACACCGCCGAGTACGGCGAGCTGTCTTACGAGGTTCTCTACGAACGCATCGTCGGCGAGCAGCCCGGGCTGCTCACGACTCCGTGACCGAAACCCGCGTCCTGGCCCGACGCGGGAACTATGGTGGCGATGCACAACCGGCGCGGCGTGGGGGGATCGCTTGACGACTGTGGCGAGGTCCGACGATGCGCCTGGGCGCGCTCGGGCCAAAGCGGTCGACGTGGCCGCCCTAGCCGAAGTGTCCATCGCGACTGTGTCGCTGGTCGCGAACGGCAAAGCCGCCGGGCGCGTGTCGGCCAGCACCCAGCAACGGGTCATGGACGCGATCACCCAGCTCGGCTACGTGGTCAACTCGGCCGCCCGCAGTCTTGCCACCGGGCGACGGCAGTGCGTGGCGCTGTTCGCACGCGACATGACGAACCCGTTCATCTCGGCCATCGCTGCGGGGGTGTCGGAGGCACTAGGCAGTCAGGTGCAGTTGCTGCTCGCGGTCAGCGGGGCCGGCAACCAGACGCCCGACGTGGAGCGGGTGCTCAACTTCGGCGTCGACGGCGTGCTGCTCGACTTCCCGATGCCGTTGGGCACCGACGACGCCGAGCCACCCTGCCCGGTCGTGCTGCTCGACGATCCGAACACGCCCAAGGGAATGTCGAGCGTGCACTTCGACCTGCAACGTGGAGCCCGCGAACTAGCCAACCATCTGATCGAGCTCCGGCATCGCACGGTCGTCTACCTCGACTCACCACGACCGGCAGCCACCTTCCAGGAGCGACGCCGCTATCTCGGCGAGCAGCTGCGCCGCAAGGACCGCAACGTAAAGATCATCCGTGTGCCATCGGACATCGAGGTCGGTGCGGCGCGGTTTGCCGTGACCAAGGGCTGGCCCGACTGGCAGAAGGCCGGCGCGAGCGCGATCGTCGCCGCCTCCGATGTGCAGGCTTATGGCGCCCTCGCCGCACTTTCCGATCTCGGGGTGGCCGTTCCGGACGTGGTCTCGGTCGCCTCCTTCGACAATCTGCCGTTCTCCGCGATCACCTCGCCGCCGCTGACGTCGATCAACCTGTCCGCGTTCGATCTCGGCTTCGAGGCGGCCACCCTGCTGCAGGACATGATCGAGCGCGGCGAGCGGGCGCGGCGCAGTGTGCAGCTGCCGACCGAGCTCGTCGTGCGCGCCTCGACCGGGCCGGCTCGACCCACGAAACGTCGGACAACGACGCGCGTGTGATGGCCTTGCGCCGATTCCCGTCAAGCGCATAACCTTCGCTAGTCCCGCCGACCTCTCCGCACCGAACCCGCGATCGCGCCTCCTCATCCCGAGAAAGTGGTCACCTGTGTCGCACCCCGCAACCGACAGCACCCGACAGGTGCTCGGCGTCGTCGGCGACCTTGTCGAGGACATCGTCGTCTGGTTCGAGGGCGAACACCGGTACGCGACCGACAACGCATCGCGGATCACTCGCTCGCGCGGCGGGAGTGCAGCCAACGTCGCCATGCTGGCCGCGGGAATGGTGCCGAGCCGGTTCATCGGCTGTGTCGGCGAGGACGCCGCCGGCGCCGCACTCGTCGCCGAGCTCGAGCAGCACGGCGTAGACGTGCGAGCCCAGCGCCACGGCCGCACCGGCACGATCGTGGTGCTCGTCGACAGCACCGGCGAGCGCACGATGTTTCCCGACCGGGCCGCGGCCGCCGACCTGACCGACGTGCCGCTCGAGTGGCTCGACTCGCTGGCGGTGCTGCACGCACCGTCGTACTGCTTCAGCGCCGAACCGGCGGCCAGCGCCACGCTCGCGCTGCTGCACGCGGCCACCGCAGCCGGGGTCGAGGTCTCGCTCGACGCGTCGTCGACCGGCATGCTCGCCCAGTTCGGTGTGGACCGCTACCTGGATCTGGTCGAGGCCGTGCGTCCGTCCATCTTTTTCGCCAATGCTCGCGAGGCCGAGATGCTCGACCTCGGCCGGCCGCAGTTCACCAAGACCCTGACCATCATCAAGGATGGTGCCCAGCCGGCAATCGTGCGGCAGGCCGGCGGCATTGCGCAGTCGATCTCGGTCCCGCCGGTCGAGGGCGTGAAGGACTCGACAGGAGCCGGTGACGCTTTTGCCGCCGGATTCCTGGCTGCTCACCTGCGCGGCAGCGGACCGGTCGAAGCGGCCGTCGCCGGGCACGCCGTGGCCCGCACCGTCCTGCGGTCCCCCGGAGCTACCCCGATCTGAGCACCACCCGCGTTGCCCTGACATCCCCGGCCCTGAGGAAGTTGTGAGCAGATGACCAACCCGATCCACCCGTCCGCCCTCCGGATTTCCGACCCGGTGGCGCGCGCGCTCGCGGAGGGACGGCCCGTGGTCGCGCTCGAGTCGACGATCTTCTCCAACCTCGGCCTGCCCGCGCCGGCCAACGCCGACGCGCTGCGCCGGTGCCAGGATGTAGTGCGAGCCGGCGGGGCCGAACCGGCGGTGACCGCCGTCCTCGACGGCGTAGCCCGCGTCGGCCTCGATCCGGCCGACGAGGCGCGGGTGCTCGCCGGATCGCACAAGGTCGCCGAACGCGACATCGCCGTCGCGATCGCCCAGTGCGTCGATGTCGGCGTCACCACGGTGTCGGCCTCGGTGGCGCTGGCCCACGCTGCAGGCATCTCCGTCTTCGCGACCGGCGGCATCGGCGGCGTGCACCGCGGCGCCGAGACCAGCGGCGACATCTCGGCTGATCTGGACGCGTTGGCCAACCACCCGGTCGTGACGGTGTGCGCCGGAGCCAAGGCGTTCCTCGACCTGCCGCGCACGCTCGAGTACCTCGAGACGTTCGGTGTCCCGGTTCTGGGTTGGCAGCACGACTGGTTCCCGGCCTTCTACACACGCAGCAGCGGGCTGCCGGTCCCACATCGAGTGGAGAGCGCCGGAGTGGTCGCCGGCGTGCTGCGCAACCGCGTCCGGACCAATACCGGCGTCCTGCTGACCGTGCCGATCCCGGAGCCCGACGAGCTGGACGCCGACGAGCTGCAGGCCTCACTCGACGCGGCACTGGCCGCGGGCGCCGCCGCGGGAGTGAGCGGCCCGGCGGTCACGCCGTTCATCCTGGCCCGCATCGAGCAGCAGACCGACGGCGCCAGCATTCCGGCCAACCTCGCCCTGGCCGAGAACAACGCCCGGGTCGCGGCGCTGGTCGCGGCCGAATTCGCCGGCGCGCGCTGAGCGAGAATGCCACATGACGGCGCCAGCCCCGCCCCGACGTCCTGGTGGTGGGCAGCGCCAACGTCGACCTCCGCCTGGACGTCGTACGCCTTCCGGCGCCAGGTCACACGACGCTGGCCGCGTCTAGCGGTACCGGGGTCGGCGGCAAGGCGGCGTGAACCAGGCCGTGGCCGCGGCTCGTGCGGGCGCC
>JAVHVH010000235.1:0-18182 GCA_032160665.1 Pseudonocardiales bacterium
GCCGACTCGTCCCGGGCCGACTGAACGCATCCCCGATAACGAGCCCGCGCACGATCGTCGCGAGTTCGGTTGCGACGATCACCGACATCCAGGTGCCGAAGAACGCCCGTCCGAAGGTCACCGGACCCCGGATCACGGTGGCGATCAACAACGCCGAGATGACGAGTACGGCGAGGATCAGCATCATCTGGCTCAGCCACAGGTGCTGGGTGTCGCCCGTGCGCGGGGAGAAGCGCCAGCTGTAGGTCAGGGCCGAGCTCGCGACCCCGGCCAGGAAACTGTTGCTGGTCCGGAACTCGAACTTGGCGATCCTCTCCGAGATCCACTGGTTGTCGAACACGGCGATGAAGATGATCTCGGTGATCAGGGCGACGACGAGGGCCAGCCGGGTGCGCGCCCGCGGCGCCGCGACCGCGCCCGATGGCTGCGGCTCGACCTGCTGTCCCGGCGGCGGGCCGTAATACGAGCCTTGCGGCGTCTCGGGCTGCTGTCCCGGCGGCGGGCCGTAATACGAGCCCTGCGGCGTGCTGGGCGGCTGCCCTTGCGGTGAACCGAACGGTGGCGCGGGCTGGTAGCCGTAACTCGGTCCGGCGCCTGGGCGGTCGGGCCCACCGGCTTCGGGGCTCTGTCGGTATGGGTCCGGACCGGATGGCTGGTTGGGCTCCATCCGGCCAACGTAGGGCATGCTGGGCGCGCCCGCGCCACCGCTGCGCGCAATAGACTCGCTGACATGGCCGACCAGCACCAGGCCCCGGCGGCCGACGAGTCGCCGGCCGAGCCCCTTCCCGAGACCGCCGACGCCGACACGACATCGCACGACATTCCGATGCCGGCGCACCTGCGCGAGGCAATCTCGGTCGGCTGGGACCCGGCGCCGCCGATGCCCCATCCCGCACGTCCGGACGTCGCTCCACACGCGGCGCGGCGCCGCGCCGCCGTCTCGGCCCAGTTCCGAGGGACGCTCGTGGTCGTTCCCGCCGGCGCCACGAAGGTGCGCGCCAACGACACCGATTACGCCTTCCGGGCGTCCAGTTCGTTCACCTGGCTCACCGGCGAAACGGTCGCCGACGCCGTGCTGGTCATGGCGCCCAGCAGCGGCGAACACGACAGCACGCTCTACGTCCGCGAGTACGCGCAACCCGGCGAGGTCGGGTACTTCACCAGCCGCGTGCACGGGGCGGTCTGGGTCGGCAACGTGCCCAGCGTCGAAGACACCTCCTCGGTACTGGGCATCGAAACGCGCCCGCTCGCCGCACTGCCGGACGACCTGGCCCGGCACCGCGAGGGTGATGTCGCGCTGCTCCGCGGATTCGACGCGAGCGTCGATGCGTTGCTGCCCCACGCCCAGAACGACGTGCTCGCGCAGGCGCTCGACGAGTTGCGGCTCATCAAGGATGACTGGGAGCTCGGTCGGCTGCGCCTTGCCTGCGAGATCACCGCCCGCGGCTTCGCCGACGTCGCGCGCGAGCTGCCGCACGTCATCGGCCGCGCCGACGTGCGCGGTGAGCGCTGGCTCGAGGGCACGTTCTGGCGGCGCGCCCGGCTCGAGGGCAACGACGTCGGCTACACCTCGATCGTCGGCTCCGGCCGGCACGCAACGACCCTGCACTGGTGGCGCAACCACGGCGTCGTCGAGCCCGGCAGCCTTCTGCTGGCGGACATGGGCGTCGAGACCGACGAGCTCTACACCGCCGACGTCACCCGGACGATGCCCGTCAGCGGCGAATGGTCCCCCGCCCAGCTGCAGGTGTATCGCGCGGTCCTCGAGGCGCAGGCGGCCGGAGTCGCCGAGGTGAAAGCCGGCGCCGACTTCCTCGCCGCGCACAAGGCGGCCATGTACGTCATCGCCGACCACCTGCACTCGTGGGGCATCCTGCCGGTGACGGCCGAGGTCTCGTGCGCGGACGACCCGGAGCGTCCGGGCGCCGGGCTGCACCGCCGGTACACGCTGCACGGCACGTCGCACATGCTCGGGATCGACGTCCACGACTGCGCCCGTGCCCGGGAGGAGAACTACCGCGAGGGCACGCTGCTGGCCGGGCACGTACTCACCGTCGAGCCTGGCCTCTACTTCCAGACCAATGACCGCTCCGTCCCGGCCGAACTGCGCGGCATCGGCGTCCGCATCGAGGACGACGTGGCCGTCACCAACGGGGACCCGGTCAACCTCTCGGGCATGCTCCCCCGCGACCCGGACGACGTGACGGCGTGGATGCGCGACGTACAGGGGACCTCAGCCACTCCATGACCGACGTCGTCATCCGTCCGCAGCGCGGGCTGCCCGACGGCCTGACGATTCCCGACACCGAACTGGTCGAACGGTTCAGCCGATCGTCCGGCCCGGGCGGGCAGTCGGTGAACACGACCGACAGCCGGGTGGCACTCAGCTGGGACGTGCAGGCATCGGCTGCGCTCACCGACCCGCAGCGGGCTCGGCTGATCGAGCGGCTCGGTGGGCGGGTCGTGGATGGCGTACTGACCATTGCCGCGTCCGAGCACCGCTCCCAACTGCAGAACCGCACCTCCGCCCGCGCCCGACTCGCGAACCTCGTCGCCGAGGGGTTGGAACCGCCGGCCGCATCGCGTCGGGCCACCCGGCCGTCGCGAGCGGCGAAGGCCCGCCGGATCGACGCCAAGCGGCAGCGCGGCCAGCTGAAGGTGACCCGGCGCCGGCCCCCGCCCGCCGACTGACCGCGAAGTCAATTCGCGCGAACGACCTCTTCGTGCCACCCTTCCCGGGTCGACACGAGGGGACCAAAGCGATGATCGAGAACGACCGGACGCCACCGAAGCGCGGCGTCACGAGGCGGCAGGTACTCGGGATGGGCGCCGCGGCGGCGGGGGCCGCGGCCGCCGGATCGCTGCTGGGGTCCGCGGACGCGACCGCGACACCAGTGTCCGACGCCCTCCTCGCCGACCCGGTCGCCTATCCGGTCGCACCTGGTGGCACCACGCTCGCGAAGACGTTGCAGCACGGCACCCCGGGGACCGGCGGGTACCGCCACATCGTTCCCGGGGCCGGCGAGCCGACGCTCGTGCGCGGCGACCTGCTCGACGGCGCGGCTCCCGGCTCAGGTACGCGGACGCCGTTGGTCGCCTTCACGCAGTTCACGGACATGCACATCATCGACGCCCAGTCGCCGGCGCGGGTCGAGTTCCTGGATCGGTTCAACGATCCCGGCAGTCCCGGAGCGTCGTCGTTCCCGTTCTCCTCGGCGTACCGGCCGTGGGAGATGCTGACGGCGCACGTGGCCGAGGCAATGGTCCAGGCCGTCAACGCGCTCGCCGGTGCGCCGGTGACGGGTCGACCCCTCGACTTCACGATCAGCACCGGCGACAACGCCGACAACACGCAGCTCAACGAATTGCGCTGGCACATCGACCTGCTCGACGGGCAACGGTCGATCCGCCCCGACTCGGGCAGCACCGCCAAATGGGAAGGTATCGGCGACAAGCACGACTTCGATTCGTCGTACTGGCACCCGGCCGGCGGTCCGCTGCTGAGCAAGCCTGACAACTATCGCGCCACCTACGGCTACCCCACTGTGCCCGGCCTGCACGACGCCTGCCGGCAGCCGTTCACCTCCACGGGCGTGACCAACCCCTGGTACAGCGTGTTCGGCAACCACGACGGACTGGTGCAGGGAACCGTCCCGTCCCTCGGCGTGATCAACGCCGTGGCCGTCGGAGCGCTGAAGGTCACCGGCCTACCGCTCGGGTTGGACGCCGCCGCTCTGCTGGCCCGCCTCGCCGCCGGCGACGCCGCGGCGCTCGCCACGCTGCTCACGATCGGTCCGGCCAAGCTCGTGACGCCCGACCGGAACCGTCGCCTGCTGACGCTGAAGCAGACGGTCGCTGAGCATTTCAACACGACCGGCACGCCGGCCGGGCACGGCTATACCGACGAGAACCTGGACACGGGCACCGCCTACTACTCCTTCGACAAGGGGCCGGTGCACTGCATCAGCCTCGACACCGTCAATCGCAACGGTTACGACACCGGATCCATCACCACGGAACAGCTCGCGTGGCTGACGAGCCAACTCACGGCCAACAGCTCGCGCTACCTCGACACCAGCGGCAACTGGGTCTCCGGTAGCGGCGACGACAAGGTCATATTGATCTTCAGCCACCACACGATCGGGACCATGAACAACATGATCGGTCTCGACCGGGTCAACGGCGCCACGGTGCGGGATCTGTTGCTGCGCTTCCCCAACGTCGTCGGTTGGGTGAACGGTCACACGCACACCAACTCGGTGACGCCACACGCACGTCCTACCGGCACCGCGGTCGGTGGGGGCTTCTGGGAGATCAATACCGCCTCCCACGTCGATTGGCCGCAGCAGGCGCGCATCGTCGAGGTGGTGAGCAACGGGGACGGGACGCTGTCGATCTTCGGCACGATCGTCGACCACGCCGCCCCGACCGGCTGGGCGTCGAATCCCTCGACCCCGCTCGAGTTGGCGGCGCTGTCGCGCGAACTGGCCGTCAACGACCCGCAGCGCAACGCGGAGACGGCGACCACGGACGGCAAGCGCGGCACGCTCGCCGACCGCAACGTCGAACTGCTGATGAGAGCGCCGTTCTGATCTCGTGATCTGCCGGCGTGGCAACGCCGCGCCTACTCGACCCGAAGGACGTTCACGGCGTTGACGCCGCGGACCTGGGCGACGCGTTCTGCCTCGGCTGCTACCTGCTCCCACGCCGAGCGCGGCAACGGGCCGAATGCTTCGACGGTGATCGTCAGCTTCTTACCGGCCGCCTTCGTGCGCCAGGTGCCGGCGATCTCGCCGTCCACGAAGAGGGCACCGGGACGGCCCAGAACCGGCCAGAGAGTTTTCTGCACGGCCTTGTCCGGCACGATCAGGTTGCGGTCCCGGGCCTGGAGGTAGGGATCGAAGGGCCCGAGCAGCCGGACCAGATCGGGTGCGGGCGCATTGCGCAAGGCGTCCAGCTGGTCCTCGGGCAGCCACGCGGCGCGGCCGTCGACCTCGACCTCGGCCAGACCGTCGTCGGTCCACGTCTCCGCCAGGTCCGCACGACGCGCCTCGAGGTAGCCCGCAACCTCACCCACCGTGGCCGGGCCGAGCAGCCGCAAGTAGCTCATCCCGAGCTTGCCGAGCGCCTTCGGGTCGGGTCGGGACGGCAGCTTCGCCCCGCGTCTGGGCAGCAGCACCGGCGGCGCGGTACCCGGCTCGATCTCGAGCCCGGCGGCCGGCGCGGCCGCACGCATGGCCGAGTCGGAGATGTGGCTCGTCTTGCAGGGTCGGCAATCACGCCACATCGCCTTTGGTATGCGCTTGGTCACCTGCGTGCTCGCCGCACCCTTGGCGGTCGGCGAGGTCACGACCTCGCGCATCGCGTCCACGGCGATGCTGAACTGTTCGAGCGCGGGGAGGCCCTTCTTCTTCACGGACGGGCCGGTCTCGTTCAGCCGGGCAGTCGCGTCGGCCTCGGACAGCGGCCAGAGCGCCCGAGCCACCGCATCGAGATCCTTGCGGCGGTGGACGTGCGGCGCGCCACGCAGGGTCCACGCGAGGGCGAGCCGGTGCCCGGGACCGATCGCGACCGCCTCGGGACCGACGTCGACATCGCCGGCAAGCCGCGCCGCGAAGGCGAGCGCGGCCGGGTGGCCCATCGCCTCCTGGACCCCGATGTCGAGCACCGCGAGATCACCCACCGCGCGGGCCTCGCGATGCAGACCCTGCGCGGCAACGCGGTAGGCAATGACCTGTTCGCGGGTGACCTTCATCAGCCCGCCGCCTGGATGGTGACGCAGAACGGGTGCCCGGCCGGGTCCAGCAGCACCCGCCAGCGATCCGGCTCCGGCTGGTGCTTGGCCCTCGTCGCGCCCAGTTCGAGCACGGCCCGCTCCGCGGCGTCGAGATCATCCACGGAGAGGTCGAGGTGGAACTGCTTGGACGGCTCACCGTCCGGCCACTCGGGCGCGCGGTAGTCCGCGATCTGGTAGGCCCCGATCCACACGCCGTCCGGCAACTCGACGCCGACGAACTTGTCCGACGTGTACGCAACCTTCCCGTCCAACGCCGTCGCCCAGAACCCCGCCAGCTCGTGCGGGTCGGCGCAGTCGAGCGTCACCGACCACAGCTTTCCGATCGCCATCGATCCATCCTTTCGTCACGTTCGTTCCCGCCCGAGCCTGCCAGTAATACCTGACACCGAACGTCAGGTATTACTGCGATGATCGGGACGTGCGCGCGAGCCGCCTGCTGTCCATCCTGCTGACCCTCACGGTCCGCGGCCGAGTGAGCGCCGTCCAACTCGCCGAGGAACTCGAGGTCTCGCTGCGGACGATCTATCGAGACGTGGACGCGTTGAGCGCCGCCGGCGTGCCCGTCTACTCGACGCGCGGACGAAAAGGCGGGGTGCAACTCCTCGACGGCTACCGCACCCGGCTCACCGGGATGACCGGGGACGAGGCGGATGCGCTGTTCCTGTCCGGCCTCCCCGGCGCGGCCGCCGACCTCGGGCTGGGCAGCGTGCTCGCCGCGACGCAGCTCAAGCTGCTGGCCGCCCTGCCGCCCGAGCTGCGCGAGCGGGCCGCCCGGATCCGCGACCGCTTCTACCTCGACGCTCCCGGCTGGCTGCGGGAGAACGACGCCCCACCCTTCCTGGCGACCGTCGCCGAGGCAGCGTGGACGCAGCGGCGCATCGACGTCCGGTACGAGCGAGCCAACCGGGCGGTCGTCGATCGTGTGCTCGAGCCACTCGGCCTCGTCCTCAAGGCGGGCACCTGGTACCTCGTCGCCAACCCGGCCGACGACGGCCGCGGCCCGCGCACCTACCGGGTGTCGCGGGTGCAGGCAGCGGCCGTACGCGAGGACGGCTTCGAGCGTCCGGACGGCTTCGACCTCGAAGCGTTCTGGGCCGACTATCAGCGGGGCTACGAGAGCCGGGTGTACGCCCAGACGGCGCTCGTTCGGCTGTCGCCGGCCGGACGCGAGCTGTTGTTCTTGGTCGGTCCGATCGCTTCTCGCCGGGCTCGCGCCGCGATGTCCGAGCCGGACCGAAACGGATGGACGCAGACCCAGGTGCCCATCGAGTCCGTCCGGCACGGGCACCACGCGCTGATGCAACTCGGCGAGCACGTCGAGGTGCTGGAGCCGGCCGAGCTGCGCGAGCTGATCGCCGCTTCGGCGCGCGAACTCGCGGCGCGCTACGCCTCGGGCGATGGCCGTTCGGCGGGTTGAACGGGGGGCTGGGCCGCGGGCTGACCAGCGGCGGACTGGTCGGCGGGCTCATCGGCGACGCGCTGCACCTCGGCCGGCTCGTTCGCCATGTCGACGTCGGCAGAGGGCGCGGGAGTCGCGGCCGGATAGTCCTCGCGCACCGATTTCAGATGCTTGGACATCGACTTGAACAGGAAATAGCAGGCGATGCAGAGGATCAGGATGACGGCCAGCCCGATCGGGCCGGACTTCGCGGCCTCGCCCGACTTGGCCAGCAGCGACGCGGCACCAATGGTCACGGCGTGGCCACCTGCTCCCGGACACCGGCGAAGAGGTCGTTCTCGGGAAGCGGTGAATCGACGACCGAGCGGACTCGCTCGAAGTCCTCGGTGGGCCACACGTCGCGCTGCAGGTCGAGGGGAATCGAGAAGAACCAGCCGTTCGGGTCGACCTGGGTGGCGTGCGCCATGAGCGCGGCGTCCCGCCTGGGGAACCAATCGGCCACCGGAACCCGCGTGGTGAGCTTGGGTGGACGCCGCTCGCCCCACTGCGCTCGCCGCTCGCGCCATTCCTCGAACGGTGACTCGAGGCCGGCTCCCACCATGGCCTCGTGCAGCGCCTCGGTGCGCTCGACCGAGAAACCGACGTCGTAATAGAGCTTGAGCGGCTGCCACGGTTCGCCGGCGTCGGGGAACTTGTCCGGGTCAGCCGCGGCGTCGAAGGCCGCAACCGAGATCTCGTGACAGCGGATGTGGTCGGGGTGGGGATAGCCGCCGAACTCGTCGTAGGTCGTCACGACGTGCGGACGGAACCGGCGCATCTCGGCTACCAGTCGTTCAATCGCTTCGTCGAGGGGGACGAGTGCGAAGCAGCCTTCGGGGAGCGGGGGGAGCGGATCACCCTCGGGCAGACCCGAGTCGACGAAGCCGAGCCAGTGCTGATCGACGCCGAGAATGGCTCGGGCGCGATCCATCTCGTGGCGCCGGATCTCGGAGATGTTGGCCTCGATGTCCGGGCGATCCTTCAGCGCCGGGTTGAGGATGCTGCCGCGTTCGCCGCCGGTGCAAGTCACGACAAGCACGTTCACGCCCTCGTCGACATAGCGGGCCATCGTCGCCGCACCCTTGCTCGACTCGTCGTCGGGGTGCGCGTGCACGGCCATCAACCGCAGCTGCTCGTCACTCACCAGACCATTGTCCCTGACCGGACGACCGGGATACGCCGCGGCACCGCATACCGCTCGCCGCCCGGCCGCTCCGGTGATCTGATTTGGCCGTCCCGCCGCGCCCGGGTTACGTTCGAGGTTCGCCATACCGCTATACCCCTTGGAGTTCAGCTGTGTCCACGACCGACGACGCCCCCGCCACCTGGCTCACCCAGGATGCGTTTGACCGCCTGTCGAACGAGCTGGAAGGGCTGAAAGCGAACCGAACGTTGATGGCCAAGGAGATCAACGACCGACGCGAAGAGGGCGATCTCAAGGAGAACGGCGGCTACCACGCGGCCCGCGAGGAGCAGGGCAAGCAGGAGAGCCGCATCGTCCAACTGGAGGCGCTGCTTCGTAGCGCTCAGGTCGGCGAGGCGCCGGTCAGCAACGGTGTCGCCGGACCGGGCATGGTCGTGACCGTCCGCTTCGCCGGCGACGACGACGACGAGACCTTCCTGATCGGTTCCCGCGAGGAAGCCGAGACGGCCGGCGTGCAGGTCTACTCCGCGGTATCTCCGCTGGGCAAGGCGCTCACCGGATCGCGCGAGGGCGAGACCGTCGAGTACACGGCGCCCACGGGCAAGACCATGAAGGTCACCCTGGTAACCGCCAAGCCCTTCTCCGGCTGAGGCGTCAGGAACCCGGCGGGCGGTAGCCGACCTCCTTGGCTGTCGCCGCGTCGATCTCAGCGGTCGTCAGCAGCACCACCGTCTTGACGGTCGCCCCGCCCCCCGCCGTTACCGCCAGCGCCAGCGCGGCGGCCGCAACGTTGTCTGGCATATCCGCGATGACGTAGACGTCGGTCCCACCGAAGGCGAACAGGAAGGACTCCACTGTCCCCCCGACGCTCTCGGCGGCGGCTTGGGCTGCTGCCTGGCGGGCCGACCCGCCCTGAGCCAGCACGCCTCGGATCCCGTCGAGGGTGTAGTTCACTTCAAGCAGATACTTGGGCATCGTCGCCTCCAGGGGTCGGTGAGCGAGACGGTAGACCTTTCGCAGTCCCGTGCACAGCGCGACCGAAACCCTAGAGATCGAGACGCAGCGCGCGAAGTAGCGGGCCTCCTGAGGCGAGCTGCAGCCGACCGACCTCGCGAAAACCAAGCGCGGCACAGAACGCGTAATTGGCCGGGTTGGTCGTCTCCAGCCGGACGCACAACCCCTCGGCGCGGGCCGCCGCCAGCACCGGCTGCACGACCCGCCGGCCGAACCCCGCGCGCTGCCGGTCCGGCGCCACTGCAAGAAAGTTCACGTAGACATGCGGCTGCGTCTCTTGCACACCGCCGACGGCATGCAGCGCCTCACCCAGCTCGGCCCCATGCTCGGTACCGATCAGCGCCGACATGAGTCCCGAGATGCTCGGGACGCCCGTCGGCGAGAGCGGCGCGTCACCGGGCCGGCGCCACAGCGCGACCGCCACCACCTCACCGTCCTCATGTAGCAGGCTTGCCCGACCGATCGCGATGTACTGCTCGACGAACAGCCCGTACCACGCAGCACATGCGTGCGGCCGTGTCTGCTCGTCCGCGAACAGCCATTCCGTCATCGGGTCGTCGTGATAGGCGGCCGCGATCAACGCGCGGATCGCCGGGACGTCCGCGAACGTCGCCACCTCGGTCACACCAGCGGGAGTACTCGGTGCGGGACGGGATTGGACAGCGCGATCACCGTCGACGTCCGCACGATCTCGGGGAACTCGGTGACCCGGTCGAGCACATGCTGCAGATCGTCGTTCGAGCGGGCGACGACCCGGCACAGCATGTCGCCCGGTCCGGTGATCGTGTGGACCTCGAGGACCTCAGGGATCGCGCGCAGGTGCGCGAGCACGGCCTGGCCCCGGCCCTGACTGATCTCCAGCGTGGCGAACGCGGTGACCGAGTAACCGAGGGCGACCGGATCAAGGGTGGGCGCGAACGTGGCGATGACGCCGCGCTCGACCATCCGATCGAGCCGCGCCTGCACGGTGCCTCGAGCCACGCCGAGCCGGCGCGAGAGCTCCAGAACGCCGACCCGTGGCGACTCGTCCAGCTCACGCAGCAGCCGCGCGTCCAGGTCGTCGACGCGGCGCACGCCGTCCGGGCTCGACACCGCCCCAGCCTGGCACAGCCGCCGTCCGGCCGGGCGATATTGCTTACTTCGGCTTCCGCTCGCGCCGAGCGCCGGTCATGCTGTCGCGCGTGACGACGTATAGGAGCCGCGTGCTCGGGGGCCTGGTGGCCGTCGTCGCGCTCGCCGGCTGTTCCACCACGACCAGCGGATCCGGACAGCGCGGCGGCTCAACGATGAGCACCGCCGGCTCGAGTGCGGACTTCCCGGCCGAGTCGCTGACCGCGCCGGCGTCGACCCCGAGCGTTGCCAGCCCGACCGAGACCGCACCGGCACCGAGTACCTCGACGATCCACCCAGCGCCGTCCGCCCCGCTTCGTACGGCGACCGTCCATGCCGGCGACGGCACCACCTACGTGATCAAGATCTGGGCCGACGTCAAGAACGACACCTGCTTCGATCACGCCTACGGCCAGCCGATGATCACCTTCCTGACGGAGCACCCGTGTACTGGCCTGCAGCGCGTTCTGGGCACGACGACCGTGAACGGGCGACCGGTGGCCTTCGCGGAATCCGCGCTCGGGTTCCGCAGCCCCCCGTCCGATCCCTACAAGTACGCGTCGGAATTCAGCACGCTCGTGCGCAGGGACGGCACGGGCAACATCAACGACCTGTTGCGCGAGGGATACCGGTTGCCGGCCGGGCCGACGAGGGTGCCCTACCCGGATGCATTCAACTGCGTGGGGCAGGACGAAGGGGTCACGGTGTGGGACGCGTGGTACCTCGACGGGCCGACTCCGAACAACGACAAGGCGCTCGTCACGATGACGGAGGACATCTTCTTGCAGTTCTGACGTGGCGAGGGTTGCCCCCGCGACGTAGCGTCGAATCGTGAGCCAACCCGTCATCGCCACCCTCGGAGAACTCCGTGCCTCCGGTCACATCCACCGATCCGTCAAGACCGAGATCCGCCAGAACCTGATCAACCGGCTCGCGGCCGGCGAACCTTCACTGCCCGGCATCGTCGGCTTCGACGAGACCGTCGTTCCCGAGGTCGAGCGCGCACTGCTCGCTGGTCACGACCTCGTCCTGCTCGGCGAACGCGGCCAGGGCAAGACCCGTCTCATCCGGACCCTGCTCGGTTTGCTCGACGAGTGGACGCCCATCGTCGCCGGCTGCGAGATCAACGATCACCCGTACGCGCCGATCTGCACGCGTTGTCAGAATCTGCTCGGCGAGGACGGCGAGCTCACCCCGGTGGCGTGGAAGCACCGCAGCGAGCGGTTCGGCGAGAAGCTCGCCACTCCCGACACGAGCGTCGGCGACCTGATCGGCGACATCGACCCGATCAAGGTCGCGCAGGGCCGCACGCTCGGCGATCCCGAGACCGTCCACTTCGGACTCGTCCCCCGCAGCAACCGGGGCATCTTCGCGATCAACGAACTGCCCGACCTGGCCGAACGGATCCAGGTCGCCTTGCTCAACGTCCTCGAGGAGCGCGACATCCAGGTCCGCGGCTATCAGTTGCGCCTGCCGCTCGACCTGCTGGTCGTCGCGAGCGCGAACCCCGAGGACTACACCAACCGCGGCCGGATCATCACGCCGCTGAAGGACCGGTTCGGCGCTGAGGTCCGTACGCACTACCCGCTCGAGCTCAGCGACGAGCTCGCGCTCATCGCGCAGGAAGCCGCCGTGCTGTGGTCCGACACCGATCACGCGGCGCCGCTGGTCCCGTCCCACCTGCTCGAGGTTGTGGCCCGCTTCGCCCGCGCGGTGCGCGATGCGCCGCAGGTCGACCAGCGGTCCGGAGTGTCGGCGCGCTTCGCGATCGCCGGGATCGAGACGGTGGCTGCCGCGGCGGTCCGCCGAGCCGCCCTCGTCCATGAAGACGCCGCAGTGGCGCGGGTCTGCGACCTCCCGGCGATCGTCCCGGCCTCCCGCGGCAAGGTCGAGTTCGACGACGCGGACGAGGGCCGGGAGTTCGAGGTGCTCGAACACCTGCTGCGTCGGGCCATCGTCGAGACCTACCGTTCGCGGCTGGCCGGGATGGATCTACGCCCGCTTCAGGAGCGCTTCGACGGCGGCCTGACGGTGACGACCGGCGACACCGTCAGCGCGCAGGAGCTGCTCACCCAGCTCGGGCCAGTCCCCGTCCTGTCCGGCCTGATCGACCGGCTGGAACCGGACGGCGTCGGCGAGGGACCCACCGCGATCGGCGTCGCGGCCTCCGTCCTCGAGTTCGCGCTCGAAGGGTTGTATTTGAACCGTCGGCTGGCCAAGGACTCCGACGGCGCCCGGACCGTGTACGGGGCATGAGCTTCAAGTACGGGGCGTGGCACGGGGGACCGGACCCGCTCGAGCCGCCCTACGACATCCGGGACGCGCTGGACGAGATCGGCGACGACGTCCTCTCGGGCATGTCCCCGCGGGCGGCGCTGAACCGGCTGCTGCGCCGCGGCAGCACCGATCGCGACGGCCTGGATGCGCTCCGTCGCCAGGCGCGCGAACGGGCCCGCGAGCTGCGTCGGGGCGGGCGTCTCGACGGCACCCTCGAGCAGGTCCGCGAGCTGCTCGATCGAGCGCTGGAAGAAGAACGCCGGGCGCTGTTCCCCGACCCGGCCGACTCCGCCCGGATGGCCGAGGCCGAACTCGACGCCCTGCCCGGCGACACGTCGCGCGCGGTCCGACAGCTCGCCGACTACCAGTGGCGCTCGCAGGAGGCCCGGCAGGCGTACGAGCAGATCCAGGAACTGCTGCGCAGCGAGGTCTTGGACGCGCAGTTCGCCGGCATGCGCAACGCGCTGCAGAACGCGACGCCGAAGGATCTCGCCCGGATCCGCGACATGATGCGTGCGTTGAACGAGATGCTCGACGCCGACGCCCGCGGCGAGCACACCGCGGAACAGTTCGCCGAGTTCATGCAGGAGTACGGCGACTTCTTCCCCGAGAATCCGGCCACCCTCGACGAGCTCATCGACGCGCTGGCGCGGCGGGCCGCTGCCGCCCAGCAGCTCATGGACTCGCTTACCCCCGAGCAACGCAACGAGCTCGGCTCACTCATGCTCGACGCGATGGGCCAGGCCGGACTCGCCGACGAGATGGCGCGCCTCCAGCAGGGCCTGCGCTCGGCGCGGCCCGATCTGCGATGGGGCGGGCGGCAGCGGATGGACGGGGAGGAGGGTATGGGGTTCTCCGACGCCACTGGCGCACTGGCCGAACTCGCCGACCTCGATCAGCTGGACGAGCTGCTCGGGCAGGACTACCCGGGGGCGAGCCTGGACGACATCGACGAGGAACTCATCGAGCGCGCGCTCGGTCGGGCCGCCGTCGACGACATGGGGCAGCTTCGCCGCATCGAGCGGGAACTGCGCGAGCAGGGCTACGTCCAGCGCGGCGGCGAGGGTCTTCGGCTGACACCGCGGGCAATGCGCCGGCTCGGTTCGACGGCGCTGCGCCGGGTCTTCGACCTCGTCGAGTCCCGCGGTCGAGGCGGGCACGACGTCCGCGACGCCGGCGCGGCTGGCGAGGTCACCGGCGGCAGTCGCGAGTGGCGCTTCGGCGACGAGCAGCCGCTCGACGTCGTCAGGACCGTGCGCAACGCGGTCCTGCGTGCTCAGGGCCGACCGCTCGGGCTGACCTCGGACGACTTCGAGGTGGTCGAGACCGAACGCCGTTCCTCGGCCGCGATCGCCCTCCTCGTCGACATGTCCTACTCCATGGAGTTGCGCGGCACCTGGGGCGAGGCGAAGACGACCGCCCTGGCGCTCCACTCGCTCGTCACGACCAAGTACCCGCAGGACGCGATCGAGATCATCGGGTTCAGTGACTACGCGCGGGTGCTCTCGCCGGGCGCGCTCGTCGAGCACGACTGGGACCGCGTTCAGGGCACGAATCTGCAGCACGGTTTGATGCTGGCCCGGCGGCACCTCGACAAGCACCGCGGCGCCGAGCCGGTCATCCTCGTGATCACCGACGGCGAGCCGACCGCGCACCTGGCCGCGGATGGCTTCGCCGACTTCGCCTGGCCACCTACTCGCGAGACGATCGCCGCGACCCTGGCCGAGGTCGAGCGCTGCACCCGGCGCGGGGCGACGATCAATGTCTTCATGCTCGACGACGACCCCCGGTTGGTCAGTTTCATGCAAGAGGTCGGCCGCCGTAATGGTGGGCGAGTCTTCCAGCCCAAGCGCGGCGCACTGGGCGAGTTCGTGGTGGCCGACTACCTGTCGAGTCGCCGTGGCGGACGCCGTGCCGCAGGCTGATCGGCGGCATCCCTCGACCACCATCGCGACGTCGTCGATCGCCGGCCGCGGCCTGTTCGCGGCCGAACCCATCGCGGCCGGCGACGTGGTCCTCGAGTTCGACGTCGCGCCCGACACCGTCGATGCACTCGGACCCGTCAACCACAGCTGCGATCCCACCCTCGTCTGGGTGGACGGGCATGCCCTCGCCGCCGTCCGCGAGCTCGCGGCCGGCGAGGAACTGACGACGGACTACTCCACCAGCGTCGCGGACTTCCTGCTGCGTTGCCATTGCGAGAGCACCCGATGCCGGCAGATGGTCACCGGTGACGACTGGGCGATCTCGCAACTGCAGCAGCGCTACGCCGGCCACTGGGCGACGGGGCTGCAGCGCAGGATCGACGCCGCGTCCGGATAGCCTCGAAGCATGTTCAAGATCTTGTTGGCGCTGCACCTGCTCTTCGCCGTCTTCGCCATCGGCCCCCTCGTCCACGCCGCGACGACCGCCTCACGCGGGGTCCGCACCGGAGACGGCCGGGCCACGGCCAGCTCCTCGCGGATGCTTCGCATCTACGGCTACGCGTCGGTCCTGGTCGTTCTCGTCGGGATGGGACTGATGAGCGCGAAGGAGGACGGCAAGAAGGTCGGTGAGATCAGCGACCTGTGGATTTGGCTCTCCCTCGTCCTCTGGGTGATCGCCATCGGGCTGATCCTCGGGGTCGCGGTCCCGACGCTCAACAAGGCGACCGCGCGCATCGCGAAGGAGGAGTCGGTCGTCGCGCTGACCGGCCGGGTCGCAGCCGCCGGGGGCATCGTCGGGCTGATCTTTGCCGCGATCGTGTTCGTGATGGTCTACCAGCCAGGTAGCTGAGCGTGCGGGTCGCCGCCGTCGACGGCACCCGCACCCGCGAACTCCGTCGTGCGGTGCTGCGTCCGAACTGGCCGGTCGGGTCGCCGATGCATGGTGACGACAACCCGGACGCGATCCACCTCGCGGCGCTGGACGACGACGGCGCGGTGGTCGGCGGTTGCCTGCTGCTGCCGCGACCGTACCCGCTGCGAGCCGAAGAGCCCCACGCGTGGCAGCTGCGCGGGATGGCCACAGCGGCCGCCCGTCAGGGGCAGGGCATCGGCGGGCTGGTGTTGGCGGCGGCGATCACCGAGATCCGGCGCCGGCAGGGGCAACTGGTGTGGTGCCACGCCCGGTCGAGCGCGCAGGCGTTCTACGCGCAGCACGGATTCGCCGTCGAGGGCGCGGAGTTCCGGCACGCCGAATCGGGGATCCTGCACCACCACATGTGGCGCGCGCTCGCCGAGGCCTAGAGGGCTTTCGCCCTAGGGTGGGCTGCCATGGAACCTGACGCCGCATCCATCTCGTCCATCTATGGATGCAGATCGACGGGAGGAGCTTGTGCGTGACGAGGCGGGATTCCGCGCGTTCGTGGAAGCGAATGGCGCGACGTTGCTCCACGCCGCCAGGCTGCTGACCGGAGACCACCACCGCGGCGAGGATCTCGTGCAGACGGCACTGACGAAGGTCTACCTGAAATGGGGACGCATCGAGGCCCCGCTGCCGTACGCGCGGCGGGCTCTCGTCAATGCGCACATCGATCAGACGAGGCGCAGGTGGTGGGGCGAGCGGCCGACCGAGACGCTGCCCGAGACGCCTGAGGAGGCGAGCGATGTCGCCAGTTCGGACGTGCGCGACCAGCTGCGCCGCATGCTGGCCGGGCTGTCGCCGCGGGAGCGCGCCGTCATCGTCCTGCGGTACTACTGCGACCTCTCCGAGCAGGACACCGCGCAGTCGCTGGGAATGCCGGTCGGAACCGTGAAGAGCAGTTGCGCACGGGCACTCGCGCGCCTGCGGGTCGATGCAACAACTGGGAGCAGGTGACGGCATGAGTCCCACAGAGTTTGATCTGCGGGCCGCGCTGCGTGATGGCGAGGGCGACGGGGTGGACGCCGACCAGGTGATTTCGGGCGGACGCCGCCATCGGGCGCAGCGCCGGGCCCGGATGATGTCGACCGCGGCGGTGACCGTGCTGGTGGCTGCGGCCGGCATCGGCGCAACCGTGATCTGGAACCACTCGGGCACGAACCCGAGCACGACCGCCGGCGGCAGCAATGGGTACGTCACCAGCGGGAACAGCGAGGCCCAAAACGACGCGCTCGGCCGCGGGTCGCTCAGCACAGCTACGCCGGAGTCATCAGCGCTGGCTGGAGCACCAACCGCGAAAGACCCCGAGCAGTGCCCCGACTCCCTGCCGCGCTACCTGCTCCCCGGCGGCGGTAGCCCGGGCCAGTTCGACACGAGGGGTCCGCTGTTCGCAAAGCCCGTCTCCTCCGTGATCGTGTGTTCCTATGGCACGCCCGCGATGGCGCTGGGCCCGAATCCGGTATCCGTCCCGGCCCGCCTCGTGCTGGACGGCACGCAGGCCGCGCGTCTCGTGACCAGCCTCGAGCAGGCCGACACCACGAAGGGCACCAAACTCTGCCCAACGCCGAGCACCACCGACGAGCGCGAACTCGCGATCATCGGCGTCACGGCCAACGGGAAGGCGCTGGACTCCGTGACCGCGAATCTGAGCCAGCCGGCCTGCGACACCGTAGTCACCAACGGCACCGCCCTGCGCTACCACTGGACACCGCCGCCTGACCTGCAAAGCCGGTTGCTCGCCCTCACGCCCAGCGATAGCACGCTGTCCGGGTCTCCGCCGCTGGTCCGGCCTTCCGGCCGCAACCATGGCTCACCGATCCAGTCCTAGGGTTTCCGCCCGTGAGTCCTTCGGGGGTTAGGTCCGGTCGGTGGGTAGAGGCCGCAGTCGGGGGTCTTCGGCGCTGCCCCGGCGATCGCTCCGGTGGGTGGGGCTGGGCTGGGTCTCGGTTTCGGTTTGCTGTTTCGTTCGGGGCTGTCTTCATAAGGGCGCGCCGATGAAGAGATGATTTCTCGGCTGGTCTCGTTTTCGGCGGGCTGTTCGTTCGGGTTTCTTGTTCTCCTGTGGATACAGTGACGTATTCTTGCGTTTCTCTGAATTGGTCTGTGGATAACGGCGGAATTGTCAGACCGGCTCCCTATTGTTGTATTCATGGCAGCGGGGAACGCGGTTCCGGGCGGGGTAGCGGGCATGGCGCCCGGCCCGGCGTTGTGTTCCGTCCTGGCGCCGATCGAGTTGGGTGCGGTCCCGGACGAGCAGCTGCTGGAGGTCCTGTCCGCGGAGTGGCGGCAGCTGTCCTATCAGCAGGGGCGGGTGTGGGCGGTGATGGCGCAGATCGCGACCCGCGACCCGATGCTCACCGTGGCGGGTGGTCCGGTGTGGACGCCGGATCAGGTGTTCGAGTCCGCGGTCGATGAGATCCGCGCCGAACTGCGCCTGACCCGCCGCGCGGCGCGGGGCGAACTCGAGCACGCCGACACGGTGGCCGGCCTTCCGCGGGTGGCGCAGGCGCGGCGCTCCGGGCTGAGCGCCCGGTCCCGGGCGGTGGTGCTGGCCGGGGGCT
>JAVHVH010000243.1:0-58667 GCA_032160665.1 Pseudonocardiales bacterium
GCCTGCTTCTCGGTCGAGCGCACGAAGTACTTGATGTTGTCGAAGTCGATACCCGATAGGTCGGACCCCCAGCTCGGCATGGGCTTCTTGTCGAAGATCGACAGGGCCTTGAGCCGGCGGTTGAGCATCCATTCGGGCTCGCTCTTCTTGCCCGAGATGTCGCGCACGACCGCCTCGGACAAGCCACGCTGGGCGCTCGCCCCGGCGACATCGCTGTCCGACCATCCGAAGCCGTAGCGGCCAAGGGCGTCGATCTGCTCGTCCTGGGTGAGGGAACGCTCAGGTGCAGTGGTCATATTCAGTGCCTCCCGGATCGGGCGGTGGACTTCTGGGTCTTCGATGCAACGGTCGTCGGTGCAACGGTCTTCCGGGCAACGCTCTTCGGTGGGTCGGGGACGTGCGTGGTGCAGACGCCGTCGCCATGGGCGATCGTCGCCAGTCGTTGGACGTACGTGCCCAACACCTGCTCGAACGCTCGCGTCTCGGCCTCGCACAGCTGCGGGAACTCGGCGGCGACGTGAGCGACTGGGCAGTGGTGCTGGCAGATCTGGATGCCGGCACCGGCGCGCTCGGTCGTCGAAGCGTAGCCATGCTCGGACAAGGCTCCGGCCATGGCCTCGCTGCGTGTGGCGAGCGGCGCATCGCGGTCGACCTTGGGCCCCAGCCGCTCGACGAGGGAGGCCGCGCGGTGCTCGGCGAACGCCGTGACGGCCTGCTCGCCGCCGGTTTCGCGTAGGTAGCGCAGCGCGGTGTTGGCGAGGTCGTCGTAGGCGTGCGGGAACGCGGCTCGTCCGGCGTCGGTCAGGGCATACGCGCGCGCGGGCCGGCCGCGACCGCGGTGGGCCGAGGGGCGGGGCTCGCGCTCGACCAGCAGGCCGTCGGAAACCAGGGCGTCCAGGTGGCGCCGGATGGCGGCCGGTGAGAGCCCGAGGAGCTCGGCGAGGTCGGCGGCGCTCTGCGGGCCGCGTTCGAGGACGCTGCGCGCGACGGCGTCGCGAGTGCGGTCGCCGGTCCGGTCGCAGGCGCCATCGACGCGGCGCGCAATCGAACCGGGGAATTTCACTACACCAGTATGACGTATTTCGACACCGTCCGCACAGGCGCCCCCGGTGAGACAACGAACCGCTACCCGCCCGGTGCCGGATTGCCCGCCACTGCGCGGGTCGCGCGCGGCCGATCATCCGGGCCCCGGTGCCGCGATAGGTTGCGACCGTGCTCTACCGGACCCTCGAATTGACGCTCGCCCCCGCCTTGCGGGCGGTCTTCCGGCCGACGGTCACCGGTCTTGAGAACGTCCCTCGTACGGGGCCGGTGATTCTCGCGGCCAACCACGTGTCATTCGCGGACGAGGTGTTCACGCCGCTCGCGGCCCGTCGGCAGATCGTCTACTTCGCCAAGTCCGAGTACTTCACCGGGCGCGGACTGCGCGGCCGGGGCGTGGCTGCGTTCTTCAACGCCATGGGCCACGTGCCGGTCGCTCGCGGGGACACCCGCTCGGCGGCCGGGGTCATCGAGATCGGAGTCGAGGTCCTGGAGGCCGGCCGCGTGCTGGGCATCTACCCCGAGGGCACTCGATCCAGGGACGGCCGGCTGCACAAGTTCCGCACGGGCGTCGCCAGGGTGGCGCTGCGCAGCGGCGCTCCGGTGGTGCCGGTCGGCCTGGTGGGCACTGGCGACGTGAAGCCGCCCGAGGGCCGCAGGTGGCACCGCGCCCCGGTCGAGGTGCACTTCGGCGCGCCGATGGAATTCGGGCACCTGGCCGAGCAGGAACGCAGTGCCCGCGTGCTGCGAGAGGTGACCGAGCAGGTCCGTTCGGCCGTGCAGGAACTCTCGGGCCAGGAGTACGTCGACGCCTATGCCCCGGCGGTCCAACCGGCCGAATAGGTCACCGGACCGGTGCTGGCCGGCGAACCGACCACGGCCGGGTGACGCGCCGGGGTCGCGGCCTGGTCCCATTCCTAGACTTACGGCGTGCCCGCCCCGCCCCACGCCGTCGAGGTCGTCGATCTCGTGAAGGTGTACGGGCAACGCCGCGCCGTGGACGGGCTGTCCCTGATCGTGCCGACCGGGTCGGTGTTGGCCCTGCTCGGACCCAACGGCGCCGGCAAGACGACGACGGTCGAGATCTGCGAAGGCTTCCGGCGCCCGGACAGCGGAACCGTCCGGGTCTTGGGCCTGGACCCGGTCGCAGACGCCGCAGCCCTGCGTCCGCGGGTCGGCGTGATGCTGCAGGACGGGGTAGGTGGCTATACCGCCGCCACCGCGCTCGAGATGTTGCAATTGTTCGCCTCCTACGCCGCCAACCCTCAGGACCCGGCCACGCTGCTCGGCGTCGTCGGCCTCATCGATGTCCGGAACACCCCGGTGAAGCGGCTCTCCGGCGGACAGCAACAGCGGCTCTCGCTCGCCCTGGCCCTCGTCGCCCGTCCCGAGCTGGTATTCCTCGACGAACCGACGGCCGGCATGGACCCACAGTCGCGCCGAGGTACCTGGGACCTCATCCGCTCGTTGCGGCGCGACGGCGTCACCGTGGTGCTGACCACGCACTTCCTGGACGAGGCCGAACAGCTCGCCGACACCGTCGTCGTGATCGACGCGGGCCGGGTCGTGGCCCAGGGCAGCCCGGCCGAACTGACCCGCGCCGGCGCCGAGGGGCAGCTCCGGTTCCGGGCCGTGCCGGCCCTGGGCATGGACTCACTGGTCGCCGCGCTGCCGGCGGGGTCCCAGGCCCGCGAGGACGAGCCGGGCCGTTACGTGATCACCGGCGACGTCACGCCCCAGCTGCTGGCCCTGGTGACCGCCTGGTGCGCGTCGCAGCACGTCATGGCCGAGGACATCACCGTGGGCCGCCGGACCCTCGAGGACGTGTTCCTCGAGCTGACCGGACGGGAGTTGCGCACGTGACCGCGCCGTCGTTCGCCCCGGCCCCGGCCGCCGCGCCGCGGTCGCGCATGCTCGCCGCCCAGGTGGCAATGGAGTTCAAGCTGCTGCTTCGCAACGGGGAACAGGTGGGCCTCACCCTGGTGATCCCGCTGTTGTTGCTCTTCTTCTTCAACCTGCCGCTGCTCTACAAGCTGAACACGCCGCGCCGGATCGACTTCGTCGTGCCGAGCATGATCGCGCTCGCCGTGATGTCGGCGGCGTTCACCGGGCTGGCCATCGGCACCGGATTCGAGCGCAAGTACGCGGTACTCAAGCGGCTGGGCGCAACCGCCCTGCCCCGGTCGGTGCTCATCCTGGGCAAGACGCTGTCGGTCCTGCTGCTCGAACTCGTCCAGCTCGTCCTGATCTGCGGCCTGGGTCTCGCCTTGGCCTGGCATCCGCGCGTCGACCCGCTGCCGGCGCTGCTGCTGGTCGTGCTCGGAACGATCGCGTTCGGCGGGCTCGGACTGCTCGTCGCGGGCACGCTGCGCGCCGAGGTCACGCTCGCCGCGGCCAACCTGATCTGGCTGGTCCTGCTCTTCGCCGGCGGGATCGCGATCCCGCTCGACAAGTACGGCGGCGTGGCGCAGGACATCCTGCAGTACCTGCCGTCCGCGGCGCTGTCCGACGGACTGCACCAGGTGCTGCAGCACGGTGGCGGGCTGCCCGTCCGGGACACCCTCACGCTGCTCGTGTGGGCCGTCGTCGCCCTGCCCGCGGCGGCGCGGTGGTTCCGGTGGGAGTAGGCGTGGACCCCGCGCTGGCCGCAAGGCCGCGGTCCTTGACGGCGTGGATGAGGTCGCCGAGCACCCTGCGCCGACTCGCCCTGGCCTCGGTCGTCGTCAACGTCGGGATCGTCGTCACCGGGGGCGCGGTCCGGCTCACGAACTCCGGTCTGGGTTGCCCCACGTGGCCTCGGTGCAGCGGTTCGCAGCTCGTGCCCAGCGGCAAGCTCGGGATCCACGGCGCGATCGAGTTCACCAATCGCACGCTGACCGGCCTCGTTGGCGTGACCCTCGTGCTCACCCTCCTGGTCGCATGGCGCCAGCGTCGCCACGCCGGTCTCGCGCTGCTGGCCCTGGTGGGCATTCCGGCCCAGGCGGTGCTCGGTGGCATCGTCGTGCTGACCGACCTCAACCCGTGGCTGGTCGCCCTGCATTTCCTGCTGTCGGCGGCCATCATCGCGGTGACCTTCGTGCTTTGGTGGCGGGTGGGCGAGCATCCAGTTTCCGCGGTATCACCCCCGGCGCGTGCCCTCGTCCGGCTGATGGTGGCCGTCGTCGCTCTCGTGCTGGTGGCGGGAACCGTGGTGACGGGTGCCGGTCCCCACGCGGGCGACGTCAAGGATGGGCAGGTGCGCAGGATCGCCCTGCCGATCACCGGACTGACCCAGCTGCACGCCGATCTCGTGATGATCCTCATCGGCCTCACGATCGGAGTGCTCGCCCTCGCTCACGCCCTGCGCACCGGTCCGCTGCGGCGGGCCGCGGTTGGGCTGCTCGCCGTCGAGCTCGCACAGGGCGGCATCGGCTACACGCAGTACTTCCTGCACGTGCCGGCGCTGCTCGTCGGAGTGCACATGCTGGGCGCGTGTCTGGTGTGGTTGGCCGCGCTCGGGGTCCTGCTCAGCTCCGCCCCGAGGCGTGAACCGGCCGGGCCCGCAGCACCCGGGCGGTGAAGCTCACCTGGTTGTGACGCGCACCTCGCGGGTACACCCCCGGCATGACAATGGACCGTGGTTATCGAACCCGCAGCGGTGTCGGCCGCATTGTGGCGATTCTGGTCGTCGTCTGGCTGATCATCGGTGCCATCGCAGCAGGTCAACGGCACTACTACACCGACCGGAAGCAGAGCTGCGCCTCGGTGGCGACGATGTTGTTGACGATCGTGGCGGGACCCCTGAACTACATGGGCGTCAATCCGAAGTCGAACTGCCCGCACGTACCGCAGCCCAGCCAGTAGCCGAACGACTTAGAACAGCTGGGTGATGGTGTAAATCGCCAAGCCGGCCAGGGCGCCGACGACGGTGCCGTTGATGCGGATGAACTGCAGATCCCTACCGACCTGCAGTTCGAGCCGGCGGCTCGTCTCCTCGCTGTCCCAGCGGGAAACGGTCGTCGAGATGATGTCGGTGAGGTCGTCGCCGTAGTGGGTGACGATGTGGCCGGTCAGCCGCTGCAGGGCTTCCTCTACCTTGGCCGAGACGTGGGGATCGTCGCGCAGCACCTCGCCCGCGCGCATGGTGAGCGATTCCGTGGACCGGCGCAGGTCGGACCCCGGGTCGGCCGCGCCATCAAGGATGAGCTTCTTCATTGCGCCCCACAGGTCGCCGAGGTAGGCGTGCACGCTGGGGTGGTCGAGCAGCTCCACCTTGGCCCGTTCGACCTTCGCGATCTGCTCGGGGTCGTTGCGCAGGCGCTCGGCGAGGGCCCGCAGCTGAGCGTCAAAGCTGTGCCGCACGCCGTGGTCAGGATTGATGGTCACGTCAGCGAGGAACGCCTGGACCAGCGAGAAGCCCTTCGCGAAGACCCGCTCGTCGACCCATTCCGGGACCCACTCCGGCGACTCCTCGGCAACCCGCTTGCGGAGCAGTCCCCGGTTGTCGTCCAGGAAGTGCATCAGGCCCTTGAGCGTGCTGGTCAGCGCGGCCTGGTGCTGGCCGGAGTCGCACAGGCCGTCGACGAGCCGGGCGAGCACCGGTGCGACGTCCATTTCCCGCAGCCGCTTGTCCGCGAACGCGGCGACGGAGTTGCGCAGCTCGTCGTCGCGCAGGACCCCGGCCAACCCGGCGATCGCGCTGCTGAGCTCCTCGGCCAGGCGGTGCGCGTGCGCCGGGTCGGCGAGCCATTCCCCGACCCGCCTGGGCACCTGCGCGTCCGACACCCGTTCGCTGATGATCTCGGTGGTGAGGAAGTACTGCTGCACGAAGCCAGCCAGGCCCTCGCCGATCTGGTCCTTCTTGTTCGGGATGATCGCCGTGTGCGGAATTGGCAGCCGCAGCGGGTGCCGGAACAGCGCGGTGACCGCGAACCAGTCCGCCAACCCGCCGACCATGGACGCTTCGGCGGCGGCTTGGACGTAGCCCCACGCCCCGTTCCCGTGCCCGACCGCCCGGCACACCACGTATATGGCGGCCGCGACAAGCAGCATGCTCGCGGCGATGACCTTCATCCGCCGCAGGGCCCGGATCCGGTCCTCGGCGACGGCGGGGAACGGGGTGGCCGTCCGGGTGGCGGTCACGCGCGGTCCGCGATGGCTGTCGCGAACGTGTCGGCCGGTTGCGTCGGCGCTCCGAGCGGCCCGTATTGCAGGAACAGCGACGGCTCGGTGAGTTCGAGTTCGATGACCACCGGTCCGTGTGCGGAAGGCAGTAGGTCGACGCGGGTGTAGAGCTGGTCCGCGCCGAAGCGATCGCGGATGGCTGCCATTGCCGCCGCGCCGACGGCCAGCTCCTCCGCACGGGGGGTCCGCCGTTCGATCCGCTCGTCGACGTAGAGCTCCCATCCCTGGACGGGGTGCGCAATGCCCGGGGGCAGCATCGCGCCCTTCATGATCGCGTGGCTGAACGTGCCGTCCAGATAGATCAGCGCCGTCTCACCCGCGGTGTCGACGGCGTCCAGGTAGGGCTGCACGAGAACGACGCGACCGGCGTCGTGCAGCTGGGCGACGTGCCGCTGCGCCGCATCGTCGCGATCGGCGCTGAAGCGGCCCGCGCCTCGGGAGCCGGCGCCGACCGAGGGTTTGACCACGAATTGCCCGTACCCGGGAAGGTCGGCCGCCTCACCCGGGGTCACGAAGGCGGTGGGCACGATGGGCACGCCCGCGGCTGCGAGGTCACGCAGATAGAGCTTGTCGGTGTTCCACGCGACGACCGACGCGTCATTGGCGACGCGGGGCAGCCCGCGCACCCAGGCCAGGTAGGCGTCACGGTCGGCCGTGTAGTCCCAGGTCGATCGAATGACGACGAGCGCGTCATCCCATGGGACGTCGGGATCGGTCCAGGCCGCCCATCGCGCTTCGACGCCGGCGCGGTCCAGGGCCTCGAACAGCACCCCGCCGTCCTCGTCACCGTCGGGCAGAGCGGCGCAGGTGGCGAGCAGGACGGCAGGCACGGATCGATCGTACGGAGGGCGGGGGGCGGGAGACGGAGCGCGGGGCGCCGCAGCTGGGCCGCCGCAGCTGGGATCAGCGGACGCGCACCAGTTGACCTTCCTGCACCCGATACGCCCCCCCGCTCCCGGCGCAGGAAGATCAGCCCAGCGGCCCGGCGCGCAGATCAGCCCGGCGGTCCGGCAGCCAGATCAGCCCGGCCTGATCAGCCGGGCGCAGCTGGGATCAGCGGACGAAGGTGTCGACAGCGACCGCGACGAACAGGAAAGCAAGGTAGCTGTTGGACAGGTGGAACAGCTGCATCGCCGCCTTGGCGTTCTCGCCCTGCCCGGTGCGGGCGAGCAAGCGGTGTGCTGCGCCCACGAGAAGGACACCCGCGGCCGCGGCCAGCACGCCGTAAAGCCAGCCGGTCGCCACCGGCCACAGCACCAGAGAGACCAGGACGGTAAGCCACGAGTAGGCGACGATCTCGCGGGCCACCCGCTGCGGCGATGCCACCACCGGCAGCATCGGCACGCCGGCCCGCGCGTAGTCCTCGCGGTAGCGGATCGCCAGCGCCCAGAAGTGCGGCGGGGTCCAGAAGAAGACCACCGCGAACAGGATGAACGGTGCCCAGGCCAGCGAGCCGGTCACGGCCGACCAGCCGATCAGCACCGGCATGCAGCCGGCCGCGCCGCCCCACACGATGTTCTGGGCCGTGCGTCGCTTGAGCAGGATCGTGTAGACGACGACGTAGAACGCGATGGCGCCGGCAGTCAGACCGGCCGCGAGCCAGTTGGTGACCGCGCCCATCAGGCTGACCGCGATGACTCCGAGCACCAAACCGAACACCAGCGCGCCGCCGGGCGATACGTCGTGGCGGGCCAGCGGACGATGGTCGGTGCGGCGCATCAGCTCGTCGATGTCGCGGTCGACGTAGCAGTTCAGCGCGTTGGCGCTACCGGCGGCCAGCGTGCCGCCAACCATGGTGACGACTACGACCCAGAGCTTCGGCAGGCCGCCCGCGGCGAGGATCATCGCGGGCAGCGTGGTGACCAGCAGCAATTCGATAATGCGCGGCTTGGTCAAAGCGACGTAGGAGGCGATCCGGCCGCGGCTGCGCGCCTCGCGCCGGCGACCGGGCCGGCTGGATCGAAGGACTCCGTCATGGCCCGTTCGTGCGGGCGTCGCCGGGCGGACCGGCGCGACGGGGGTCTGCGTCACCGGATCAGACTAGCCGCCGGGTTGGCGCCGACCGTACGCAGCCTCGGGGCTATCCCGGCCAGCCCCGCTCTCAGTTTCGCGCTCCCCGGAACCCCCGTTGTGGCTACGCTGGCGCTTGGGTAGGACAAGCAGCGACAACCGGCAGGAACCCCGCCGCATACACCGCGATCCGAAGGGACCCGATCGCCCGTGAACGACTCCGAGGACGTCGTGAAGACGACTCACCCCGACTGGTGGACCGACCTCGACACCAAGGCAGTTGACACTGCCCGATTGCTCGCGGCCGACGCCGTGCAGAAGGTCGGGAACGGGCACCCGGGCACGGCGATGAGCCTGGCCCCGCTGGCCTACCTGCTCTACCAGCGTGTCTTGCGCCACGACCCGACCGATCCGTCCTGGGCGGGGCGGGACCGGTTCATCCTGTCCAACGGCCATTCCTCGCTGACCCAGTACTGCCAGCTGTTCCTGTCCGGGTACGGGCTCGAGCTGTCCGACCTCGAGTCGCTGCGCACGTGGGGTTCGCGCACCCCCGGCCACCCCGAGTACGGCCACACCGCCGGGATCGAAGTCACGACCGGCCCCCTCGGCCAGGGCGTCGCCAACGGCGTCGGGATGGCGATGGCGGCCCGACGCGAACGCGGACTGTTCGATCCGGACACCGCGGTTGGCGAGTCCCCGTTCGACCATCACATCTATGTGGTCGCCGGCGACGGCTGCCTCGAGGAAGGCATCTCGAGTGAGGCGTCCTCGCTGGCCGGCCATCAGCAGCTCGGCAACCTGATTCTGTTCTATGACGACAACCACATCTCCATCGAGGACGACACCGCGGTCGCGTTCAGCGAGGACGTGCTGGCCCGCTACGCCGCGTACGGATGGCACGTCCAACGCGTCGACTCCGGCGAGGACGTCGTCGCGATCCAGGCGGCGATCGACGCGGCGCGCGCGGTCACCGACCGGCCGTCGTTCATCGCCATCCGGACCATCATCGGTTGGCCGGCCCCGACGAAGCAGAACACCGGCAAGGCCCACGGCAGCGCGCTGGGCGAGGACGAGATCCGGGCCACCAAGGAGCTGCTCGGCTTCGACCCCGACGTCCACTTCGCCGTCAGCCAGGACGTTCTGGCCCACGCGCGCCAGGTCGTGCAGCGCGGGCGCGAGGCGCACGAGCAGTGGCAGACCGGGTTCGACGTGTGGGCGACCGAGAACCCCGAGGGCGCCGCGCTGTACGAGCGGCTGCGCACCCGCACCCTGCCGACCGGGTGGACCGATGCGCTGCCCACCTTCCCCACGGAGAAGGACGGCAAGCCGAACGCGATCTCCACCCGGGCCGCATCGGGCAAGGTGCTCTCCGCGCTCGCCGATCCGCTCCCCGAACTGTGGGGTGGCTCCGCCGACCTGGCCGAGAGCAACAACACGACCATGGAAGGTCAGCCGAGCTTCGTCCCGGCCGTACACCAGACCAAGGAATGGCCGGGCGGTCCGTACGGCCGCACGCTGCACTTCGGCATTCGCGAGCACGCCATGGGCGCGATCATCAACGGCATCACGGTGCACGGCGGCACCCGGGTCTACGGCGGCACGTTTCTGGTGTTCAGCGACTACATGCGTCCACCCGTGCGCCTCGCCGCGCTGATGCAGATCCCGTCGATCTTCGTCTGGACGCACGACTCGATCGGGCTCGGCGGCGACGGACCCACCCACCAGCCGATCGAGCATCTGGCCGCGCTGCGCGCCGTCCCGGGCCTCGACATCGTCCGCCCGGCCGACGCCAATGAGACTGCGGTGTGCTGGCGGGCGACGCTGGAGAAGACGGACGGCCCGATCGGCCTCGTGCTGTCGCGGCAGAACCTGCCGGTCCTGGACCCGGCCAAGACCGGTGACGCAGTCAAGGGCGGG
This sequence comes from Pseudonocardiales bacterium, assembly GCA_032160665.1. GTDB lineage: Bacteria > Actinomycetota > Actinomycetes > Mycobacteriales > Jatrophihabitantaceae > Jatrophihabitans. The sequence goes on from JAVHVH010000243.1 coordinate 10,132, forward strand.
TACATCCTGGAAGAAGGCTCGTCCGGCCTGCCCGAGGTGATCCTGGTGGCCACCGGCTCGGAGGTCGGCTTGGCCCTGAAGGCCCGCGAGATCCTCGAGGCCGACGGAGCCTCCACCCGGGTCGTGTCGATGCCATGCATCGAGTGGTTCCGGGCCCAGCCGCCGTCCTACCAGCAGCAGGTTCTTCCGCCCGACATCAAGGCGCGGGTCAGCATCGAGGCGGCGGTGCCGCAGGGCTGGCGCGAGGTCGTCGGAGACGCCGGCGAGATCGTGGCGATCAACCACTACGGCGCGAGCGCAGAAGGCGACGTCGTGTTCGAGCAGTTCGGCTTCACCCCCGACCGCGTCGTCGCGGCGGCCCACGCCGCGCTCGAAAGCGCCGGCCGGGTCCGCGGCACCACCACAGGCACCTGATCGCAAACGAAGGAGACCGATATGAGCGACGCACTCGCAGAACTGTCCGACGCCGGTGTCTCGATCTGGCTCGACGACATCAGCCGTGAGCGCCTGCAAAGCGGCAACCTGCAGGACCTCGTCGACAACAAGCACGTCGTCGGCGTCACGAGCAACCCGACGATCTTCCAGAAGGCCCTGGAGAAGGGCAGCGCATACGACGAGCAGGTCCGCGACCTCGCGCTGCGCAAGACCGACATCGACGAAGCGATCCGCTACCTGATGGCCTACGACATCCGCTGGGCGTGTGATGTCCTGCGGCCCGTCTTCGACCGGACCAATGGCCTGGACGGGCGGGTGTCGATCGAGGTCGACCCGCGCCTGGCCCACGACAGCGACCGCACGACGGCCGAGGCGAAGGCGCTGTGGTGGCTGGTCGGCCGGCCGAACGCGCTGATCAAGATTCCGGCGACGTCCGAGGGACTGCCGTCGATCACTGCGGCCACCGCCGAGGGAATCAGCGTCAACGTCACGCTGATCTTCGGCCTCGATCGCTACGACGCGGTCATGGACGCCTACCTGACCGGTCTCGAGCGGGCCAAGAAGGCTGGCATCGAGCTGTCGACGATCCGATCGGTGGCCTCGTTCTTCGTCTCGCGCGTCGACACCGAGGTCGACAAGCGGCTGGACAAGATCGGGACGGACGAAGCGAACGCGCTGCGCGGCAAGGCCGCCATCGCGAATGCCCGACTGGCCTACGAGCGCTTCGAGAAGGTCATCGCGTCCGACCGGTGGAAGACCCTCGCCGAAGCCGGCGCGAACGTGCAACGCCCGCTCTGGGCCTCGACGGGGGTCAAGAACCCCGAGTACGACGACACGATGTACGTCGTCGATCTGGTCGCCTCCGACACCGTCAACACGATGCCCGAAGCGACGCTGGACGCCGTCGCCGATCACGGCGAGATCCGTGGCAACACCATCGAGGGCACTTACGACGACGCCCGCAAGGTGCTGGCCGACCTCGAAGGCCTCGGAATCGGCTACGACGACGTGATCGAGGTGCTCGAGGCCGAGGGCGTGCAGAAGTTCGAGGACTCCTACACGCAGCTCGCCGAGAGCGTGCAGGGTCAGCTCGACGCTGCTGGAAAATGAGCGAGACGACGGAGGCGGGCGCGACGCCTGCACCACCTGTCGCGGATGCGGCGCCTGCACCACCTGTCGCGGACCCGACGACCGGCACCGCGCCGGCCCCATCCGTCGACGAGGGGGGCGAGGCCAGCGCGTCGACCCCAGCGGCCAACGCCCCCAGCCAGGACGCCTTCGGCAGCGACGCGGCGAACCCGCTGCGCGATCCGGCCGACCGGCGCCTGCCCCGGGTGCCGGAGCCGTGCGCGCTGGTGATCTTTGGGATCGGCGGCGACCTGTCGCGCAAGAAACTGATCCCGGCGGTGTACGACCTCGCCAACCGCGGGCTGCTGCCCACCGACTTCGTCCTCGTCGGATTCTCCCGCGCCGACTGGCCGGGCGGCGGGAACTTCGAGACCCTGGCCCGCAAGTCCGCCAAGGACGGTGCCCGCACCGGGTGGAACGAAGAGGTCTGGCGGCGGCTCGCCGGCAACACGCGATTCATCGAGGGCTCCTTCGACGACGACGCGGCCTTCGACGAGTTGGTCTCGACGATGGACGAGCTGCGCGAGTCGCACGGCATCCAGGGCAACGCGGCGTTCTATCTGTCCGTACCGCCATCGATGTTCCCCAATGTCCTCAAGCAGATGCAGCGCACCGCCTTGTCCGACGCGGACAAGGCGCACGGCTGGCGCCGCGTGGTGGTCGAGAAGCCCTTCGGGCACGACCTGCCATCGGCGCTCGAGCTCAACGGTCTCGTCGACCGTGTCTTCCCACCCGCCGACGTCTACCGCATCGACCACTACCTCGGTAAAGAGACGGTGCAGAACCTGTTGGCCCTGCGGTTCGCGAACCAGTTGTTCGAACCGGTGTGGAACGGCAACTTCGTCGACTCGGTGCAGGTCACGATGGCCGAGGACGTCGGCATCGGCGGACGAGCGGCGTTCTACAACGCGACCGGCGCCGCCCGGGACGTTCTGCAGAACCACCTGTTACAGCTCCTCGCGCTCACCGCGATGGAGGAGCCGGTCGAGTTCTCGCCGGAGGCGGTCCGGATCGAGAAGCTCAAGGCGCTGCGGGCAATCTCTCTGCCCACCGACATGGCGTCCTACGCGATCCGGGGCCAGTACGACCAGGGCTGGCTGGCCGGCGAGCGGGCGGCCGGGTTCCGCGAGGAAGAGGGGATCCCGTCCGATTCCAAGACCGAGACCTTCGCGGCGGTCCGGCTCGGCGTCGAGACCCGGCGCTGGGCCGGCGTCCCGTTCTACATGCGCACCGGCAAGCGGCTACCCAAGCGTGTCACCGAGATCAGTGTGCTGTTCAAGAAGGCGCCGCACCTGCCGTTCAGCAAGACCGACACCCAGGAACTCGGGCACAACCAGCTGGTCATCCGAGTGCAGCCCGACGAGGGCGTCACGCTGAAGTTCGGCTCCAAGGTGCCCGGCAGCGCGATGGAGGTCCGCGACGTCGCGATGGACTTCCTCTACGGCGAGGCGTTCACCGAGTCCTCGCCCGAGGCCTACGAGCGGCTGATCCTTGACGTCCTGGTCGGCGACGCGACGCTCTTCCCGCGCAGCGAGGAAGTCGAAGCGTCGTGGCGGGTCATCGACCCGTTGGAGGATTTCTGGGCGGGCTCGACGCCCAACCTCTACCGCGCGGGCGAATGGGGACCGAAGGAGGCCGACGACATGCTGCACCGCGACGGCCGGCAGTGGCGGAGGCCGTGACGTCATGACAACCCTCTGGGACACCACCGGCACCGCCGTGGTCAAGGCACTGGCCGCTGAGCGCCGCACCGGCGGCGCAGTCACGAGTGGCATCGCGATCACCCTCGTCGTGGTCGTCGATCAGGCTGACGTCGAGGAGGCCGAGGAGGCCGCCTCGGTCGCCGCCAGCCGACACCCGATGCGGATGCTCATGGTGATCCGTCGGCACATCGACGCGCCGGTCCCCCGTCTCGACGCCGAGGTGACGATCGGCGGGCGGCTCGGCCCCGGCGAGGCCGTCGTCATGCGAATGTTCGGGCGGCTGGCGCTGCACGCGGAATCGGTGACCTTGCCCCTGCTGGCGCCCGACGCCCCGGTGGTCACGTGGTGGCATGGCGAGCCGCCCGAGAAGATCGCCTACGACCCGCTCGGAGTGTTCGCCGAGCGCCGCATCACCGATGTGCTGAGGGCCGCGGATCCCAACGTCGGATTGCAACAGCGTGCGGACGACTTCGCGCCCGGGGACACCGATCTCGCCTGGACCCGGCTCACGCCGTGGCGAGCCGCGCTCGCCTCCGCCTTCGACGGGGTCCGGCACAAGGCGCAGTCGGTGGTCGTGCATGGCGGCTCGATCGAGCCGTCCGCGCGGTTGCTCGCCGGATGGCTGTCCTCGCGGCTGTCGATATCGGTGTCGGTCGACGGTTCCGCGGACGAGCCGATCAGCGGCGTCGACGTCGGCTTCGCCGACGGCCGGACGACCCGGGCCGCGCTCGAGGGAAACAGCCTGGTGCTGCGCCGTGAGGGCCAGCAGGACTCGTTCATGCCGTTCGGCGAGCGGTCGCTCGGCGAGCTGCTCGCCGAGGAGCTGCGTCGGCTGGACCACGACCACGTGTACGCCGCCTCGCTGGCCAACGTCACGGGGGTCGAAGGCATCGAGGACCGCTCCCCCGTCCGCAAGCACATCTGGCACGATCCGGCGACTTCGGAACCGGCGGCGGGAGCCAAGTGATGAGGCCCGAGCCCGAGGTCGTCATCGCCGCGTCGGCCGACCGTCTCGCCGCCGACTCGGCCGATCGGGTGGTGCAGACCCTCGGCGAGGCGCTGCGCGATCGACCGGTCGCCCACCTCGTCGTCACGGGCGGCGGGATCCTGGAGCAGGTGCTGGGCGCGCTCGCTGCCCCGGAACGGCGGGGCGCCATCGAGTGGAGCCGGGTCCACGTCTGGTGGGGCGACGAGCGCTACGTGCCGGCGAGCTCGGACGAGCGCAACGACGGGCCGGCGTGGACGAAGTTGTTCGAGCACGTCGACGTCGACCCGGCCAGACTGCACCGGATGCCGGCCTCGGACGTCGGTTTCGGCGAGGACGCCGAGGCCGCGGCGGACTCCTATGCCGCCGAACTCGCGGCCGAGGCCGGCGACGAGGACGTCCCGAACTTCGATCTCATCCTGCTTGGGGTCGGCCCGGACGGGCACTGCGCGTCGCTGTTTCCCGGACACCCCGCGTTGCAGGAAGTGAAAGCGTCGGTGATCGCGGTGCACGACGCGCCCAAGCCGCCGCCCACCCGGTTGTCGCTGACGTTTCGCGCCCTGGACGCGGCGAACGAGGTGTGGTTCATCGCGTCCGGGGAGGGTAAGGCGGATGCCGTTGCCCGCGCGGTGAGCGGCGCCCCCCGCGAGGAAGTCCCGTCCGCGGGGCCGCGCGGGCGCACCCGCACGCTGTGGCTGATCGACCAGGCCGCGGCGTCGAAACTGCCCGCGTCCTGACGGAATGCCGGTTGGACTCAGCCGGCCATCGTGGCCAGCATGTGGTCCATCACCTTGCCGTGCTCGACCTGTGGGCTGAACAGGATCACGTCGGCGTCCCGCACGACGCGCACGCTGTGCCCCGGGGGCCAGTAGAAGAGGTCGTCCTTGACGCAGGTCTCCTGGGCGCCGTCGGTGTAACTGACCACGACCTCCCCTGACGTCATGAAGCCCCAGTGCGGCGCCTGGCACGCGTCGTCATGCAGCCCGGCGAGCAGCGGCGCGATGTCCGTCCCCGCCCCCAGTGAGAAGTACTCGGCACTGATAGATCCGCAGTCAGAGGCATTTCCGAAATTGAGTGCTTGCCGCGCGACCGCGCCGGGCACGTCGATCTTGGTGGGGATGTCGTTCTTGGTGATGCGCATTTCGGACCTCCGTAGGACGGACTGGTGAGTGGATGTTCAGGGGTGGTGGCGACCGGCGACCGAGCGCCAGTGATCGTCGTCGCCGGGCCCATTACGGCTGGCCTCCTCGACGGCGAGCGACTCCTCGTCCGTCAGGACGCTGATGACACAGAACTCGTTTCCGAACGGGTCCCGCATGACCGCCCAGTCGATCGACGCCGGTTCGCCCGGGTACGAATGCGGCCGGGGATAGAGCGTCGCCGGCTTCTTCAGGCTGCCGCCGATGTCTTCGATCTGCCGGACGGCGGCGTCGACGTCGCGCACCCAGATGTCGACGTGTGACCGGTTGGCCTCCGTCCCCTTCTGGGTCGAGACGAGGTGCAGGATCACCCGGTGTCGCCACGGCTCGGGCTCGCCGAGATACGAATAGCGACCCGGGTAGATCGACGGGATGACCGGCAGCCCGGTTACCTCGGACCAAAATTTCTCGGCCACGGCCAAATCATTGACGTCAATGACATGGCACCGAAGTTCACCGATCCCCACGTGCCACCCCCTTCAGCGTGTTTGCGGAGCCTAGCGCAGATCTACTCGCATTGCGAGTAGTCTGGTCAGGTGACAACGCCTTCCCCGATCACCTTCGGGCTGCTCGGCACCTTGGCGGTCAGGTCCTGGACGGGATACGAGCTGACCCAGCAGGTGCGGCGCAGTCTGCGCTTCGTCTGGCCCTCGTCCGAAGGCCACCTGTACCGCGAGCAGAAGCGGCTCGTCGCCCTCGGCTGGGCCACCGTCGAGGAGGAGCCGGCCGGCCGCCGCACCCGTAACCGGATCAGCATCACCGACGCCGGACGAGAGGCCCTCGCGCAGTGGTTGGCGACCGCCCCGCAGGAGCCGCACTTTCAGGTCGAAGGCGTGCTACGGACCTTCTTCGGGGACCACGGAGAAAGGGACGACCTGGTCGCCTCGATGCAGGCCACCGCGGACCTGGCCCGCTCGATGCTGGAGGAGATGCTCGGCTTCGTCGACGAGTACCTGTCGGACGGCGGTCCGCTGTCGATGCTGGAAGGGCACGCCGCCCGGGACGCCCCCGAGTTCCACGGTCGACCGATGTTTCCGGAGCGCCTGCACGTCGTGGCGTTGGCCATCGACGTGACGACTCGTCTGCTGAAGACGCTGGACGACTTCTTCACCGAGTCGAGCGGCGAAGTGGCCGAATGGCCGAGCACCACCGACGAGGCGCTCACCCCGGCCACCCGCGCCCGGCTCGAGGAAATCAGCGCCCGACGATCAGCGTGAAGTCAGCTCAGCTCTCGCCGCGGCGGGCCCGCAGCCGGGCCAGAGCTTCCTCCAGGATGGCGGCGCCGTCTTCGTCGCTACGCCGTTCCTTCACGTAGGCGAGGTGGGTCTTGTACGGCTCGTTGCGCGGAGCGTTCGGTGGGGCCTCGGATTGCCGGCCGGCGGGGTAGCCGCACCGCGGACAGTCCCAGGTGTCGGGCAGGCTCGCATCCATCGCGAACGCCGGACGGACCTCGTGACCGTTCGCGCAGAAGAACGACACCCATTGCCGGGGCGCCGATTCACCACGTTCGTTCTCGCCCATCGGTCCGGCACCGACCCGGCTGCCCCGGATGGCACTGCCACCAGCCACGTGAATCCCTCTCGTCGAATCAGACCGATGGCGGCGTCAGGCCGCGTTCTTGTAGAGCAGGCACAGCCCGATGATGCTGATCGCCCACACGGCCCCGGCGATGATCGTCAGCCGGTCGAGGTTGCGCTCGACGACCGATGACCCCGACAAGTTCGAGTAGAACGACCCGCCCAGCATCGATGAGAGGCCGCCGCCCTTGCCGCGGTGCAGCAGGACCAGCACGATCAGCAGCAGGCTCGCGACGATCATCACGATCTGGAGCGTCAGGATCATTGTGAATGCCTCGGGTGGGTGATCGATATCCGGATGGCGGTGCGAGCCAAGGTTACCTGCACATGCTCAAGTCGGTACGCACCGGCTCAGCCTGTCGGGGCAGGTTGTCCGGCCGCGACGCAGATGGCGGTGAACTCGACGGGATCGAGACTGGCTCCGCCGACGAGCGCACCGTCGACGTCGGGCTGGGCCAGGATCTCGGCCGCGTTGCTCGCCTTCACCGAACCGCCGTAGAGGATCCGCACGCCGTCGGCGAGCTCGGGCGTGTACAGCTCGCCGAGCCGGGCCCGCAGCGCAGCGCACACCTCCTGCGCATCTTCGGGCGTCGCCACCTTGCCGGTGCCGATGGCCCACACCGGCTCGTAGGCGACGACCAGCGTCTCGGCCTGCTCGGCCGGTATGTTCGCCAGCCCCAGATCGAGCTGCGAGCGGCAGTGGGCGATGTGCTCGGCGGCCTCGCGGACCTCGAGCGTCTCGCCCAGGCAGAGGATCGGGGTGATTCCGTTGCGGTAGGCGGCCACCACCTTGGAGTTCACCACCGCATCGTCCTCGGCGTGGTACTCGCGTCGCTCCGAGTGCCCGACGACCACGTAGGTGCAGCCGAGCTTCGCCAGCATCACGCCGCTGACGTCGCCGGTGTACGCGCCCGAGTCGTGCGGCGAGAGGTCCTGCGCGCCGTAGCGCAGCGCGATGCGGTCGCCGTCGATGAGGGTCTGCACGCTGCGCAGGCTGATGAACGGCGGGAGCAGCGCGACCTCGGCCGCGGCCAACTGCTGCTCGCTCAGGCTGAACGCGAGCTTCTGGGTGAGCCCGATCGCCTCGAGGTGGGTGTAGTTCATCTTCCAGTTGCCCGCGATCAGCGGACGTCGGCCCGAGGCCGGCAGCGGGGCCGACGCGGGCTGCGCCGCCACCTCAGACCTCTTCCAGAACCGCAACACCAGGGAGTTCCTTGCCTTCGAGAAACTCCAGCGACGCGCCGCCGCCGGTCGAGATGTGACCGAACGCGTTCACGTCCAGGCCCAGGGCGCGGACCGCCGCGGCCGAGTCGCCGCCGCCGACGACCGACAGGCCGGGCGAGTCGGCCACAGCCTGGGCGACACCCTTGGTGCCGGCCGCGAAGGGCGCGACCTCGAAGACGCCCATCGGGCCGTTCCAGAACACGGTCTGCGCGTCGGCCAGCGCCGCCGCGAAGACCGCCACGGTCTCGGGCCCGACATCCAGGCCCAAGCTGTCCGACGGAATGGCGTCCGCCGCCACCGTCCGGGTCGGTGCGTCGTCGGCGATCTCGTCGGCGACCACGATGTCGGTGGGCAGGACGATCTTGTCGCCGACCTCGTCCAGCAGCCGCTTGCAGTTCTCGATCTGGTCGGTCTCCAGCAGCGAATCGCCGACCTCGTGGCCCTGCGCAGCCAGGAACGTGAAGCACATGCCTCCGCCGACGAGCAACCGGTCGACCTTCGGCAACAGCGACTCGATAACTGCCAGTTTGTCGCTGACCTTCGACCCGCCGAGCACGACGACGTACGGACGCTTCGGGTCCTCCGTCAGGCGGCGCAGCACGACCAGCTCGTCGCGGACGAGGTCGCCGCAGTAGTGCGGCAGCAGCGTGGCGATGTCGTACACGGACGCGTGCTTGCGGTGCACCGCGCCGAACGCGTCGTTGACGAACGCGCCGGCCTCGTCCTCGCCGCCGGTGAGGACTTCGAGGCAGCGCGCGAACTGGCGCCGCTCGGCGTCGTCCTTGCTCGTCTCCCCCGGGTTGAACCGGACGTTCTCGAGCAGGAGGACTTCGCCGTCGTTCAGGTCGGAGGCGAGCAACCGGGCGCTCTCCCCGACGGTGTCGAGGGCGAACTCGACCGGGCGGCCCAGCAACTGCGCCAGCCGGTCAGCGACCGGGCTGAGCGTGTAGGCCGGATCGGGCGCACCCTTCGGGCGGCCCAGATGCGCGGTGACGATCACCCGTGCACCGTGGTCCAGCAGCTTGGTGATGACCGGCAGCGAGGCACGGATTCGGCCGTCGTCGGTGACCCGACCCGCCTTGACCGGCACGTTCAGGTCGGAGCGGACGAGGATCCGCCGCCCCTTCACGCCGTGCTTGATCAGGTCGTCCAGTGTGCGCATCGGGATCAGAGCGACGCGCCGACAAGCAATGACAGGTCGACGAGGCGGTTGGAGTAGCCCCACTCGTTGTCGTACCAGCCGATCACCTTCACCTGATCGCCGATGACCTTCGTCAGGCCCGCATCGAAGATGCACGACGCGGGGTCGGTGACGATGTCGCTGCTGACGATCGGCGCCTCGGTGTAGCTGAGGATGCCCTTGAGCGGGCCCTCGGCCGCGGCGCGGTAGGCCGCCTTGATCTCGTCGACACTGGCCTCGCGGGCGAGCGTGACCGTGAGGTCAGTGGCTGAACCGGTGGGGATCGGCACGCGCAGCGCGTAGCCGTCGAGCTTGCCCTTGAGCTCGGGCAGCACCAGACCGATCGCCTTCGCGGCGCCGGTCGAGGTGGGCACGATGTTCAGCGCGGCCGCCCGGGCCCGGCGCAGATCCTTGTGCGGGCCGTCCTGCAGGTTCTGGTCCTGCGTGTACGCGTGGATCGTCGTCATCAGCCCGCGTTCGATGCCCCACTCGTCGTTGAGCACCTTGGCCAGCGGCCCGAGACAGTTGGTGGTGCACGAGGCGTTGGAAATGATGGTGTGCTTGCCGGCGTCGTAGTCACCGTCGTTGACGCCCATCACGATCGTGACGTCCTCGTTGGAGGCCGGCGCAGAGATGATGACCTTCTTCGCTCCACCGTCGACGTGCACCTTGGCCTTGGTGGCGTCGGTGAAGATACCGGTGGACTCGAGCACGACATCGGCGCCGATGTCGCCCCAGGGCAGCTGGGCGGGGTCGCGATGCGCGAACGCCTTGAAGGCCTTGCCGTCGACCGTGATCTCGTCCTCGGTGGAAGACACCTCGCCGGGGAACCGGCCGAGGATCGAGTCGTATTTCAAGAGGTGCGCGAGCGTGGCGTTGTCGGTCAGGTCGTTGACGCCGACGATGTCGACGTCCGCCCCCGAAGCGGCCACGGCTCGGTAGAAGTTACGGCCGATTCGACCGAATCCGTTGATGCCTACACGTACGGTCACTGCTTTCGCTCCTAGCCAGCTGGATGTCTCGTCGGCGGCAGCGCAGCGCGCTCCCGCAGCCAAGACCTTATCGGGTGGGGATCGGGCGTATTCGGCCCAACGGTCTACCCGCCAGTACTCCTCGTCAGGTAGATGGTGGGGTGGGACGCGGCCCCGGACGCGGTCGCCGCCGCGGCTCAGCGGCGGGATCCGCCGGTGCGGGGTCCTGCGGTGCGGGGTCCTGCGGTGCGGGCTTCGGCGGTGCTGGTTCGGCCGCTTCGTCCGCCGACCACCCGTCGCTGAATCCGTTGACGGTCTCCTTGAGCCGCGAGCGCGCGGACTTGAACAGTCCGGTCGCCACCTCGCTCGCCTTGGCGGCCTTCGGGCTGGCGGCGAGCCGGGCCGCGATCACGTCGCGCGGCGTCGGCGTCGGCTTCTCCGGCTTGGTGTCGCGCGGTTTCGGCGTCTCGCTGGACAGGACGGCTCCCCGGTGATGACGGTTACGGGCTCATTGACACCCACGATAGGCCGCGTCCGGCCGGCGAGTCACGATCCGACCGGAACTAGGGGCTCAGGGGGCGAGCATCTCCGCCGTCACGGCCGATTCGGTGTCGGGGATCCCAAGGTCGAGCGCGCGCTTGTCGGCCATCGCCAGCAGGCGGCGAATCCGTCCAGCCACCGCGTCCTTGGTCATCACCGGATCGGACAGGGCGCCGAGCTCTTCCAGGGAGGCCTGCTTGTGCTCCAGCCGCAACCGGCCGGCCTGCAACAGGTGCTCGGGCGCATCGCCGTCGAGAATCTCGAGGGCGCGCTGCACGCGGGCGCCGGCGGCCACGGCCGCGCGGGCCGAGCGGCGGAGGTTGGCGTCGTCGAAGTTGGCGAGCCGGTTCGCGGTCGCGCGCACCTCGCGGCGCATCCGCCGCTCCTCCCACGCGATCACCGACTCGTGGGCACCGATGCGAGTGAGCAGCGCCGCGATGGCGTCGCCGTCACGGACGATGACGCGATCGCCACCGCGCACCTCGCGGGCCTTGGCCGAGACGCCCAGCCGCCGCCCGACCCCGACCAGGGCCAGCGCGGCTTCGGCCGACGGGCAGGTGATCTCGAGCGAGCAGGCCCGGCCCGGCTCGGTCAACGAACCGTGTGCGAGGAAGGCGCCGCGCCACGCCGCCTCGGCATCGCCCATCCCGCCGGCGACCACGTGATGCGGCAAACCCTTCACCGGACGTCCCCGCAGATCGACCAGGCCGGCCTGGCGGGCCAACCGCTCGCCGTCCTTGGCGACCCGCACGAGGTAGCGGCTGCCGCGGCGCAACCCGCCGCCGGCGACGATCTGGACCTCGGACCCGTGCCCAAAGATGTCGGCGATCTCCTTGCGTAGCCGACGGGCCACCGACCCGGTGTCGAGTTCGGCCTCGATGACGATGTGCCCCCCGACCAGGTGCAGCGCACCGGCGAACCGCAGCATCGTCGCGAGTTCGGCTTTCCGCGCTGACATCCGGGTGACCGGCACTCGACTGAGCTCATCCTTGACGGCTGCCGTCATCGCCATGTGGTCGTCCCTCCGCTCGACTCGTCGTCGAGCACCTCGCGGATGGCCAGGGCCAACCGCGATTCATCGTGTCGTTCCGCGCTGTCATCTGCAGCGAGGCTAGACATTACGAGACGCGCGCCGATCTTGCTTACATAGCTGGCAAGCTCATCGTGGTTGAGCACGGAATCACTGTCGGCGAGGACGGCGTCGATGGGCAGGCCGCCGAACGGCTCAGCGTGCTCCTGCAGCAACTGCAACAACTGGTGCGGCTCGTAGTCGTCGGTCTCGCCGGCCTGCGGAACGAGATTCAGCACGACGACAAGCCGCGCGGGCGTCCCGGCGAGCGCGGTTCCTAGCTCGCGCAACAGCAGGTGCGGGATGACGCTGGTGAACCACGAGCCCGGACCCAGCAACACGACGTCGGCCTCGCGCACCGCGTCGACCGCCGCGGCCGACGCCGGCGCCCCGGGGGGCAACAACCGGACCGATCGCACCCGGCCCAGCGTCGCAGCGATCGAGGACTGCCCACGAATCTGTCGGGTGCGGTTCGGGTCGTCGGGGTCGAACCGGTCGGCGACGGCGATCAGGTCGAGCGGCACCGGACTCATCGGCAGCACCCGGCCGACCACCCCCACCAAGTCGGCGAGCCGTGCCAGCGCCGTGATCGCATCCGGTTCCCGTTCGAGCAGGGCGGTAAGGATCAGGTTGCCCACCGGGTGACCCGCGAGCAACCCGTTGCCCCCGATCCGGTGCTGGAGCAGGTCGGCCCAGTCCGCGGCTGGTCCGGGTTCGGCGTGAGACAGGGCGACGATGGCCATCCGCAGGTCGCCGGGCGGCAGGACGTTGAGCTCGCGCCGGATCCGCCCGGACGAACCACCGTCGTCGGCGACGGTGACCACAGCGGTGACGTCGTCGGTGATCAGGCGCAAAGCCGACAACGCCGCGTGCAGGCCGTGCCCGCCGCCGAGCGCTACCGCTCGAACCGGCCGTCCCTCATTCACGGCCAAGATCCCGGTGCACAACGGTCGTCTGGACGCCCATGGAGCTCAACCGGTCGGCGAGCTGCTGCGACATCACGACCGAGCGGTGCTTCCCGCCCGTGCAGCCGACAGCGAGCGTCAGGTATCGCTTGCTCTCGCGGGTGTACCCGGCGCCAATGATCTTCAGGATGTCCGTGTAGCTGTCGAGGAACTCCCCCGCGCCCTCTTGCGTCAGCACGTAGTCGCGGACCTCGACGTCGCGGCCGGTGAGGTCGCGCAGTTCGGGAATCCAGAACGGGTTCGGCAGGAAGCGCACGTCCACGACGAGATCGGCGTCGACCGGCAGGCCGTACTTGTAGCCGAACGACAGGACGGTGGCCCGCAGCCGGGGCGGACCGTCCGCACCCTCGCCCGTGAACGCCGATTCGATCGCCCGGCGCAGCTCGTGCACCGAGCGGTCACTGGTGTCGAGCACGAGGTCGGCTTCGTCGCGCAGCGGCGCCAACAGCGCGCGCTCGGCGGCAATGCCGTCCGACAAGCGGCCACCGCCCTGCATCGGATGCTCGCGGCGCACGTTCTCGAAGCGCCGGACGAGGATCTCGTCCCGAGCTTCGAGGAAGAGCACCCGAGGACGCATCCGGCGCTCGGACAGATCCCGGATGACACCGCGCAGGTCCTTCGAGAACGCCCGGCTGCGGACATCCATGACGACCGCCAGCCGGGTGACCGCACCCTGGCTGTGACTGCCCAGATCGACAAGCGTCCCGATCAGCTCCGGTGGCAAGTTGTCGACGACGAAGAACCCGAGATCCTCGAAGCACTTCGCGGCCGCGCTGCGGCCCGCACCCGAGAGCCCGGTGATGATCACCGTTTCCAATGCTCCGACGGTGGCCGGATCGCGCGGGCGCTCGTCGCGCTGTGCATCGGTCATGCCTCATCCTGTCGCACGACGACGTCGTCGAGCACCTCCCCGGTGGTGACGTTCACCGCCGGAGCCGGCGCACCGGCCGCGGCGAGCGCGGCGACGATCGTCTCGGCGGTCCGCCGACCGATGCCCGGCACCTCGACAAGATCGTCGACGCTCGCGGCGCGCAGCCGCTTCAACGACCCGAACTGACGCAGCAGCGCCTTGCGGCGCGTCTCACCCAATCCGGGGATGCCGTCGAGCGCCGAGACCGTCATCGCCTTCGAGCGCTTCTGGCGGTGGTAGGTGATCGCGAACCGGTGCGCCTCGTCGCGGACCCGCTGCAGCAGGTACAGGCCCTCTGACGTCCGCGGCAGGATCGTCGGGTACTTCTCGCCCGGCAGCCACACCTCTTCCAGCCGCTTCGCCAGCCCGACAAGGGCGACGTCGTCAATGCCGAGTTCGGCGAGGACTGCGCTCGCGGCGGCCACCTGCGGAGCGCCGCCGTCGACGACGAGCAGGTTGGGCGGGTACGAGAACTTGCGCGGGCGCCCGGTGGTCGGGTCGATGCCGGGACGGAGGTTCTCGGCGTGCTCGGCCGCGGGATCGCTGTCGGCATCGGCACCGGCCGCGACCTGCTCGTCGAGGTAGCGAGCGAAGCGGCGGCGCACGACCTCCGCGATCCAGTCGGTGTCGCCGGTGCCCTCGCGCATCGCGAACCGGCGGTACTCGCTCTTGCGGGCCAGCCCGTCCTCGAAGACGACCATGCTGGCGACGACGTTCGTGCCCTGGACGTGGCTGATGTCGAAGCATTCGATGCGCAGCGGCGACGTCGGCAGGTTCAGCGCATCTTGCAGCTCACCGAGCGCGCGCGAGCGGGCGGTGAGGTCCGAGGCCCGCTTCAGCTTGTGCTGGTTCAGCGACTGGGCCGCGTTGCGGGCCACCGTCTCGGCCAGCGCCCGCTTGTCGCCGCGCTGCGGCACCCGCAACTGCACCCGCGAGCCCCGCCGGTCGGTGAGCCATTCGATGAGCGCGGCGGTGTCGTCTGGCAGTACCGGCACGAGCACCTCACGCGGGATGCCCGACGAATCCTCGCTCTCGTCGCCGTAGAACTGAGTGACGAACTGCTCGACGAGATCCCCGGTCGACATGTCGTCGAGCCGGTCGACGACCCAGCCGCGTTGGCCGCGCACGCGTCCGCCGCGCACGTGGAAGACTTGGACGGCGGCTTCGAGCTCGTCCTCGGCGAAGGCGACGACGTCGGCGTCGGTGCCGTCGCCGAGCACGACGGCCTGCTTCTCCATCGCCCGGCGCAGGGCTTCGAGGTCGTCGCGCAACCGAGCGGCCCGTTCGAACTCGAGGTCCTCGCTCGCTTCGGTCATCCGCCGCTCGAGGCGTCGCATCAGGTGATCGGTCTTGCCGGCCATGAAGTCGCAGAAGTCGTCGACGATCTGGCGGTGTTCCTCGGCGCTGACCCGGCCGACGCACGGCGCGCTGCATTTTCCGATGTATCCCAGCAGGCACGGCCGACCGACCTGCCCGGCCCGCTTGAACACGCCGGTCGAGCAGGTCCGAGCCGGAAACACCCGCAGCAGCAGATCGAGCGTCTCGCGGATCGCCCAGGCGTGTGAGTAGGGGCCGAAGTAGCGCACGCCCTTGCGCTTGGCGCCCCGCATCACCTGCAGCCGCGGGTACTCCTCGTACAGCGTCACGGCCAGCGACGGATAGGACTTGTCATCGCGATAGCGGACGTTGAAGCGCGGATCGAACTCCTTGATCCAGGTGTACTCCAGTTGCAGCGCCTCGACTTCGGTGCGCACCACCGTCCACTCGACGCTCGCCGCGCTGGTGACCATCTGCCGGGTTCGCGCGTGCAAGGCGGAGAGGTCGGCGAAGTAGGAATTCAGCCGCTGGCGAAGGCTTTTCGCCTTGCCGACGTAGATGACCCGGCCCCGTTCGTCACGGAACCGGTAGACGCCGGGTTCGAGGGGAATCGTCCCGGGCGCGGGGCGATAGGTGGACGGGTCGGGCACGATCTCAGGTTAGTCATCGCTACTGACGGTCACATTCGCTCACATTTCCCATATGCTTCGCCTCGACGCCGCCGCCCGGGGGGGCTTTGCCGAAGGCCGTCCAACGATGTCGAGCAAGACCGGATCTGCCCAGCACGCCGTGCCGACGGTGGGCCTCGGCGCGCGTGGCCGAGCGTTCGATCTCGACGAACCTCCGCCGCTGAGCCGCTCGTCGGTCGACGGACTGCGCGAGCGGATCGCGGGCGAGGTGCTCGTCCCCGACCAGCCGGCCTACGCCGAAACGCATCTCATCTGGAACCAGGACCGGCAACGTCGCCCCGCCGTCATCGTCCGGTGTGCTGTCGCCGACGACGTGGCCGCCGGGGTGCGTTTCGCCCGCGAGTACGGGCTGTCGCTGGCCGTCCGCGGTGGCGGGTACACGCCGTCCGGATCCAGCACGTGCGACGGCGGAATCGTGCTGGACCTGCGCTCGATGCGCCGCGTCCGGGTCGACCCGCTGGGCCGTACAGCCAGCGTGCAGGCCGGGGCCACGTGGGGCCTGGTGGACGCAGCCACCCAGCGGTTCGGCTACGCGGTTCCCGGGGTACCGGTCTCGCACATCGGGGTGGCCGGCTCGACCGTTGGCGGCGGTTTCGGTCACCTGCGCCGGGCCTACGGCCTGGCCTGCGACAACCTCGCCAGCGCCGACCTCGTCACCGCAGACGGAACCCGCGTCACCACCTCCGGGGACGAGCATCCCGAGCTGCTCTGGGGGCTACGCGGTGGCGGCGGAAACTTCGGCATCGTCACCACGCTCGGGTTCCGGCTCCGGCCGCTACCTGAGCCGCTGCTCTCCGGTTCGTTGATCTACCCCGCCAACCGAGCGGGCGAGTTGTTGCGCTTCTACCGCGACTACACCGCCCGGTTGCGCGACGACGTCACGACGAAGTTCAGCCTGTTCGGCGCCCCGCACTCGGCCCAGCTCACGCAGGCAGCCGGTGTCATCCCGCCGGTGCCGGTCGTCTCGATCACGGTCGCCTGCGCCGGTCACCCGCTCGAGGCCGAGGCGTTGGTGCGTCCGCTGCGCGAGGCGGCTCCGGTCCTGGTCGACCGGGTGGCCGTGCAGCCCTACGCCCGGCTGCAGGCCAGCGGCGACGAGGAATACCCGCCGGGGGGCTACGCGGACGTGGCGTCCGACTACGTCGACGTGTTGGACGACGAGTTCATCGCCGCACTGTGCGAGCGGCATTCGGCGATGCCCGCAGGGGCGGCCGAGCTGCATCTGCACCACATGGGCGGAGCCGTCGGGCGGGTGGCCCGGATGTCGACCGCGGTACCCAACCGCGGCGCTCAGTTCCTGCTCTCGGCGATGGCGCGGTGGACGGCACACGACGATGCGCTTCCGCTGCGCCAGTGGCTGCGCGAGACCACTGACCGGGTGCGCCCCTACCGCGTCGGTGGGCCGCATGTGGGGCTGAATTCGGCGCCGGTGTCGAGCGTGGAGGCGTACGGCGCCGAGCGCTACCTGCGGCTGGCGGCGCTCAAGCGGACCTTCGACCCGGACAACGTCTTCGCCGGCAACCAGAACGTGACGCCGCTCGCCTGAGCCACCCCTTCGCGACGACGAGCTCAGCGACCGCAGAGCGGGCTCGAGTACCGGCAGGCCACGGGTTGCGGGGTCTCGACGGGTGCGCCGTCGTCGATCGACCAGGCGAGCCGGATGAACTGCGCATGCGTCCAGGCGAGCGGGGTGGCCGAGAAGGTCGGCTCGCCTGGACGGAACTGCGGTGCGGTGCCCGCCGGCGGCTGGTGATCCCAGACCTGCTCGGGCAACAGCCAGCTGGCGTTGTCGGCCGAGCGGGCCATCGTGTCGAGGTCGTTCTGCGCAGGCGATCCGGCCGCGAGCCGGTACTCCCCGCGTTCCCCGGTGAGCAGCGGCCATCCCCGGCCATGGGTGATGCCCGATCCGGTCGGGGTCGGCTCCCACTGCGACCCGTCCGACTTCTCCCCGTAGCCGTCGTAGCTCGCGCGGTGCCAGAACGGTCCGTTCGCCGTCGAATAGCCGAGGTACTGATCCACGAGGGTCAGCGTGTTGAGCACCCGCGGGTCGTCCGGGCGCAGCACGCCGAGGCGGACCAGCTCGAGGAAGCTCGGGTCCAGGACCCGGCGCTGATCGATGAGCGGGCCGCCGTCCGAAAGCTGGACCGGCGTCGGGGCATTCGCGTCGCCGTCGCTGATGCGCAGGAAGTACGGCTGGCTGCTGAGCGGCCCGTTCGTGGTGACCGTCCAGTGCCCCAACTGGTCGCGCCACGAATCCGCGACCTGCAGGTAGTGGTCCGCGCGGGCGTTGTCGCCGTTGCGACGGGCGATCTCGGCGCCCAGCACGAGGCCCGAGATCTCGGCGGCGATCGTCGCCGGCGAGTAACCGGCGGCGTTCTCCCACCGCTCGCCCGGCGTGCTCGGGCCGTTCGCGAGGACGAAGTCCTCGGCGCGGCGGACGTGCTCCCAGTCGGCCGGTCCGGTCCGGCCGAGTTGCCAGGCCAGCACCGTCGGGAAGGACACCTCGTCCATCTGCAATCCGCCGAAGACGGGCTCGCCCGACAGCCGGCTGTTCTGCGGGTAGGACCCGTCGGGCCGCTGCTGGACGTCGAACAGGTAGTCCAGCGCGCGCCCGGCCGCCGCCCGATCACCCATCGCGATCAACGCGGTCGCGATCTCGTACAGGTCGCGTGACCAGACCGCGTGGTAGACGGCCAGCGACTGCAGCACGTTCGCCCAGGCCCACGGGCGGCCCGGGGCCGCCACGAATCCGCCGCGATAGGTCTTGTCCTCGCTCGCCGCCAGAACCAGCTGCGACACGTGGTACTCGGTCGCCGAGTGCGCAGCCGACGGCGGGACGGGCTTCAGCGTCGCGAGGTAGCCATGCCAGCCGGAGGCATAGGAGTGCTGCACCGGCGAGAAGCCGGACGCCAGTGATGCGCGGGCGGTCGACACCGCGGCCGAAGTGCTCGTCGCGAAGCCGATTGCCAGCGTGAGGTGCTGGCGGCCGGGCAGCCCCGTCAGGCGGGTCTGGCCGATCTGCACGACGTTTCCGGGCGCGGGTGCGTGATACCTCCAGTCCATATGGTGATCGCCGCGCAGGTCGGTCCAGCCGTCGCTGGTGCCCTGGTAGCCGCTGGAGGTCTTGCGGAACCCGCTCGATGCGACGACCGCGTCGCTGGTGGTCCCGTCGGCGGCGACCAGCGCCCCCTGCTGCGTCGTCCCGGTGTCGTCGTCGCCGGTCATCGTCAGCGCGGGATCGTGCAGGACGTACACCTGGTAGCGGTGCCCGGTCAGGGAGCGGAACTCCACGTCCACGAGGACCGTCGAACGCTGCGGGTCCGTCGTGTAGGTCTTGACGATGACGTACTTGCCCGACTTCGCGCGGTCGATCTGCTGGTAGGTCAGGCTCTGCGCGTCGAGCAGCCGCACGCGGTGAGTCGTGTCGGTCGTTTCCCGGTCGGTAAAGGTGCGTCCGTCCGTGACGACGAGTTGGGTGTCTCGGGTGCTCGGCGTGTCGATGCGGGGGTAGTAGATCTCGCTCAACTCACCGCCGTGGAGGGTGTACCAGACCTTGCTGGCGACGCCGCGGGCCGTGCCGAAGCCATCCTTGTCGCCCGGCACCCAGTCGCTGGCTGCCCCCGGAGCACCCGGTGCCGCGCCGGAGGAGGCCGCCGCGGTCGCCGCGCGACCTGCCGCCGCACCGACGCCCAGCGCCAACAGCAGCGTTGCCGTGGAACCCATCGCGATGATTGTTCGGATCCGAGCGTGCATCGTTGCACCTCCGCCGACTGTGCCGAACGACGACGAACGTCGCAGTCCGTAGGCCCGATTTGTCGGGGAGGTTACCCACCGAAACAGCGCACCACACCGCCCGATTGCGGCGGGCCAACGTCAGGTCGTACCGCTCAGTGGCGCATGACGAGCGTGGGCGAATCGAGCGAACCGAGCACGATCAGCAGTGGCCCCACCGCTGCGATCGTCGCGCTGGCGCCATGTGAGTGCGCGGTCACGGTGCGCGGCCCCTCGTCCCCGTTCGGGAACAGCACCAGCCCCGTGCTGAACTTGCCCTGCGCGTCGGTCTTCACCGTCGCGGACTCGTTCTGGTCCTTCAGGACGATGTCGACGAGCCGCTTGGGCGCGAACCCGATCCCGCTCACGGTCACCACCCGACCGGTCGGGCTGACCCCGGGGTTGACCGTCATCGTCGGCTTCGGCACGGTGGCCCGCAGGCCGATCAGGTTCAGCCCGCCCGGCGCGTTGTCAACGATCTGCAGAATCGCCGGCCGGTTACCGACCGCATGACCCACCCAGGTCACCAGGATTTGGCAGGTGGCCAGGTGCGCTATGCCGCCGGCGCAATCGGTGAAGTCGACGGTGTAGTCCGAATGCGCTCCCGGCACGGATCCGTCCAGGACGGTCACCGCCGTGACGGTCAGCAGGCCCGAACCCGGGTTGGTGATCGTCGCAGCGCGCGTCAGCCCCGGCGTCTTCAACGGGATGTGCGAGCCGAACGTCAACGGATCCGGCGTGCCCGAGAACTGCGGGATCTTCGCCGGCGTGCCCGAGCCGGTGCCAGTCACGGGGATCGTGATCGTCGGCGTTGTGCCGGACCCCGGCGCGAACACGCCGAGCGTCCCGGACCGCGGGCCGGCCGCTCCTGGCGTGAAGGTGACCTGCACGGTGCACGGGTCGTTCTCGTGCAGGGCCTCCTTCACGGGGGGCGTGCAGTTCGTCGTCACGGTGAAGTCGTCGTGGTCCGTCCCCCCGGGTGTGATCGAGTCGATCGTGACCGGGCCGAAGCCGGTCACGGTGAACGTCAGTGGCTGGCTGCTGCTCTGCCCGAGCAACACGTCGCCGAACGCGATCGGGGCGGCCGTGAGCGCCGGAGTCCAGGTCCGGACGAACGCATCCGTGCCGGCGAAGAACCCGCCCGGTCCGAAGCTCCTGGCGTTGGTGTCGTTGTCGATGAGGTCGGGTGCGTTCGAGTCGTAGGCCACCCGCCCGCCGGTCGCCGATAGGGAGACCGGATTCGTGCTGTCATCGCTGCCGGCGCACGGATTTCCTAGGTTGTCGGTCGCGCACGCGGGGACCGCGTTCGGGCCGGCATGCGGGGACGCCAGGTGGGCCTTCGCAAAAGGATCTCCCGCAGTCACGTTCGCAGCGTCGGCTACGAGGTCCCGTTCGACGACCTGGCACGGGGTCCGCGTCCCGGCTGCTCCGCTCGTGCTCGTGGGACTGGGCGTGAGCGGCGGCGCCGCCGCAGGGGCGGGTCTGGGCGCGGCAACGGCCGGCTTTGCCGCTGCAGCTGGAGCCGGTGCGCCGGCGAACGCGCCGGCCGCGAAGCCGCTGCTGGGATTTAGGCAGCTGAAGTCGGACAACTGGTTAGGGATCGGCCCGTCATACATACCCGCGCGATCGGTCACGAAGGCGACGTAGCGACCGTCGGCCGAGATGGCGGGATACGCGCCGTCGCCCGGCCCTCCGGCCGCCGAACCGTCGGGCAGGGCCGAGACGATGACCGTGTCGTGCGCCGGTTCGGCCTGGGGATTGCCGAGCTGGCCCGTGTCGACGGTCGTCGCGTAGACGTCCGGGTAACTGCTGAAGAACCCCTCATTGTTGGCCTCGAAAACCACCCTTGTGCCATTGCTGGACACCTGAGGACGTCCGACTTCGTTGCCCTGACCCACATATGACGGGAACGGGGGCGGCGGCGCGGGCAGCGCGGGCAAGGGGGAGACGTCGATGCGCCGCGTGGGCCGCGGGTCGCCCGACGTGTCCACCTGCCACTCGAAAATCACCAGGAAACGTGGGTTAGCGGGGACGCTCAGCTGTCCCACGATGAACCGGCCATCAGCCGATATCGCGGGTTGACTGCTGTCGGTCCCCTGCCGCGCATCTCCGGCGTACACGATCTCGAGTGGGACCAGGTGAGTGGCGCTGACGTACGGGCCAGCTCCGAGGACTCCGTTCGCGGCCATCGGAATGTCGGCGAACGAGACTTGGTCGTTGTCGTCACCGGGCCGCTCGGCCCACACGATGCGCTTGCCGTCGGCCGACAGGTGCGGCGCGCCGTCGGCCCCGAGCGGGAAGTTCACGACGTTGACCGGCTGGCACGGAATGTTAAAGCCGGGATCGGTCGCACTGGAATGCCGCACCCGCTCGTCGAACACGCCATTGTGGTTGGGGTCGCGGTCGCAGACGACCAGCGTCTGGGCTCCCTCCGGGTTGGTCGGTGTCGCGAAGTCGAAGTTGGTGGACCAACTGGCCGACGTCATGAACGCGATGTAGCGGCCGTCCTTGGACAGGGTCGGGTAGTCGCTGGCGTTGTCGGCCGGGGACCCGTAAACCGTAGGCCCGTCCGCCGACCAGCCGGCGGTGATCAACGTCGTGTGCCCGGTCTCGAGATCCCGCACATAGATGCCGGGGTAGTACCGCTGGCACACGGCGCCTTCAAAGAACTGGCATCCCAGGCCGGCGCCGGGCGCGAGGCCGGGGGTGGTGCTGACGAACGCGTCGTAGCGACCGTTGCCGGAAATGACCGAGTGGTAGCCGCCGTCGACTGACTCCGAGCCGTTGTTGGCGACCGACGCGCGCACGGTCTGGCCAACGGGGGCTGCGGCGCTACTCGTGGATGCGGGCGCGATCAAGGTGACCCAGGCAGTGACGCACGCGAGCGCCACCACCGAGGCCACGACGCGTCGTCTTGTCAGCACGCCAACGCTCCCGTTCATACCGGCCAGCGCGCAGCGTATTCCCCCGGCGGCATGACGTCGATGATCAAGCTGCCCCGGCGCGCTGCCCTTTCGGGCAGAGGTCGCGCCGGCTCAGTGGCGCATTACGAGGCGGGGCGAATCCAATGAGCCCAGGACCACCAGCAGGGGGCCGTTGGCCGAGATGCTGGCGCCGGTCCCGTTGGAGTGCGCCGTGATGATCCGCGGGCCCGTGCTGTTACTCGGGAACAGCACCAGGCCGACGGTGAAGGCGCCGAGCGCGTCCGTCTTCACGTGCGCGCTCTCCCCTTGCGTCTTGATTCCGATGTCCACCACGCGGTTCGGGGCGAACCCGGTCCCGGTCAACGTCACGACGCGACCGGGCGGGCTGACGCCTGGATTGGCAGCGACCGTGGGCTTGGGAATGTTGGCCAGCAAGGTGATCGTCGTGGGGCTGCCGACGGAGTTGTCGGTGATCACCAGAACCGCGTCGCGGTGGCCGACGGCGTGGCCGACGAAGGTCACCGTCACGGTGCACGACCCACCTGGCGGAACACCGCCCGCGCAGTCCGCGAAGTCGACCGTGTAGTCGCCACTGGCTCCGGGATGGGTGGTGTCGCTGACGACGACATTGTCGACGACGAGGGTCGAGCTACCGGTATTCGTCATCGTGACCTTCTTCGTCACGCCGGGAACCTTCTCGGGCAACTGGTTGCCGAAGTTCACCGTCGTCGGGTTCACCGTGGCGTCCGGGACCCCGGCTGCGCTCTTGCCGAAGCCGGTGACGGTTCGCAGCAGCGCCGGGTCGTAGGAGATCGTGTTCTGCGGGTTGTGCCGCGGGTAGCCGTTCTTGCCCACACTCGTCGAGAGCGTCGACCCCCGGCTCCCCGGTGCCGACGGGGTGAACCGGATCTTGATCTTGCACTGCTGCGTGTCGTTCAGCGTCCGGGCGGTACACGTCGCGCTGAGCACCTTGAAGTCGGCGGCATTCGCGCCGGCAATCTTGGTCGTACCGAACGAGATCGGTCCGAACCCGGACTCGGTGACGGTGAACGTCTTATCGACGTGGTCGCCCAGCTTCACCGTTCCGAAATCGAAGGACGCCGGCGTCGTCGACAGGGTCGGCCGCCAGGTGTGCACAAACGCATCGCGGGCCGGGAAGTCGCCCCCCTCGCCGTCGTTGTTCAGGTTGGTGTCACCCGCCACGATGTCGGCGGCATCGGAGTCGAAGCCGATCTCCGATCCGGTCTGGTCGATCGACGGATTCGTCGAAAAGCCATCGGCGGCGCACACCCGGCCAGGCGGGAGCTTCGTGACGCAAGTGGCAGCCACGCTCGACGACACGATCTCGCTCGGCACCCAGGGCTGGGGCGGAACCGCAGCGGCCCGCACTTCGTCCTTCACCAAGTCACGCGCGACGATCTGGCAGTTCACGTTGTCGCCCGTGCAGTTGCCACCGCGGGGTTCCACGCCGTTGTGCTCGTTCGGCTGGCTCGTCTGGAAGGCGAGGTATCGACCGTCGCCTGACAACGCTGGTACCGCACCCGCCGCCGGGTTGCCCCGGTTGTCGCGAGAAGCGATCACCGTTTGCGGCGCGGAGGCGGTGCGGGTGACGACGTAGACCAGGCTGAAGGCGTCGTTGGGGGCCGCAAAGGCGAACGCGACACGGTTGCCGTCGTCGGACACCGCGGGCGGGTCGAACTGCCCGCCGGCGTTGCCGAGCGGCTCGTCGCCGTTGATGATGTCGAGGCGGAAGCTGTTCCCCGACACGAGGTCGGTCTCGATAACCGCGCTGCCCGGCGTGCATCCCGAGAAAGCGCAACCCCGGGCCAGGTAAACGACGGCGTTGCCGTCCTCGGTGAGTGTCGGGTCGTCCTGTTGGGTCTCGCCCGAGTTCCGGGTGGCGCTGTCAGTGAACCCGAAGATGGTGCTCGGGACGTAGCGGAAGTTCGTCGGGGCATGGAGCTTGCCGCCGGGCGTGCTCAACGTCGCCACGCGAACCCGGTCGTCGCTGAAGTCCACGTTCTCGACCCAGCCGATCCTGGTGCCGTCACCGGAGAGCCGCGGAGTCGAGCCGATGGTTACGCCGGGGTCATCGGTGCCGAACAACTTGCCGCTCTGGACCGGGAAGCAGACGTAGTTGGGGACCTGTGTGCCCTTGCGTAGCAGGTCCAGGACCGCGTTTCCGGCGGCATCCTTGGTACCGGTCGGATCGCGGTCGCACACAACAAGTGCGAGGTCGGGCGTGTCGCTGGGCAGGGCCGGGAAGCGGACGATGTCGGTCGCCCGCGTGAAGAACGAGACGAACCGGCCGTCGCTGGAGATGCTCGGCTGGAAACTGCTGAGGTTCGGACTCGCGCCCCTCGGCTTTCCGGTGACCGCGACCGGACGCGGCACCGCCGGCGGGGGGTCCGCGCCGACGTTCGTGTGCAGGCTGATCTGCAGGGTGTGCTGCGGGTCGGCGAGGTCGCGCACGAAGACGTTCTCGGGCTGGCTGTCGGCCGGGTCGACCGGAGTCCGGCCGGTGAGGTTCGAATCGCTGACGAACACCTGCCAGCGGCCGTTGCCGGAGATCATCGACTGACTGCCTCCGGAGAGCGACTGGCCGCCGTTGTTCCGCACCGACGTCCGGGTGTTGTCGCCGGCCGCACTCTTCGGACCGTTCGGCACGACATTGGCCGTCAACGTGCTCACCTGTCGCGGCGCGGGGTACTGCTCGGAATTGATCGAGACCGTCGCCGTTCGGGCACCGAGCGTGTTGGCGTCCGGAGCGAATCGGATTGCGATCTTGCAGCTGTCGCCCAGATAGAAGGTCCGGTAGGCGTAGCAGGTGTTGCCTTCCTCGCTGAATTCAGCGACGTCGCCGCCGATCACGACGGTGCCGAAGTCGACCGGGCCGAAGCTCGTGACTTGTGCCGGTACCTGGACGACCGTGCTCGATCCGGCCTGGACGTCGCCCAGGTCTGCGGTGCCGTTGGCCAGGGTGGGCTGCCAGGTCCGGACGAACGCGTCGGGGTTCGTCGTGTTCGTGTCGTTGGGGACGAGATCCGCCGCGATGCTGGTGAAGCTGATCCGGGCGCCGTTGTCGTCGAGCGAGATGCTCGAGACCCGGCCCGCGGCGCTCGCGCAGGCCACACCCGCCGGCGGCGGAGGCACGCAGGTCGACACGCTCGGTGTGACCAGGGCGCCCTTCAACCGCGGCAGCGCAGCGTCGGCCCGCTGCGCGTCGATCGTCAAGTCGCGGGCGACGATCTGCGCCCCGGCCACGTCCTGGCCGTCGTGTGCACCGGCATCGCTGGTCGCGAACGCCAGGAAGCGTCCGTCCTCGGACACTGCGCCGACAGAACTGTTGATCAGACCGCCTGCGTTGTTCCGGGACGCGATCTCCGACGTCTCGCCCGAGAAGGTGCTGCGAGTGAGCACCATCCAGTCCGTGTCAGTGGTCGGCAGGGCCGCGGCGTGCGGACCGGCGAAATTGATCTGAGAAGGGCCGTCGTGGTAATGAAACAGGACCTCCGAGCCAAAGGCGTTGATCGAAGGAGTGTCCACGTAGTTCGTGGTAACCGTGCCGCCCACGCCCGCACAGTCACCGACCAATACGGTGCGATTACCCAGGAAGCCGGAACCGCAGCCGGTCGGCACGACGTCGTACCGCGTGGTGACCTCGAATCCGGGCGTCGCGTAGCTGAACACCCCGACGATCGCAGTGCAGTAATTGCCCCAGGGGAACCCCACCGTGAAGAAGATCTCTCCGCCGTTGTCGCCGATGATCGGCTCGGTCTCAGTCGTTTCCGCTTCGGACGGTTGAGTCCCACAGCCCGCCGGGGTAGGGAGCAGCATCGGGACCCGGAGCGGGCTACCGGGATTCAACCCAACGCTGTCGGTGACGGCGGCACTCCACACATGGGTTCGGAAGGCGGACCCATTTTGCTGCGTCCAGACGATCCGGTTCGCGGCACCAGCGAGCTGGGGCGTATCGAAGGTGGAGATCGCATCCGCCGAGGTCGTCGCCGTGGAGTACACCGGCTTACAGACGTTGGTCAGGCTGCCGTTCGTCCTGAGCTCGTCGAACGTGCCGTTGCTGTTCGGGTCGCGATCGCACACCACCAGCGTCAAGGACGGAGCGGCGGCGGCGGTCACAATGTTCGTCGCGTTGGTGAGGAAGGAGATGTAGCGACCGTCGTCCGTGATGCTTGGCTGGTAACTGTCGGCACTGGGAACTTGGGGCGTCCCGTCGCCCGTGGCTGGCGCCGAGTCGCCCTCGCTGAGCTGGGTCGTGGTGTTGTTCTTCAAGTCGCGGACGAAGATGTTTTCCCGGTCCGCCTGCGCGGACGGGCTGCTCGGTTGAAGGGCGTCGAGGCTGCTGAAGACCTGCCACCGCCCATTACCGGAGATCATCGGGTCCTGGCCGCCGTGCGTGGCCTGTCCATCGGTGCCGTTCACGACCGAGGTCCGGACCGTGTCGCCGGGCGACGAGGATGACCCCGAAACAGCGGCAGCCGCAGCGGAGGCGGCATTGGCGGCCACGGTCGCAGCCGCAGCTGGCGTTTGCACCGTGATGCCGCTGGAGCTGGCTTGCACGAACGCGACGCAGCACAGAGCAGCCGCGAACGCGATCGCGAGTGAACGTGTCCTTCTGCGCACGCCAAAGCCCCCCTGGTGGTGCAGTCCCGCAAAGGGTAAAGCGTGCGCACGGCATACGGGGTGACGCCGAGGTCACGGACTGCATTGACATATCCGGACATTCGCCGTGAACGCGCCGCGTAGGCGCCTGCGGCTGCCCCAAAGGGCAGATTCGACTGCCCCGGTCCGCTCCCCCTCGTCGTCTCCACCATATGCCTGTTGATCTGTCAGACTCCCGTGCCATGGGTGCAGCGACCGCGCTGCCGGTTCGCGACGTCCGCGTCGATCCGGGAGCAACCACGACGGCCACCATGCTCGTGCGCAACACGGGGCAGGTGGTCGACCAATTCACCATCGATGTGGTCGGCAACAGTGCCGAGTGGACGAAAGTCGAGCCGAGGGTCGTCAACCTCCTGCCCGGCGCCGATGTGGAGGTGACGGTCACCTTCGCACCCGCGAAGTCCCCGCTCGTCCCCGCCGGCGTCGTGCCCTTCGGGCTGCGCGTCGTATCGCGCGAGGACCCGCCGGGATCGACGGTCGCCGAAGGCACGATCGACGTCGCGCCGTTCGACGATGTCCAGGTCGAACTCGTCCCGCGCCAGTCCCGGGGTAGCCGCAAGGGCAAGCACCAGGTTGCGGTCGACAACAACGGCAACCAGCCCACGACGGTCGAGGTCACCGCGACCGACGAGGAAGAAGCCCTCAACTTCAAGATGGACCATCGGCTCGCGACGCTCGAGCCGGGCGCCGGAGCGTTCATCCGCCTGGTCGCCAAGCCCGAGAAGCGCTTCCTCAAGGGCGCTGATCGCCAGCATCCCTTCGTCGTCACCGTCGTTCCGAGCAACACCGCACCGGTGGCCACTCGCGGCACCATGAGCCAGAAGCAGCTGCTACCTGCGTGGCTGATCCCGGCAATCGCCATCCTCGCGGTCCTGGCGATCGTCGGTTTCGTCCTTTACCAGACGCTGCTCAAGCCCCAGATCGACACCGCCGCGAAGAACGCAGCGGCGAAGGCGGTCAAGTCGCAGAACAGCTCGCTGGTCGAAGCGGCGAGCTCGGCCCAGGCGCAGGCGGCCGCCGCCCAGTCCCAGGCCAAGCAGGCCCAGGGCGCCGCGTCTCAGGCTTTGAAGAGTGCGAGCGCCGCGGCCAGCGCAAAGGGCGGCGGCGCGACGTCGCCGGCCGGCGGCACCGGCCCCGGCGGCGCTGTCTTGGCCAACGGCACGGCCACCGCCTTCAGCCTCCAGACCGACACCGCGCCGACCGCAGGCAACTTCACCTCCTTCACCGTCACTCCCGGCCCGACGATTGGCTCCAAAAAGGTCCTGGTGATCACGGCCGTGGTCATGCAGAACCCGAATGGCGACACGGGCACCTTGCAGATTCAGCGCGGATCGGGCGAGATCCTGCTCACCGAGGGTCTGGCGAACTTCCGCGACCTCGACCACCACTTCGACGACGAGCCCTTGGTGTTCACATCTGCGACCCCGTTGCGCGTCGCCGTCAACTGCCAATCGACCACGACGACACACTGCCACCCGTCGATCCTGTTCACCGGGCGCTTCGTCACGAAGCCCACCACCTGACGGTCCTGGACACGAAAGCGCCGGCGGAGCATCTGCTCCGCCGGCTCTTTCGTTGTGATCAGGCCGCTCAGATAAGCCCCTCGCGCATCGCGAACGCGACCGCGTGGGAGCGGTTGCGCAGTTGGAAGCGGTTCGTGACGTCGTGGACGATGCTCTTGATCGTGCGCTGCGAGTAGGAGAGCTGCCGGGCGATCTCACTGGTCGACAGTCCGGCGGCGAGCAGACGCAGCACCTCGGTCTCGCGGTCGGTGAAGCCCGCGATGTGCAACCCGCGCGGCTCGAGCACCTGCCGCTGCAGGCGCGACACCCGCCCGAGCAGCCGACCCAACAGGTCCGGCGGCAGGACGCCCTCGCCCGACATCGCCGCCGTGGCCAGCCGGACCAGGATGTCGGCGTCGACCTCGGCGCGACGAGCGACGGCGCAGACGCCGTTCTCTACGGCGGCCAGGACATCAGCGTCATCGAGTTCACCGGCGATCAGGACGACCTTGGTCATCCGCCGACACTGCAGGCTGCGCAGCGTCTGCTTGGTCTGGTCGTCAATGCGGTCGGTCGCGACGATAACAACGGTGTCCGGCGACGAGTCGTCCTCATCGATGAGGCGCATCTCAGGCCGTGAGTACAGCGTCGTCCGCAGACCGTTGCGCAAGATCGGATCTGTCGCGATCAAAAGCACCGGTATGCGTATGGCAATGGTGGTCATCAGGCCCCCCTGATAGTCCGCAGGTTCGCCGCCTCCGATGGCGCGAATCCGTGCGAATGACTTCGTAACGCAGCGGAGCCTGCCGTAGGTGATGACCCGGGCGCATGGGACTGGTGTCCCGACTCTGCCCGCTGGGGCAGCTGACAGGTCATCTCAAATGCGATCAATTCCCCCCAGGTCGTTGTCCCAGGCCGGCTTCCCGGGCGCGGACGATGGCCTGGGCGCGGTCGGCTACCCGCAACTTGCTGAAGATGATCGAGACGTGGTTGCGCACCGTCTTGCCCGAGAGCGAGAGCACCTGCGCGATCTCGGTGTTGTTGCGCCCCGCCGCGATCAACTCGAGGACCTCACGCTCACGTGAGGTGAGCTCGGGGAACGACACCGCCGAGCTGGTCAGACCGTTGAAATAGCGCAGCACCTGGGCGGCGATCGATTGGCCGAAGATGGCCTCGCCGCGTGCGACGGC
This sequence comes from Pseudonocardiales bacterium, assembly GCA_032160665.1. GTDB lineage: Bacteria > Actinomycetota > Actinomycetes > Mycobacteriales > Jatrophihabitantaceae > Jatrophihabitans. The sequence goes on from JAVHVH010000243.1 coordinate 40,091, forward strand.
CTGGACGGCTCGTACCAGTTCGTCGGGTTCGGCGCCCTTCAGCAGATAACCCCGGGCGCCGGCCCGCATCGCGTTGAACACCGACTCGCTGTCGTCGAACATGGTCAAGACGAGGACGCCGATCTTCGGAGCGGCATTCGTGATCGCCCGGGTGGCCTCGACGCCGCCCAGGTCGGGCAGGTGCAGGTCCATGACGATGACGTCCGGGCTGGTCGCGGCCGCGGCGGCGATCGCCGCCTGTCCCCCGGCGGCCTCACCGACGACTTCGATGTCATCGCGCTGAGCGAGCGCCGCGCACAGCCCGAACCGGAAGAGCGGGTGGTCATCGACGACCAGCACCCGCAGCGCGTTCGGTGGGCCGGTCGCCTCCGGACCCTCGGTCATCGCGCAGCCACTGCGCGCGCCATCGCCTCGGGCTGAATCGGCAGCGTCGCGATGATGCGGGTGCCCCCGCGCGGTGGTGGGTCGACGACGAACGTTCCGCCCAGTTCAGCGGCCCGCTCGCGCATCGAGCCCAATCCGAGTCCGCGGCTGGCCGGCCCAGCCATGCCGACACCGTCGTCGATCACCTCGACGCGCAACGCCTTGTCCCGGCTGAGGTTCACCGTGCAGGTGCGTGCGCGCGAATGGCGGGCGACGTTGGTCAGCGCCTCGCAGATGATGCGATAGGCAGCGACCTCGACGATGGCCGGCAGCGTCGCGAGATCGCCGGTATGGTTCAGCGCGAACGAAACCTGCTGCGGAAGCTCCTCGTCGGTGCGCATCCTGGTCGCGAGGATGTCGATGTGTTCGCGGACGGCCAGAACGAGTCCGAGCTGGTCGAGGGCGGGCGGGCGCAGCGTCTCGAACAGCCTGCGGACCTCGCCGATCGCCGACTGCAGCTCCTGTTCCAGGTGGCTGACGAGCTGCTCGGCCTGATCCGGGTCGCGGTGCATCACGCGGCGCGCGGCATGCAGCCCGAGCGAGATCCCGGCCAGGATCGGTCCGAGACTGTCGTGCAGCTCGTGGCGGAGCCGGCGGCGCTCTTCCTCGCGGGCGTACAGCACCTGGTCGAGACTCTGTCGCAGATCACCGAGCAGGCGCGCCGTGTGCAGGGCGGCCCCGGCATGGCGGGCGACGTCGAGCAGGATCCGGCGCTCCCGACGGCTGACCGGGCGACCGGGCCGGCTGCCACTGACCACGAGCTGGCCGGCCGGGTACCCCTGATAGGTCAGCGGCAACCGCAGCTGCGCACCGACCGGACTGCCGAACTCGGCCGACGCCTCGCCCCACGCGTCGTGGTCGATCTCGATAAGGACATACGGCAGCCGCAGTTCGCTGCCGATCAGCTCGGTCACCGCCGTCAACAGCTCGTCCGGCGCCTGCGTGTACTCCATCCGAAATGCGAGAGCCGAGACGACCCGGTACAACTCTGTTGTCGACGGTCGCAGCAGCCACGTTCGTCCATCACGGCGGCGGCCTTGTACGAGCACGCGGTGATCGTCGCGTACACCGACGTCCGATCGGAAGTGGAAATAGGAATTGGGCGTGTCTCCGCGGTGATTCACACCTTTGCACTCATCGCAGCCACACAGCGGACGCGCCGCCGTACGGTGAACTGCCCATTCGGGCGGTACCACCGGACCGGCGCGGCTCTACCGTCAATCCCGGGCGCTGGCCACCACGCGTCTGGACCTTCTTCGACCAGGTGAGGCGTTGGCAGCTACCCCGCGGGCCCGGACCGGCGACGAGCGCGCCGTATACCGGTACGTGCCGCCCGAGCAGGTGATCGCGCGCGCCGTCACCTACATCGGCGACGTCCTGCTCGAGTTCTCGCTGACATTCACCGGATCGCTCACCGTGACCTGCCCGCCGGGCGATGCGAGCGAGCCGACCGAGGATCGAGCCTCCCTGCGCATCGCCGGTGCCGCGCTTCACCGGATCGCCGACGGCCTGTTCGTCAGCGCGCTGCGAGCCGATCGCCCGGCGATCGAGAGCAGCGGCGGGCATCGATTCACGCATTCGTCGACGTCGGTGCCGGCCGCCCGCACCCGCCGCTTCGCCGGCGACTGCGCGATCGAGATTGCCGGCGGAAGCGGGGCCGACGAACCCGCGATCAGCGGCTCGCTCGGCTACACCCTGGATGTGCGGGCCCTCGCGCCCAGCGATCCGCCGGTGCACGCCGACGACCTGTGGCTCGACCGCCACGATGTGTCGCTGGCGTCGATCGGCGCGGTCGTGCTCGAACCGGTTCCCGTCGCCGCGAACCGAGCCGCCCGCCTCTTCGCGAGCTGATGAGGCGGCTGCCCTCGGGCGGCCCCTCAGGCGGCTGCCCTCAGGCGGCCTGCCATTGGCTGCCGTCCCAGCGCCAACGGCCGTCGTCGGAGAGCTGCCCGAGGTGGCCGTCGCCGCCACCGGCTGCGCTCGCCCATTGGTTCCCATCCCAGCGCCACGCGCCGTCGTCGGACAGCTGGCCGACGTACGTGCTGCTCCCGCTGGATGCGGTCGACCCAGCGGCCTGACCGTCGGCGGCCTGCCAGTCCGAGCCGTCCCAGCGCCACTGACCGTCGTCGGACAGCTGGCCGACATTCGAACTGCTCCCGGCCGACCCGCCGGCCTGACCGTCAGCGGCCTGCCAGTCCGAGCCGTCCCAGCGCCATTGACCGTCCGGCGAGAGCTGGCCGGTCTGCGGCGATTGTTCGGCTGACCCGTCCTGCTGGTCCCCCTCGAAGTGGTTGCCCCAGCCGTCACGCTGGCCGCCATGTTCGAGGTCGTATCGCAGCTGGGCGAGCGCGTCGTACGGAGACTGGTATTGGTAGTTGATGCCGACCTGCTGCTCCTGGTGCAGCAGCGCCTCCCACGTTTCGCGGTCGACCTCACCGGTGGGAGTGTGCCCGAGCTGCGTCTGCAACACTCTGACCGCGTTCTCGGTGGACATCCCGTAGGACCCGTCCGGGAAGTCCTGGAAGATGCGCAGTCCGTACAGCCGGACCTGCAGCATGATGACCCACTCGCCGGTCTCGCCCAGCCCGAGATCCGGTTCGTCCCCCGTCAACGTCATGCCCTCATCCTCGCACTGCCGGCAGCTCTCGCCTGCTCGTCGCGTCCGCGATTACGAACCGTCGGGTGACGACGACGAGGCCGCCTCCGGCTGGTAGGACGCGTTGGGCTCGGACGCGGTCGGCTCGGCCGGCTGGTAGGACGCGTTGGGCTCGGCCGGCGGCGTCGACTGGTTCGGCTCCGCAGGTTGGTAGGACGCGGTCGGCTCGGCCGGCGGCTGGTAGGACGCGTTCGGCTCCGACGAGCTCGGTTCGACCGGCTGGTAGGACGCGTTGGGCTCAGCAGGGGGCTCGACCGACATGTTCGGCTCGCTCGGGTCGTATGCACTGCCGCCCGCGCCGCCGCCGTCGCCACCTGCCCCGCCGGCGCCGGCCGCCGCGCGGGCCGCGTCCTCGTCGGCATGTTCCTGCAGCCGGCGGTCGCGTTCGGCCCGCCATTCCGGTGTCGCCGCGGTGTTGACGCCGACCCCGCCGTCGGCCGGCTGGTAGAACTGGCTGACAGTCTCGTGGTTCGCCGCGTTCGCCTGAGCCATCGACTCGCCGCGGTGGTCGTGATACGACTCGAGCATCTGCGCGGTGGCGTGCACCGCGGCCTGGTCGCTCCCGTGGACCGGGTTCCCGGCGGCGTCCACGTCGGTCGTGTCGAAGCGTTCGTCATGGGTGCCCTGCTCGTCGCCGAACTTGCCCCACGTCCCCATGTTCGGGTTCGGGATCGGGTCGAACACGTTGAAGGACTCGATCGGCGCGTTGGGATCGCCGGAGTTCACCGACGAGCCGCGGAACGCGTGCGCCTGGCTGTAGCTGTCCTCGAGCGCATGGGCCGCCGCGCCGACGTGCCCCATCTCGGTGGCCCGCGCGCCGCCCTCGTGCGCCTGGGAGAGCTCGTTTTCGACGAACTGGCGATCGGTGTCGACGTTCCACTGGCCGGAGTGGTACGGATCGGCCATCCCGTGCTCGCGCTGCGCGTCGGGATCTTCCCAGGCCGGATGCGTCGTCGGTCCGTACCAGCGGTCGGCATGCTCCTGAGCGGCGTCGAGGGCGTGGAAGTACTCGTCCTCGGTCATCCCGTCGATCTTGCCGTCGGTCCCGGCCCGACCGGACGCGAAGAATTCCCGGACCGCCGCACGCGTGATGGCGTGGTGTCCCGCGCCTTCCTTCTGATCCATGTCGGGCCCCTCTTGGGTCGATGCCTACTGGTTGCTGTTCTCGCGCAGGAATTCGTGGAAAGTGGAGAAGCGCTCGTCACCCTGGATCGCTGGGTGGATGTTGTCGATGTGGGGGATCACGGCCGGCCCTTCGTCCGCGGCGGCCGGTTGCTCGCCGGCCGGCTTCCAGTCCTGGCCGTCCCACTTCCACAGACCGTCCGGCGAGAGTGTCGCGGCCTCGTCCCCGCCGCCGGCCGCCTCGGCCGCGTCCGCGTGCTCGTGTGCCGGTTGTTGCTCGACGTCCCAGTGCTGGCTGGCCGGGCCGGCGAAGTGGTTGTAGGTCAGCCCGTTGGACAGCATGTGCTGATCGAGGGATTGCCACGTCTCCGGGGTGACAGCCCCGTCATTGTCCAGACCCAGGTTGCTCTGAAACTGCCGGACGGCCGTTTGGGTGGCGTCGTCGTAGGTGCCGTCGGGGTGCTTATCGAGCAACCCCAACCCGCGCAGCCGGTCCTGCAGTTGGGTCACGTGCTCGCCGCTGTCACCCAGCCCGAGTTCCGGTTCGTCGCCCATGAGGGTCATCGCGGTAGTCCTTTCCTCGGTATCAACTGACGGGTTGCCACTGGTTGCCGTCCCACAGCCACTGGCCGTCGGCGGACAGGCGACCACCGTCGTGAACAGCCGCAGGCGCAAGATCGGCGGGCTCCTCGTTGGCCCGCCACCCGTCGCCGTCCCAACGCCAGTGTCGGTCTTCGGACAGGGTGCCCACGGCGGTGGCGACGGCATCGGGATGGGCACCGTCAGACGCATCGTTCGGGTTCGCCCGCTCGAACGGGTTGGCCACGCCCGCGCTGTGCTCCGCGTGCTGCAGGGCCTGCCACGTCGCCGGGCCGACCCGGCCGTCCGCCGCGACGCCGCCCTGGTCCTGGAGTTCGGTGACGGCCTTGGCCGTGCTCTCCCCGAACGAACCGTCGAGGGCACCGTCGTGCAACCCGATCGCGTGCAGTCGCATCTGCAACTGGGTCACCCAGTCGCCGCTGTCACCGAGGGCAAGTTCTGGCTCGTCCCCGAACGCGGTCATGGCTGGACGCCGGTCCCCACGCGCTTCCAGCGTTTCTCGACCGCCGGTGAGGTGGGCGATTCACCGCCCGGCCCCTTCCCGTAGCGGTCGCTCTTCAGGTTCATGCTCTCGGCCGGCGGCGCCAGTTCGGTGTCCGGGGTCGGGCGGTGCGGAGCGCTGACGGTGAGGACGAATGCGGCCCGGGCCGGCATGCCCAGGCTCGTCCATAGCGGTCCGGGCCCGGCCGGATCGAGATCCACCAGCACCGGCATGCCGGTGTCGAGCAGCGCCTGGGGCAGGCAGGACTCGGGCAGGGCGTCCCCGTCGGTCAACGCGCGCAGGGCGGTGTCGAGCAGCTCGTGCTCTTCGGAGATCTTCGGTGCGCGCGCGGTCACGAGGTAGGACAGCTGATAGCGGCGCGGCGGCTCGGCGCGGGACAGCACGCGGCCGCGCGGATCCCGGACCTCTTCCCAACCTGAGGCCGCCCCCCGGTTGTCGCCGGCCAGGCCGAAGAGGAACAGGTCGATGGCCTGGGACGGCTTCTCGGTGTTCCACGTCGGTTTGGGCGGATCCAGGCGGACGACGGCGCCTTTGGGGAGCACCCGGGCGAGGGCGCGGCACAGCGCCTCGTCCACCTCGGCAATCATTCCCGCAGCGTGACGAGTCGACGGACCGGCCGAAAGAGCGTGTGCACGTACCAAACGGACTGTCTTGAATTGCCTCTTAGTGCAGTTCCGTCTGCCCTTCCCCCCACCCTGCGCGCCCCTGCGCGAGAGGTTGAGGACTGCGAGATTCGCGATCACCTCATGTGGACGGGAGTCACGAATGCCAAGCAGTTACCTCTCACCAGGCGTGTACATGGAGGAGGTCTCGTCGGGCTCAAGGCCCATCGAGGCCGTCGGCACGGCGGTCGCCGCGTTCGTAGGTTTCGCCGAGACGGGTCCACTCAACGAGCCCGTCCTCGTGACGAACTGGACGCAGTTCAAGACGACCTTCGGGGACTTCGTCGACGGCTTTTACCTCGCCCATGCCGTGTACGGCTACTTCCTGAACGGCGGAGGCATCGCCTACGTCGTTCGCGTCGGCGGTTCATCCGGCTCGAACGGCGGGACCTCGGCGCCGATCGCCGAGCTGCCCTCCGCCGGAGACGAAGAGAAGCCGGCACTGACCATCGCCGCCAAGAACGCCGACCAGGCCGATCTCACCGTCGAGGTGCAGGGCGCCTCGGAGGGCGGGGACGACGTCTTCAAGCTGCTCGTCAAGCGGGGCGGCGAGGTCGTCGAGACCTTCGACAACGTCACCACGCGCCGTGGCCCGCAGAACGTGGTCACGGTCGTTCGCCAGCAGTCGCAGCTGATCACGATCGAGGACGTCCGCGGCCGCCAGCTCGCGGTGCCGCGCCAGGGCGAGGTCGCCATGGCGACGCCGCCGGCGACGCCGGAGAAGGTCGCACCGTCGGCCTATGTCGGCAACTCCGCCGACCGGACTGGCTTCGGTGGGCTCGAGGCGATCGACAACGTCACCATGCTCGCTGTCCCGGACCTGATGGCGGCCCTGCAGGGCGGTCAGATCACCCTGGAAGACGTCAAGGCCGTGCAACTGGCCATGATCGCGCACTGCGAACTCATGGCCGACCGCGTCGCGATCCTCGACACGCCGCCCGGGATGAACGCCCAGCAGGTCAAGGACTGGCGCATGGACGTCACCGGCTACGACAGCAAGTACGCCACCATGTACTGGCCGTGGATCAAGGTCGCCGACCCTGTGGCCGGCAAGCAGGTCTTCATCCCACCGTCGGGCAGCGTCGCCGGCATCTGGGCCCGCAACGACTCCACGCGCGGCGTGCACAAGGCGCCGGCCAACGAGGTCGTGCGCGGCGCCGTCACGCTCGAGCTCAACATCACCAAGGGCGAGCACGACACGCTCAACCCGGTCGCGGTCAACTGCATCCGCTCGTTCCCGGGCCAGGGCATCCGCGTCTGGGGCGCCCGCACCCTGTCGAGCGACCCCGAGTGGCGCTACCTCAACGTCCGCCGCCTGTTCAACTACGTCGAGAAGTCGATCCTCTCGGGTACGAACTGGGTGGTCTTCGAGCCGAACGACCCCAAGCTCTGGGACTCCGTCAAGCGGACGATCAACATGTTCCTGCGCCGTGTCTGGCGCGACGGGGCTTTGTTCGGCCGGACCCCGGCGCAGGCGTTCTTCGTCAAGTGCGACGAGGAGAACAACCCACCCGAGAACCGCGATGCGGGCATCTTGACCGTCGAGATCGGCATCGCGCCGGTCAAGCCGGCCGAGTTCGTCGTCTTCCGCATCTCGCAGTTCGCCGACGGCGCCGGGCTCGAGGAGTAGCGGCGATGACTACCTCATTCCGACGTAAGGAAGGTTCACCATGGGCGGCCTAGGCCCCGGCGACGCGATCACCGCGGCCCGGTTCTCCATCGTCATCGACGGCTACCAGATCGCCTCGTTCGCCGAACTGGTGGGCATCACCACCGAGGTCGAACCGGTCGAGCTGCTCGAGTCCACCGAGAAGGAAGTCACGCTCAAGAAGCTGCCGGGCAAGCGCAAGCCGCCCACGCTGACTCTGAAGCGCGGCAAGAACCAGAGTATGGAGCTGTGGCTGTGGCATGAGGCCGTGCTCAACGGCGACATCATCGCGGCCCGGAAGAGCTGCTCGCTGATCATGTACTCCACGGACGGCAAGGCGGTAGCGCGCTATCACCTTGAGATGGCGTGGCCGTCCAAGCTGGAGATCGGCGGCCTCAAGGCCGGTGCCAGTGAGGTACTGATGGAGACCGTCACGCTGGTGTGCGAGCACATCCAGAGAGTTGCACCGTGAGCGAACGCAGTGAGCGAACAATCGGTATCGGGCTTCGCCGGCCGATCGAGCGCAGCGAGTATCGGCCGTGACAGCTGTGGTCGAAATTCCCGACACCGCACTGCGGACCGAGTACCCGTTCACCCTGCCTCGCGGTTACGTCGACCAGCAGGGTCGGCGTCACCGCGACGGGGTGATGCGCCTCGCCACCGCACGCGATGAACTCACCACCCAGAACGACCCGCGGGCCAAGCAGAACCCGGCCTACCTCACCGTCCTGCTCCTCGAGCGGACCGTGACTCGGTTGGGCGACGTGCGCGACATCGACACCTTCGTGATCGAGAACCTCTTCGCGTCCGACCTCGCGTTCCTGCAGGACCTGTACCGGCGGATCAATCAGGACGGGCACGCCGAGGTTGCGGTGGCGTGCCCGCACTGCGGCCAGGAGTTCGCGGTGGACATCGCCGGTGATGCACCGGGGGGATCGTGACGTACGCGGCCGATCGGCTGTGGAAAGAGGTCGCGTACGTCGGCTACTACCTGCACTGGGGCTTCGCGGAGATTCTCGACATGGACCACAAGACGAGGCAGCGCGTGATCGCCGAGGTCGGCGAGATCAACGCCCGGGACGACGACGACTAGGCGGCTTCGAAGCCCAACGGATCAACAGGGAGAAGGACGTTTCATGCGGTGGCGATTACGCCGCGGTGACAAGGGGCTCGGCACGCAGGGTGTGCCGTCAGCCCCTCCTTCTGCTGCACCCACAAATCCGCCCGCCCCGAGCTGGGCCGCGCTACCACCGATCGCCCCGAGCTGGGCCGCGAAGTCGCCGCTGACGACGGGGGCCCAGCCGATCCGTCCGCCACTGACCCAGGACCGGACGCAGCGTCCCGCGCGGCGTCGCGCCGCGGACGGTGCCCCGGAACCCGGTCGCGTCATCGGCCTGGCCGCGGTCGTCAAGCCCGCCGCGCCCGAACCTTCCGCGCCGGCCGCGGAGCTGCCCGCGTACTTCCACCAGCAGCCGCCGCTGCGCCACGTCACCGCCCGGCCGATCACCGAGCACGCCCCGCTCACCGCCGCCACCGGCGACTACGTCGGTGAACCCGTGGCCCCGGCACCGGCGCCCTCCCCGGCCCGCGTCGCGCAGTCCTTCTATCAGGAGCAGAACGAGCAACGCGCGCAGGCGGCGAACCTCACGGCCACCACCGAGGCCGGTGCCAAGTTCCAGCAGGCGCTGGCGAACCTGCACAAGAGCGGGCTGCCGCGGTACATACCGGGGGGCGAGGAGGGCCAGCCCGGGCCGGCCGAGCGCCCAGCCGAGCGCCCCGCGCCGGTCGAACCACCGCCGGCATCGTCCCCAAGGCCGCCGTCCCATCGGCAGGACCAACCGCCGATGACGCACCGCCGCAATTCGCTGGCCGAGAGCCGGCGCCTCGGCCTCGGCGCGCCGATGCGCGGCGAGGCCGAGTCCGACGGCGGCGAGTCCGCCCCACCCCCGGCCGGATCCCAACCTCAACCGACCGCTCCCGCGGCGGCCGCCCCAGAGCCGGCGCCGCCCGCCGCCCCGATCGCTCCCGCGACGGCCACTCCGCCTCCAGAGCCACCGCCGCCCGTCCCCGCGCTCGAGCCACCGCCGGTTGCGTCGGCCCCTGTGGCACCGCCGGTCCCGGAGCCACCGGACGCACCGCCGGTCCTGGAGTCCGCCCGGACCGCGCCACGGCATCGCGCCGATCCGGACGACACCACTGACTCATCCGGGCCCGAGGGTGGCGGCGGTCCGCTCGAACCGCGCCCACCGCTGCGGCCGATCCCGACCGTACGGCCGGTCGCCGGTGGGGACGTGCGCGCGGCCGCCAGGACCACCCCCCTCGTGTTTCGCGCAGCAATGCGTCCTGCTGCAGCCGCCCCGAGCGAGGTGACCGTCACCCGAGCGCCCGAGCGTGCTGTTGTCAGCCGGCCGCCGGCCGAGCTCGCGCACGCCTTGCGCACCAGCCACGGCGTCGACGTCGCCGACGTCCCGGTGCGCCGCGATTCCGACGCCGGGTCCGAAGCCAGGCAGCGCCAGGCCCGGGCATTCACGCGCGGCGCGACGGTGTACCTGCCCGACGATGCCGGGCCGGTGACTTCGCCGACCGCGCGCGGACTGCTTGCTCACGAGCTCGTGCACGCCGCGCAACAGCGTCGATTCGGCGGCTCCCTGCCGGGCGAGGACACCACCGAGGGCCGAGTGCTGGAGGCCGAGGCGCTCGCCGCCGAGCGCATGTACTCGGCCGCCTCGCCCGATCTGCACGTCACCGCGGAGCCGGTCGGGCCGGCGCCGGAGACCCCGCTCGTGCACGCGACCCCGCCGGTGAGCGCGAGCTGGGTCGAAGAACGGATCGTCCAGCACGCCACGACGCCTCCGCCGGTCATCTCGCCGTCGGTCGAGCCGATGCGCGCCGACATCGAGAAGCTCGCCGACTACACCGCCCGCCAGGTCGTCGCCGAGCAGGCCACCACGACGACGGTCCCGGACTCGCACGTCACGCCGCCGGTGCACATCCCGGGACTCAACGACCAGGCACCCCCCGGCCTGACTGGGGCCACGCACCTGCCCCTGGCCGCCAAGACGACCAGTACGGTCAGCAGCATCACGAGGGGTCCCGTACCGGACGAGAACCAACGCGAGCAGCAATATCTCGACGTCATCAACGCCGAACACACCCGCCGCGGCGAGCCGACCCAGCTCGAACTCGATGCCGAAGACCGCGAGCGCATGTACGAGCTGTGGGGCAACCCTGGGACCACTTCCGGCGGCGGAGGTGCGGGGGCTGCGGACGACACCCCCCGCGCGAAGACCTACACGCAGTGGGTCGCCGGCCAAGGCTTCGTCTCGACCGGACCGGACGCCGAAGCCGCACGGTCGCACATGCGCAGCGCCTGGGGCACCATGGGCGGGCTCGGCGCCGCGTTGGTGCCGACCGTCTTCGCTGAGAACGACGCGCAAAACACCATCGTCACTGACGCCCAGGGCCGACCGGTACCTGCGGCGGCCGCCGACGGAACAGCGGCAGCGAGCGGGGCGGCGACGGCTCCGGCGGCCCTGCCAGCCGGCGCGGGAACGCCGACGGCCACAGCGACGACCCCGGCGGCCACCGCGCCCGGGCCGTCGAAGCAGCTGTCGCTCAGCGACGCTCTCAAGGGCCTGGTCGGGATCGCTCCGAGCGACTCCCAGCCGGCCGCCGAGCCTCCGATCGACCTCACCCGGCTCGATATGGAAGAGCTGTCCGTCCGGATCTACAACCACCTGCGCAGGCGCCTGCGTCAGGAGCTCCTCGTCGACCGTGAGCGGGCTGGCCTGCTCACCGATTATCGCTAAGGACACGCCATGGCAGTTCTGAATGACCAGTCCAAGATCGGTCTCGCCAACCGGTTCCACGTCGTGATCGAGCCCGGGTCCTTCGACTGGGGCAGCTGGCAGAAGGCCGAGGGTCTCGACGTCACGTGGGACATGCCGGACTATCGCGCGGGCGACGCCGGTAACGCGCGCTGGTTCTTCCCCGCGAACACGAAATACACGTCGGTGAAGCTGATCCGCGCTGCCTGTGACGACTCGAAGAAGGTGCGCGAGTGGTTGGACAGCAACTCCTTCCACTTCGACAAGAGCCGGTGCCAGGTCACGATCAAGCTCTACGACTCGACCGGTACGAACATCGTGCTGGATTGGGAGTTGCGCAATGCCATTCCCAAGAAATGGATGATCAACTCGATGGACGCCGGCGCGAGTCAGATTTCGGTCGAGACGATCGAGTTCGACCACGAGGGCTTCCTCAAGGACGACACCACCATCGGATGATCCGCCGCTCACTACCGAATAGGTCCTTGTCATGACGCTGAGCCTCGATGCGATTCTCGGACTCAACACGCGCTTCCTGGTCGAGGTCGACGGCATCGACCTCGGCGGCTGGGGGCACTGCTCCGGGCTCACCGTCGACTTCAAGCACGTCAAGGTCGAAGAGGGCGGCAACTACGACTACCAGACGATCATTCCGGACAAGATCGAATACCAGACGATCAAGCTCAAGCGCGCGATGAACGCGAAGGACTCGGCCAAGGTCCAGGGGTGGCTCGCCGGCAAGGTGGCGACCTACATGAACGCCCGGTCCTCAGGTGGCGGAGGCACGGCCCGGATCACGCTGTGTGACGCCAAGGGCATGCCCGTCGCGACGTGGCGGCTGCGCAACGTCTATCCGGCCAAGTGGGACGGACCGGAACTCGACGCGATGACCATGGGCATCGCGACCGAAAAGCTTGAACTCGTCCACGAAGGATTTCTGTGACAGGGGGCTCGCGATGGTGAGCATGGCGATCGGCGGCAGCGGCGGCCTGCTCGACGCGGCGGTCGGCGTGGGCATCGGCATCGCCGGTGCCATGGGCGCGCACATCCCGGCGATGTTGCGCTGCGTCGCGCTTCCCCCTGTGGGCGGGGTGGTGCCGTTCGACTTCAATCCGAAGACGATCAAGATCGACCGCACAAGCAGCGGCAGGACGCCGACGGCGATGTCGACCCAGCCGAAGCACACCACGACCGGGGTGCCGCTGCCGAAGATCGCGCTGAGCGACGTGTACTTCGAAGGAGACTTCACGAAGGCGCGGTGCGACACCCTGCTCAACTGGATGGCTCCGGCGCTGGACAACGCGATGAACCAGGTTGTCGGCGCTGTGGTCGGTGCGATCTCGAGCGCCCTGACGGGTTCCGGTCCGAACCTGGAGAACGCCCCGCCCGACCTCACCTTCCAATGGGGCCCGCCGCTCCTGGGCTTCATGTACACGGTGCAGCTGCAGAGCCTCACCATCAACTACGAGCGATTCGACCCCACCGGCATCCCGGTGCGCGCCAAGGTCAACATGACGTTGCAGGAAATGCCCAGCCCGCTCGGCACGCTACCGACGAACCCGACGTCGGGCGGTCTGCCGGGGCGCCGTACCCACATCCTCGGCGACGGCGAGTCGCTCGCATCGCTCGCCCACTTTTACTACGGGCAGCCCGGCCTGTGGCGCCGGATCGCGGAGATCAACGGCATCGACGACCCTCGCCGGGTGCGGCCGGGGCGAACCGTTTACCTGCCCAACGCCAACGAACTCACGAGCGGCTGATGCCGACCTCACTCGTCTCCGGTGGCACCTCTAGCGGTGGCACGCTCGTCATGCCGACGGTCACGGTCGGCTCGGGTATGGGCAAGGCGCTGTCCGCGACGCTGCGAGGGCAGTTGTTGCGCGTCGTCGTCGACACGCACCTGCACCTGCCCGACATGTTCGAACTGCGCTTCAACGACCAGAGCGGCGGAGTCCTCGCGGACGCGGGCTTGTCGATCGGGACCACGGTCTCGATCGCGGCCGGCAAGGACGGCGCTGCGACGACCTCACCACTGATCACCGGGGAGGTGACGGGTGTCGAGGCAATCTGCGTCGACTCGTCGATCACCACCGTGGTGCGCGGTTACGAGCGGGCGCACCGGCTGCAGCGCGCACGTCGCACCCGCACGTACCTGAACATGACCGACTCGGGGATCGCCCGGCAGGTGGCGCAGAAGGCGGGTCTCAAGATCGGCACGATCGACGACTCGTCGGTGACCCACGACCACATCGCGCAGGTCGCGCAGACCGACTGGGAGTTCCTGACCCAACGGGCGCGAGAGATCGGCTTCGAAACCGGTGTCAGCCAGGGCAAGTTCTTCTTCCGCAGGGCGTCCGGCATGCCGGCCGGCGGCGGCGGCGGCCTCGGCGGCGCATTGGCCGCCGCCGCATCCGCGGCGGCGAGCGCGCTCGGGATCGGCGACTCGAGCAAGCTGACCTTCAAGAAGAACCTGCTCACGTTCCTACCGCGGATCTCGGGCGCCAACCTCACCCCCGACTTCGAGGTCCGGGTCTGGGACCCCAAGACGGCACGGGTGGCGGTCGGCACCGCGCCGGCCAAGACCGGAACAGCCACGATCGACGGCCAGGATCCCTCGAAGCTGGCCAAGGCATCCACCACCGGACTGGTGCCTCCGCTGCCCTCGCTACCGTCGCTGCCGAACATTCCGGGTCTGCCGAAGCTTGACTTCGGGTCGAGTCCGAGCAACACCGCCTTCGTCGTCGTCGACCGTCCGCTCGCGGTGGGCTCCGCGGCGGACAGCGCGGCCGACCAGGCGGCCAAGGGTCTCGCCGACCACGTCTCGAGCACCTTCGCCGAAGCCGAAGGCGTCGCGATGGGTGATCCGTCCATCCAGGCCGGCGGGCAGGTCGATATCGACGGCGTGCCCACGAGCTTCGTCGGCAAGTGGACGGTGACCAACGCCAAGCACGTCTTCGACCCGATGGAACTCGGTTACCGCACGCACTTCTACGTCAGTGGGCGCGCCGACCGGTCGTTGCTCGGCATGGCCTCCGGCGGCAGTCTGCGCGAGCGTCAACCACATCTGGGCGGCCTCGTGTGCGGCGTCGTCACCAGCGTCAAGGACCCGAACAAGAAGGGCAGGGTCAAGATCGCGCTACCCTGGCTGGCGCCGGACTTCGAGACGGATTGGGCCCGCGTGGTCCACCTGTCCGCTGGCCCCCGCACTGGCGCGATGTTCCTACCGGAGGTCGGTGACGAGGTCCTTGTCGGCTTCGAGTACGGGGACATGCGCAGGCCCTACATCCTCGGCGGCCTCGTCAACGACAACTCCAAGTTCTCGACGATGGACTCAGCGGTCAATGGCGGCGCGGTTACCGGACGTGGCCTCGCCTCGCCTGCGGGCAACCAGCTGCTGTTCACCGATGATCTGCCGCCGGGTCCGCCGGGTCCGCCGCCGAACAAGTCCTCCATCGTGCTCGGCACCGGCGACGGCAACCTCGGCCTCGAGATCGACCAGGTTGCCGGCACGGTCACCCTCACCTGCAAACCCGCGCCACCGAAGAGCAAGACGGCGGCGGGCACCATCACCATCGACTGCTCGGGCGCCGGAAAGATCGAGGTCAAGGCCGGCGCGGGCGGCATGAAGCTCGAGAGCGAGGGTCAGCTCGAGCTCACCGGAAAGCTCGGCGTGAAGATCACGAGCAACGCCATGGTGCAGGTCCAGGGTCAAATGATTCAGCTGAACTAAGGACGGCAATGTCTCAAGATTTTGTTGGCGCCGGTTGGGCGTTCCCCCTCGCGGTGGACGCCCGCGGTGGCATCGCACTCGCTCGGCGCGAGTACGAGCTGGAACAGGCGATGCGCCTGATCCTCGCCACCTATCCGGGCGAGCGGCCGATGCGGCCGAACTTCGGTAGCCGGCTGCGCGACTACGTCTTCCGGTCAGCAACGATCGACACGGCCGCGGAGCTCTCGCAAGAGGTGCGCAACGCGCTGTTGCAGTGGGAACCGAGAGTGGACGTGAAGTCCGTCAACGTCACCATTGACCCGTGGGAGCACAACAAGCTCTACATCGACATCAGCTACGCGATCAAGCACACGAACGACTTCCGGAACTTGGTCTTCCCCTTCTATACGATCCCTGACGACGGGAGCGACTACTGATGGCGCTTCCCGTTCCGAATCTCGACGACCGCCGATTCCAGGACCTCGTCGACGACGCCAAGCGGCTGGTACAGCGCCGCTGCCCGGAGTGGACCGATCACAACGTCTCCGACCCGGGTGTCACGCTCATCGAGACGTTCGCGTACATGACCGACCAGCTGCTGTTCCGGCTGAACCAGGTCCCGGACCGCATGTACGTGAAGTTCCTCGAGATGATCGGTCTGCGGCTGCTGCCGGCAACGCCGGCCAAGGCGCCCGTCACCTTCTGGCTGTCCGCGCCCGCCGTGGCCAGCGTGGGAATCACCGCCGGAACGGTGGTGGCGACGCCGCGCACCGACAGCGAGGACTCGCTGATCTACAACACCCGCGACGATTTGACGATCATCCCGTGCACGCTGCAGGACGTCGCGACCTTGGCCGACGGCGAGACCACGCCCGAGTTCCGTACCGAAGGTCTGAAGATGGCGACGGCGTTTCGGGCCTTCTCCGAGGTCCCGGTCGTCGGCGAGACCATGCTCGTCGGACTCAGCGACCCGGTGCCACGCTGCGTCATCCGTCTAGATGTCGGCGCGCGGGTAGAAGGCGTGGGCGTGCATCCCGACTACCCCCCGCTCGGATGGGATGCGTGGACCGGCTCCGATTGGGAGCCGTGCCTGGTCAGCTCGGACTCGACGCTGGCGCTGAACGCGGCCGGCCGGGTCATCGTGCACGTGCCGCCGGGTCACGAGGCTTCGATCATCGAGGGCGTCCGCGCGGGCTGGCTGCGCGCACGGGTGATCGAGGTGCCCGAGGACTACCCGAAGTACACCTCGTCGCCGATCATCACCAGCCTGGCCGCGTCCACCGTCGGCGGCACCGTCGACGCCATCCACGCTGAGATCATCGCGGTCGAGCCGCTCGGCGAGTCCGACGGCGTGCCCGGGCAGGTCTTCGCGGTTGAGCAGCATCCCATCCTCGCCGGCGCGGGCAGTCCCGTCCTCGAGGTGGCCTCCGACGACGGTTGGCAAGCGTGGGAGGCCGTCGAACACTTCGCCGCCTCCGGTCCGGACGATCGCCACTTCGTGCTCGACGCCGTGACCGGATCGGTCCGCTTCGGACCCGCCACTCGCGAGCCGGACGGCAGTCTGCGCCAGTACGGGGCGGTACCTGAGCGCGGTCAAGCGATCAGGATGCGCGGGCACGCGGTCGGCGGCGGGAAGCACGGCAATGTGGCCAAGGGCGCGATCCGCACGCTCAAGTCGTCCATCCCGTTCGTGTCCGACGTCGAGAACCTCGAATCCGCGCAGGGCGGCGTCGACGGCGAGACGATCGAGCAGGCCAAGGCCCGGGGACCGATCCTGCTGCGCACCCGGAGCCGGGCGGTCACCGCCGAGGACTACGAGGCGATCGCGATGGAGGCCGCGCCTGAGGTCGCCCGGGTTGAATGCGTCACCGCAGGCGAAGACGACGTGAACGCGGGGTCGCTGCGCGTGCTGATCGTCCCCGCCGCTCCGATTGGAGACGACGGCCATATCGAGTTCGCCGAACTCGTGCCGGACGAAGAGACGCTCCAGCGGATCGGCGAGCGGTTGGACGAGGTCCGCCTCATCGGCACCCGGGTGTCGGTCGAGCCGCCGTCCTACCGTGGCGTCACCGTCGTCGCCCGGATCGTCGCCCGCCCGCGCGCCGACGTCGAGCGGATCAAGACTGAGGCCCTCACGGCCCTCTACGGCTACCTCAACCCGATCAGCGGAGGACCAGACGGCGAGGGCTGGCCGTTCGGGCGGCCGGTGCAGTCGGGTGAGGTGTATGGCTTGCTGCAGCGCATCCGCGGCGTGGACATGGTCGAGGACGCCCGGTTGTTTGGCGCGAACCCCGTGACCGGTGAGCGGGGTAAGGAGACCCGCAAGCTCGAGCTGGATCCCTACAGCCTGCTCTTCTCCTATGAGCACCAGGTGCGGGTGGAGCAGCACTGATGCGCGGCACGATTCCCGACCTGGACACAGCCGTACCGTTCGGCCCGCTGCTGCCGGCGATATACCAGGAAGACGAGTTCAGCATGCGGTTCGTCAGCGGGTTCGACGACGTGCTGGCCCCGATCCTGGTCACGCTCGACTGCTTGATCGACTATTTTGACCCAGCGCTCACCCCGACCGATTTCCTCGACTGGCTCGCGGGATGGGTCGGCATCGAGGTCGACGAGGCCTGGGCGACGGAACGTCGGCGCGCCGCGGTGGCAACCGCGGTCGAGATGTACCGCATGCGTGGCACGATCAGCGGTCTGCGTGCAAATCTCGAAGTGCTAAGCGGAGGAACTGTGGAGATCACCGACAGCGGTGGGGTCGCCTGGTCGACACATCCCATGGGCGACCTGCCCGGCCAGGCCAGCCCGCGGCTCGCGGTCCGAGTCACTGTCGACGAGATGACCGAGCAGACGACGAAGGCGATCGACTCCATCGTGATCGCGGCCAAGCCGGCCCACGTCGTGCATCGCGTTGAGGTGGTCACCCCATGATCGTTTGCAAGAAGTGCGGCGCCTACAACCAGGAGGCCGACGCGTTCTGCGGTTCCTGCGGCGGGTTCCTGGAGTGGACCGGCGAGAAGATGAAGGCGCCCGAGCCGCCGCCGATTCCTGAAGACGAGTTGGACGAGCCGAAGCGCAAGAAGTCGATCATGGAACGCGTGACCGGCGCCATGTACATGGACGTGTGGGACAAGCGCGAGATCCCGCATGCGGGGCAGCCTGCGGCGCGTCCAGGCATGCCCGGCGCCCCGGGGGCCGGACCGCCCGGAGCTCGACCGCCGGGAGCGCCTCCTGGCCCGCCCGGAGCTCGACCGCCGGGAGCGCCTCCTGGCCCGCCCCCACCCCCCGGGGCTCGGCCACCCGGTCCGCCGCCGCCTCCGGGTGCGCGCCCGCCTGGCCCGCCCCCTCCGCCGCCGCCGCCGGGGGCCGGTGGTCCGCCGCCGCCGCCCGGTGCCGGTGGTCCGCCGCCGCCGCCCCCAGCGCCCCCC
>JAVHVH010000207.1:0-3533 GCA_032160665.1 Pseudonocardiales bacterium
GCGGCCAGGTAGCGGTTGGTCGACGGATCGGCGGTCGTGTGCTCCCTCTCGGCGTAGGTCTTCTTGATGAAGCGGTTCTCCCACTCGTACACGGTGACCGCGTCGTAGTGCGCCCGGTCGTCCCCGCTTAATGCGGTGACCGGGTTGATGTGGGTCCACACGGCAGGCAGGTGGAAGGTCGTCAGCGTGGTGCGGTGTCCTTCGGGGTCGCGGGCGGCCACCACGCGGTGCCGGGTCGCCGGCCAGCGGTCGTTCGTCCACCGCGTCATGAGCTCACCCATGTTGATCACGAACGCCTCCGGCACGACCGGCACCGTGAACCACTCGCCGGCGAGCGTTCGGATCTGCAGGCCTTCGTAGGTGCCGCGCTGATGCAACATCGTCAGCGTGCCGCCGTCGAAGTGTTCGTCGAAGATGACGGTCGGATCCTGCTCCAGGGGCGCGCGGCGAGGCGGG
Source organism: Pseudonocardiales bacterium (assembly GCA_032160665.1). GTDB lineage: Bacteria > Actinomycetota > Actinomycetes > Mycobacteriales > Jatrophihabitantaceae > Jatrophihabitans. The sequence goes on from JAVHVH010000207.1 coordinate 457, forward strand.
TAGTAGTTGATCGAGAAGCTCGACGAGTCCTGATCGAGGTACGGGTCGAAGTAGTCCGGCCCCAGCTCGAGGGCCAACGCGAACAGCTGCATCAACCGGTTGCCAAGGGCGCGGGTGCGGGTGAACAGGGCAGTGACGTCCTCCCGGAACCCGGGAAGCTGCGGCCAGGCGTTCGGGGCGAAAAAGTCGGCCAGCTCCGGCGCGACCCCACCGCGCAGCGCGTCGGCCGCGTCTTCGAATCGGCTGGCGTGGAAGCGCTGTGAGCAGACCACACCCTGGGCATCGCGTTCGGACATCAGCCCGCGGTAGGGGTGACCGGTGGGGGAGGCGAGCGCGGCCTTGACCTCGTCGGGCTCCTCGCTCAGCCGCACCGCCCTTTCATATACGGCGTCGAGCAGCGGCGTCTCGATGCCGTGCCCGATGATCTGGAAGAACCCGCTGCGGCGAGCGGCCTCGTCGATCGCGCGGGCCGGCGTTTCGGGGTCCGTGCCGTCCAGGAACGACGCGATGTCGATGACCGGAACCTGTGGCGCGCTCACCCGAACGTCACCGACCTCCGGAACTTGCTCATCAGGTGCGGCCCGGCCAACACCGGCTCGTACTTGGGGCGCTCGCCGGGGCCGAGACAGGTCGGTAGACACGCGATCTCGGCCGACCAGTTGGCGTTCTGGAAGTACGGCATGCTCTGCCGCCGTGCACGAGCCTGGGCCTCGTCGGGCGGGTCGACGACCCGGTGCAAGGTCGACTTCCAGCGGTCGTTGGTCCAGCGCGCCATCAGGTCGCCGATGTTGATGACGAAGGCGCCAGGCACCGACTCCACGCTTACCCAGTTGTCGTCGAGATCCAGCACCTCCAGGCCGCCGACGGTGTCCTGTCGCAGCACGGTGATGGTGCCGTAGTCGGTGTGCGCCCCGGCCCGCAGCTGACCGGGCAGGGGAGCGGTGTCGCGCTCCGGATAGTTGATCGCGCGCAGGGCATTGGGCGACTGGTCGAGCTTGTCGGCGAAGAAGTCCGGGGCGAGGTCGAGCCCGCGGGCGCACAGCGACATCAGCCGGTTCGTCAGGTCCATCATCGCCCGGTAGTACGCGGTCCACGACTCCTCGAGTTCAGGCAGAGCAGCCGGCCACAGGTTTGGCGAGTACACCGACGCCTCGTCGGGGTCGACGAATTCGTGGGCCGGCGCGCTCACCGGTCCCACGTTGTAGACCTCCTTGAGATCCGGTGGAGCGGCGTCGCCGAGCGACTGGCTCAGCGACTCACCGGCCACCGGGATGTAGCCGTAGGGATAGCCGGGTACCGGGCAGGCGACGCTCATCTTGTCGGCCAGCGGCAGGTCGAAGAACCGAGTCGTGGTCCGCCAGGCCCGGTCGGCGATCGAGTCGTCGATGTCGTGACCCACGATCTGGAAGAAGCCGACGGTTCGGCAGGTCTCGTCCAGGTCCTCTCCGACGATGTCGGGATCGCGCGAGATGTCGATGACGGGGACGTAGGGCACGGCGGTGTGTTTCCTTTCGGTCGAGCGCGGGTCAGTCGTCGAGGTGCCCACCGGCGGCGGCCGGCGCCTTCCCGCTCGCGGTCACTCCGGCGACGACCACGATCGTGACGGCGTAGGGGGCCATGAGCAGCAGCGAGGGCGAGATGTTAACGTTGAGCAGGCCGAACGTGGTGGCGATCGAGCTGGCGAAGCCGAACAGCAGCGCGGCGGCGGCGGCCTGGGCCGGCCGCCACGAGCCGAGGATCACCGCGGCCAGGGCGACGTAGCCGAGGCCGGAACTCATGCCGGCCACGAACTGGCCGGTCGAACCGACGGTGAAGTACGCGCCGCCTGCACCGGCGATCGCGCCCGCGGCAGCGACCGAGCTGTAACGCAGCCGCTTCACCTTGAGCCCCGAGCTCTCCGCGGCCGCCGGACTTTCGCCAACGGCTCGGATACGCAGCCCGACGCGGGTGCGGCGCAGCACAAACTCCACGGCCACCACCACCACAATGGCCAGGTAGAACAACGGGGTCTGGTCGAACAGCGGCTGCCCGATGACCGGGATCTTGTCCAGCCCGGGAATCGCAATCTGGGCGAAGACCGGTGGCGAGTTGAGCGTGCTGGCGTCGGGGGTGAGCACCTGTTCGGTGAGGTAGCCGGTGAGGCCCGAGACCAGGCTGATCAGGATGATGCCGGCCACGACCTGGTCGACCCGGTACCGGATCGACATCACGGCCAGCAGCAGGCCGATGAGCCCGCCGGCGCCGATACCGCTGAGCAGCCCCCACATCGTGCTGTGGGTCGTGGAGCCCACCAGCGCGGCGGTGAACGCCCCGCCGAGCAGTTCGGCCTCGATCGCGATGTTGAAGACGCCACTGCGCTCGGACAGGACACCGGACGTCGAGCCGAGCATGATCGGAACCGCGCCGCCGATGCTGACGGCGAGCACACCGCCGACGTTGGCCTGCCCGGACCGGGCTGCCCAGGCCAGCAGCCCGGCGACGAACGCCAACAAGGTGATCACCACGCTGGCGGTCACCCGGTGCCGAACCGACGGATTCGCCCCACCGAGCCAGATCAGCGCGAACGAGGCCGCGGCGATCACGACGCCGATCCCGCAGATCAGCCAGACCGGCCCGGACACGACCGGGCCGTGACCGACGCCGGCGCCCACGTCCAGTCGGGCGTGCTGGCTGCCGGCGTTGACGGCCAGCAGCACCAGAAGCACACCAAGCATGCCGACCAGCCAGAGGGACTTGCGCCGGGTCCGGGCCGCCAGCCGCAGCGCGACGCTGTCCTCAACGGGGCCGGGTCGGTCCGGGAGCTCCGCCGGGCCGGGATCGGTGGTGGGGAGGGTCGAGGTCATGCTGCCGCCTTGCGGGCCACGCGGCGGCGCACGGGCGGTCCATTGGCCGCCTCGCGCAGCCGGAAGATGCCACCAATCAGCGCCGGCGCGGTCACGAACATGACGATCAGCGCCTGGATGACGTTGGTCAGCTGGTAGGAGATGCCCGCGCTGAACTGCATGGTCAGCCCGCCGGTCTGAAGCGCGCCGTAGAGCAGGCCGGCCAGCGCCACCCCCACCGGCCGGTTCGCCCCG
>JAVHVH010000003.1:0-17102 GCA_032160665.1 Pseudonocardiales bacterium
GCGAGCTGCGCTGGCAGTCCACAACCGACTACTCCGCCCTCACCACGACCCCGGCGAGCTGGGACTTCGGCGACCAGGTGATCAAGGTCAACGGTCCGGCCAAGACGTTCACGTTCCACAACCGGGGGAGCCTCGCGGTCAACTTGGGCACGGGACCGACGGTGTCGGGCGCGACGACCGGTTTCGCGCTGGCCGCCGACACGTGCTATCCCTATCCGCACTCGATCGCCGTGGGTGCCAGCTGCAGCATCACCGTCGTACCGCACCCGCAGTTCGCCGTGAGCAGCACCTACTCCGGCAGCGTCGGCGTCCTGCACCTGATTCCCGACGGACTCCCCGACCAGGCCGTGCAGCTGCGCGAGGAGGGTCGGGAGTCCTACTCGATCTGGTTGCAGCCGGGGCCGTCGCGTATCCGATTCAACTGGGGCCAGCTGCCCGGCACGATCGGCGCAAGCCTTGTCAACTACACGGTGTATCGCGGGACATCGGCCACGAACCTCATGCCCCTCAGGCAGGTGGCGGCCGGCGTCATGACGACGGTCGACAACAGCGTGACACCGGGGCGGGTCTACTACTACGCGGTGCAACCGAACTACACCGACCAGAGCGGCGGCAAGAGTCCCCGAGTGGCCGCCGAGGCGTGGCCGAAATACTCGTCCGGCATGTACCACCGGCTCGCAACACCGGCCCGGCTGCTGAGCAGCCACAGCGTCAACGCCGGACACCCGTACTCGCTGAAGGTGTTGGGCGGGCACGGCATCCCGGGGTCACACGTGTCGGCTGTCGCCCTCAACGTGACCGCCGCCAAGCCCAGCCAAACGACGAGCGTGACCGTGTATCCCGGTGGCAGCAACCGCCCGGCGCAGTCCGACCTCACACTTGCCCACGGCTCGACAAGATCCAACTTCGCACTGGTCAAGGTGGGGTCGACGGGACGGATCACGATTTCGACATCCCACGGGACGACGCCAGTGACGGTCGACGTGTCCGGTTACTACTCGGCCACCGGACTGTCGGCGACGTACGGGACGGGAGCGGCTGGACACACGTTCGTGGATTCCAGTTGGATCCTCGACACCAAGCGGCAGGGATTCGGTCCGCTGCCGCACGACTACTACATCGACGCGCCGGTCGATTTCGATCCGCTCGACACCCCGCACATCACGTCGCTCGCCGTCCGGATCACCGCGTACGGCAGCACGGGCAGCGGCTCGATCGCAGCCTATGCGACCGGCGGCCGGCTCCCGGCGACATCCGTGCTCAGCTACAGCGCCAACTCCACCACGTCGAACTACGCGATCGTGTCGGCCGGACGGTTCTTCGGGAACAACGGCCAGCCCTACCCGTCGATCGCGTTCCTCAACCGGGGCGCCCGCCCCGTACATCTGATCGTGACGATCACCGGCTACTACGACGACGACACGTTCTGGTTCGGCGAGCGTTACACGCCGACGGCGCCGGTACACCTCGGGGTCGCGAACCCGCTGTACGCCGGCGGCCTGCGGACGATCAGCCCGGGCAACCACGCACATACGTGGACGGCCGCGATGAACCTCAAGATCGCGGCGTCGGCTCCGACCGCCACGACGACGCTGGCGCTCTGGCCCCGCGGCATCTCCGGCATCGGGGCGCCCGCGCATGGTCAGCTTCATGCCAACGCCCACCAGTCGACGGTCGCGTCCACTCCGGTGGCGGTCGGCATCGGCAACCGCTTCTTCCTGCGCAACGCCGCGGGCAGGACGTCGGTGAACCTGTGGTCGTTCGGCACCTTCGAGGCGTGGCCGGCGCCGTCGGCCCGCAGTTACGCGAGCGACGGCACGGTCAGCGCAGGCACGCCCAGGTCCGCGCCCGGACCACTGCGCACGGCGCACCACCCGGTGCGGTTGCGCTGACCGACGCGGTCGCTCACCCGGCCCAGTGCGCCGGCCGGGTCAGCGACCGCGGGAGCCGGGTCGTGACATCGCCGTTGGCGGCGTCCAGCTGACTCTGGGTGACGAACAGGGCGCCGGTGAGGTCGGCGGCGCTCAAGTCGGCGTCGCGCAGATCGGCCCCGATCAGGTCGGCCCAGCGCAGATCGGCCGCGCGCAGATCCGCGGCGATCAGGGACGCCCCGCGCAGGTCTGCAGCCCGCAGGTCCGCCCGGCGCAGGTCGGCGCCGACCAGATCAGCGCGCCGGTGATCGAGCGGCTGGTCGGGTCCCGCGGCGGATTCCGCCCGGATCAGCTGGCTCACCTGCACCAGCAAGGCGTCGATGGCGGCCCGGTGGCCGGCGACGTCGAGCTCGAGCACCGCCTCGGGCCGCAGCTGGGTCAGCATTTCGGTCTCCGCGAGGGCGGACTCCAGCTCGTCCTGGAGCGGACCCGGCGGTGTCAGCGCGCGCGCATCGGTCAGGTACCAGAGGAGCTGATGCAGCTGGCGCATGACCGCGAACACGTCGAACATCTGCGTGGCCAAGTGCCGGGCGTCCCGCCAGTTCTGCCCCCCGAAGGTCACCTGGGCGACCTTCTGCCCGGCGCCCTGGCAGTCGAAGGCCGTGCAGCCGGGGAAGCCGCGCTCGCGCAGGTCACGATGGATGCCGCACCGGAAATCCACCTGCAAGTTCGGGCAGGGCCGACCGGCGGGCTTGTCGATCGCAAAGTCGGCCGACGCCGAGAACGGCAACGCCACGCAACACAGGCCAAAGCACTGGCTGCAGTCCGCCCGCAGATCTGCGCGTTCGGCTGCTGGTCGATCCTGAACACCGGACACGGCGCTCAAGTTACCTGTGCGGCGTGGACCGGCCGTCCGGACGCCAGAATGATCATGTAAAATCCGTGCTAAGATTTGCTCACGTACGGTAACCGGAGAACTTCACTATGAGCACTGACTCAGCGCTCAAGGCCATGGTGCCGATAGGGACGAAGGCCCGTCATGAAGTTGTCCAAACTCGTTGTCTCCGCTGCCGTCGTCGGCGGCGTGCTGGCCGTCTCGGCCGCAGTTCCGTCCTCGGCCGGCGCAGTCGGCGATACCACCGCCACGGTCACCGTGTTGGGCGGCGCGTTGTTGATCAGCGTCCCTCCGGCGGCCGGCAGCCTGGGCAGCCGGGCGAACACCGTCAACGCGGGCACGATCAGCGGTTCGTTGGGCCCGGTGCAGGTGACCGATGCCCGCCTCGCGGCCGCCGGATCCGGCTGGGTCGCCAGCGTCATCTCGACCGCCTTCACGCCACCATCCGGGCCGGCCTTGGCCGCCAGCCTGGTCAGCTACACCGCCGGCACGATCACCAAGGTGGGCACGGCGACCTACACCGCGAACGATCCCGGTGACCTGACCGCGGTGGTTCCGGCCGTCACAGCCAGTGGCATCACCGGTGACAACGCAGCGACCTGGAACCCGACGATCACGGTGACGATCCCGGGCGGCACGATCGCCGGCGTCTACTCGGCGACCATCACGCACTCTGTCGTCTAGGTCGGCCTCATGCTCGTCAGACGACGTGTCGTGATCCGTCTCGCGTCGGGCTTCGCAGTCATGGCCGCCCTTGGGTCAACCCCGGCGCTGGCCGCTCCGGCGAGCGTGGCACCCGCCCCAACCGGAACTTCAGGTGGCATCGGTATGCGGCTCGTGGACGTACCGGTGGCCGCCGGCAAGGACCCCCGAGCACGGATCTACATCGTCGACCGCTTGGCCCCGGGAACCGTCATCCACCGCCGGGTCGAGGTCTCGAACACGACGCGCGCCGCGGCGCACGTGGCCCTGTACGCCGCCGCCGCGGGCATCACCGACGGATCGTTCCTCGGTGCCGCCGGCCATACCCCCAACGCGTTGTCCACGTGGACATCCGTCGTCCCCGGCAACTCGGACGTCGCGGCCGGTCGGAAAGCCATGATCGCTGTGACGATCGCGGTTCCGCGGGATGCAACGCGCGGAGAGCAATACGCCGTGGTCTGGGCCGAGGTGCGGTCGACTCCGGGAGCATCGGGGGGCGTGACCGAAGTGAGCCGGGTCGGCGTCCGCGTCTACCTCTACGTCGGATCGGGCGGCGCCCCCGCGTCCGCCTTCACGATCGACTCGCTGACGGCGCGGCGCTCCGCCGCCGGACAGCCGAGCGTCCTCGCCACGGTGCACAACACGGGCGGTCGCGCCCTGGACATGTCCGGCACGCTCCGGCTGTCGGCCGGCCCGGGTGGGCTCAGGGCCGGTCCGTTCCCCGCCAATCTCGGTACGACGCTGGCCATCGGCGACACGCAGTCGGTCACGATCGTGCTCGACAAACAGCTGCCCGACGGTCCGTGGGATGCCCGTATCACGTTGCACAGCGGGCTGCTCGAACGCAGCGCCCGGGCAACGATCACCTTCCCGGTCGCCGGATCGTCGCGACCGGTGAGGGCAGTGACCGACCACTCCGGATCCCGTTCGCTGTGGCTCGTCCTCGCCGTCGTCGGCGTCATCATCTCGTGGGCGGCGGCGCTGTGGTTCCTGTTGGTCAAACGCTCGCGGCGCCGGTCCGCTCCCGTTCCGGACGAGGCCCGGAGGGTGCTCAGCCGGCTCTGAGCCCGGCGGCCGCCCGGAGCATCAACGCTCAGGCCTGGGCCGGCTCGACCGACTTGCGGATCGCGAGCAGCGCGATGTCATCGTTGATGGTCTCGTTGCCGACGAGGTGCTGCATGACGGCGCGGCAGAGGGTCTCGGGGTTCGTCGCGGTGACGGCCGCGCGCAGCCGAGCCAGGCCGTGTTCGAGGGACACATCACGGCGCTCGACGAGCCCGTCCGTGTAAAGCAAGGCGACGCCACCCGCCGGCAGCGTGACCGTGGTCGAGGCTCGCTCAATGGTCGGGGCAACCCCCAGCGGGGGGCCTACCGGCAGTTCGAGCAGTTCGGCTTCCGCACCCGGGTGCGCGACGACCGGCGGAAGGTGGCCGGCCGAGCAGACCGTGAACTCGTTGTACGGGGGCTTCGAGGTGGCGCAGACGACGGTGACCATCGCACCGATCTCGAAGTGCAGCACCTTGCGATCGGTGAGTTCGAGGACCTTCTCGGGGCTGTCGGCCACCAGGGAGTAGGCGCGGAGGGCACTCTTGACCCGACCCATCACAACGGCGGCGTTGAGGCCGTGCCCCGCGACGTCACCGGTGACTACCCACAGCTCGCCCGACCGCACGGTGAACGCGTCGTACCAGTCGCCACCGATCGTGCGGCTCTCGGCCGGGACGTAGCGCGCAGCGAACTCGAGGCCCGGGAGCCGAGGCAGCCGGGCCGGCAGCAGACCGCGTTCGAGCAGGCCCGCTGCCGCCGTTTCGACGGCCAGCTGGCGGGCCTGGATCGCACGGGCAACCCGTTCGGCGGCGATCTCGAGCAGCTGCGCATCGTCGGCGGTGAAACCGTTCTCGTGCAGCCGACCGACGTGCAGGACGCCGATGACGTCGTCCTCGCTGAGCAGCGGCACGCCGAGCATCGCCCGGATGCCCTTCTCCCACAGGATCGGGTTCGACACGGTCGTCTCGTCGACGCGGTCCAGCACGACTGGCTGACGGCGCGCGGCGATCGCGCCGGCGAAACCGACACCTACGGGAATCCGGACGCCTTGCCGGACCTCGTCCTCAAGCCCGCACGCCGCCCGCGCCACCAACTCGTCCGAGCCCTCGTCACGCAGCAGCACGGCCGCGGTGTCCGCAGCGAGCGCGACCCGAACACGTTCGAGCAGCTCGATGAGCAGGTCTTCGACGTCGAGGCGGGCCAGCGTGGTGTCGGTAAGAGCCAGCAGGTTGCGCAGTCGGTCAACCGCCTCGTCTTGGGCCACGCGCCAACTCTAGGCGGAACCGACGTAGAGCCCGATTTGGCGCGGCCGGCGTGGCTCAGAAGCTGCCGGCGGCGGTGACGACATCCTCCTGGTTGATGGGTGTGGGCGTGAACTGGACACCGTAGAACCAGACCACGGTCTGCTTGTTGTTGCTGTCGGTCCACAGCGCGTGGAACACATTGTCCGAGCCGACGGCGATGTCGGTGTAGTCGCCGAAGAATCCGCCGCCGAACCCGTTGCGGGTGTTGATCGGATGCGTGCTGACGGTTTGCGTGACGTTGGTACTCACGTCTCTCACGACATAGTCGAGGCGGGTGTTGTGGATGTAGTCACCGGCCACGTCACACGTGATCCGGCCGGCCGGTGCCGGCGGCCCGGACGCGCAGGTCTGCCAGGGCGATACGAAGTCGCCGCGGTAGGCCGACAGGTAGACGTGCCCGTTCGTCGGGCTTACCGCCACCCCGGGGAAGACGTCCTCGACCGGGCCCGGCGGTTCAGGGGCGGTCAGGGTGCCGCCGGAGGGTTGGGCGACGGGGTACCCGCCCGGGGTCCTCGTGGCCGGCGTGAACACCTGAGCCGGGGTGGACCAGTGCGCACCGCCGTCGGTCGACTTGCTGTACACCGCGACCGAGCCGGTGGGTTCGGTGTCGGTCGTCCACGTCGCGTAGAGGTCCCCGTTCGGTGCCGCGGCCGCGGCCGGGAAGCTGTTGACCCGGAATGCGGTGTCCGCCAGAGGCTCGATCTCGTTGAGCTCAGCGATCTGCGTGGGCGTCGACCACGTGGCGCCGCCGTCGGTCGATTTCACGACGTAGGTGGAGTCCTTGGCCGCGAGCCTGGTGGCACCGTCCCAGAACACGTACAGCGAGCCGTCCGGGCCGACGACCGGGCGCGAACCCTGGCCGTAGAGCACGTTGCCGACGATCGACTTCGGCGCGGTGAACGTGCGCCCGCCGTCGCTGGAGGAGACGAAGAAGATCGGCGACTGGGTGTAGGCGCCGGTGTGCCCGTTGAACTTGAACCGGGTCCACGTGACGTAGATGCGGTCCCGGAACGGGCTCGTCGGGTTGTGATCGACCGCGATCCACTCCTTGTCGTTCAACGTCGACGGCGAGGTGGTCGGGTTGATGAATGTCGGCGCGGACCACGACAGGGCGCCGCTCAAGCCGAACGTTCCCCGGCTGACGGTCACCGTGTTCGGGGCGCTCGTCCGATTGAAGCCAAGGCCCGCGTAGTACACGTTCCCGCGGCTGTCGAACGCGACGGACGGGTCGCCGCCGGCGTCGTAAGGCCCGCCGACCAGGTGTTCGACGCCAGGGATCAATGTGCCGATGTGTTGCGGGTCGGTGGCGTTGCAGCACCAGGTCTGCCCGCCGTCGTTCGAGAAGTTCGTACCCGAGTAGCCGTCGCCGAGCGCGCTGCACGGCGTGCCGGACACTTGGCAGGACCAGGTGCGCGTGACGTAGTCGTTCGCGCCGGCCACGATTCGGTTGGGGTTGTTGGGATCGACGGCGATTGCCGTCTCGTTCTGCGGGGCGGCGGCGGTGTCCTGGTTGACGGTGACGTCGGGCGGCAGCACCGTGTTGCCGTCCAGCGGGCTGCCGGGCACGATCGTCGGCGTGATGGGCGCAGCGACGGGCGGGGCCGTCGCGTCCTGGGCCTCCTGCTCCAGGAATGCCGAGAATCGGATCTGCAATCCAGCCGTACCGTGCAGCGACGCGACCTTGCCCGCGAGGGTGTTGATGTCGTAGGTGGCGGCCTGAGCCTCGGCCGGGCCCGGGATTGCGGCTGCGGCCGCACCGGTGAGTACAACTGCAACAGCAACTGCCAGCGATCGCTTCAATGCGTCCTCCGCCGAAATGTGAGCAATGGTCCGATCTCCCGTTCTAGACCCTTGGGGTCGGGACGGCAATAGCTGCGGATGCGCGGCGTCGTGTCGGCGGCCGAGCGACAGCTGGCTACGGGAGGTCCGCCGGCATCGGATCGAGGATGCAGGGGATGGCCCGCACCAACTCGAACGCAATCGGAAGCTGCGCCCACACCTGCTTACCGGGCGGCGTGCGGTCCACGCCCCATGCCTGGCTGAGCGCGGCCACGATCTCCAGACCTCGTCCGCGCGAGTCGGTCGGCCTCGCGGCGTGCCTCTCTGGCCGGCCTCGCGCGTCGTCGCGGACAGCGAGACGGACATGATCACGGTGCAGGGCGAGGGTGAGCTCGAGTCCGCTCGACCCGGCGTTGATCGCGTTGGTCACCAGCTCGCTCATGATCAGTTCGGCCGCGTCCACAACGGTGTCGATGACGGCACCGTCAGGCAGCATCGTCGCCAGCTGGCCGCCGCAGAACGCTCGCGCGCCAGCGGGCAGCCTCGGGTCGCTCCACCCGTAGGTGAGCGTGACTTCCCGGCACATAGATCCTCTGTCGCCACGCTTTTCCGTCCAATGATCGAGGTCTACCCATCGATGGGCCTTCTCACCGCCCAGACCCGGCGTTGTCCTTCGGAGGGGCGAACAGGCTCTATCCTCTGCTCGTGCACGTTCAGGTCGAGCGAACCGGCGACGCCGTTTGGATCGTCGTCTCTGGCGAGATCGATCTTGCCACGGCCGAGGACCTCAAGGGGGTTGGTCTGCGAGCGCTGAGCGATCCGGCGTGCCGCTCGCTCACCTTCGATCTGTCCGATGTGGCCTTCATGGATTCGACGGGCCTCGGCATCCTGGTCGATCTGCGCAACGCTGCCCGGCCCGAGCAGAGCCCGATCCGGCTGCACCACCCGTCGCCGCGCGTGCTCGAGGTGCTCAAGCTCACCGGGATGGACACCGTCTTCGAGATCGCGCGCTAGACCCTGGTCTTGCCGAAGTACATCAATTCCCACAGGGCCGACGCGGTGACAGTCTCGGGGTCTGCGTTGCTCGCGATGTGTTCGACGGTGACACGGCCGGTGAAACGCATGTAGGCACCGTCGAAGCCGGCGAGTTTGGCGAGCACGTGCTTGGGACCCCGGATCGATTCGATCATGCGGTCGTGCACGATCGTGTTCTCGCGGACGAAGGTGACTCGGTAGTGCTCGCCGCCGTGAGCGGAGGCGTCGTAGTCGTACACCGTGGTGTCGGCGACCGGCTTGCCGGTCACCGGGTCAGGATGCTCGTCGGTCTTCTCGAATCGGACCAGGGAGCTGTCGTCGGCCACGATCTTCCCGTCTTTGGCGAGCAGGAAGATCGGCACCTCGGTGTGACCGTACTTCCGCTCCGCGGTGATGTTCGAAGCGATCACGCAGTAGTCCCCTGCGACGGCGCGCGCCCAGTACCAGTGATGGATCAGCTGCGGCATCTCCGCGTCGCCCCAGTTGTGGTCGTGGTACCCGGTGCCGGTCAGGGTGCGGGTCTCGCCGTCGACGGTGAGCGTCGCCCGGACGGTGCCCTGGGGGACGGACGGCAGCCAAGCAAAAAGGTGGGGCTGATGGTCACCGAACAGGATGTGCCCGGTCTCCGGCCGCCAGGAGGACACCTGTCCGGTCAGGGTGACATCCGCGGTCACACCCTCGATATCCAGGTGGATGCGGTAGGTGTGCAGATCACCTTCGAAGGTGTTGGAACCGACCCGCACGTCGCAGCGGTCCGACGCGAACGCGAAGTCGTCGTGCGCGTGCAGCGCGCGCTCCACGTGCGTGCCGTCGAGCCGGTCCAGCTCGAACGTGACGACGGGCTTGGGCGGCTGGGTGATGCCGCCGGCGCCGCGGATGTCTTTGACCATGAAGTTGATCACCAGGGTGGAGCCATCGTCCAGCACGGCGTCGAAGTACCACCACTCGAAGGTGCCGGGTCCGCCTGGGCGGGTGCGGAACCCGTCCTCCCACGCCGCGACATCTCCCTTGACGATTCCGTACCACTGGTAGTCGGCCGGGTCACCGGCAACCCGGCAGGTCTCGGCATGGCGCATTTCGTCAGCCTCCGCGTCGTGGTGCCCAACGGATCGGGACGTTTGTGCAATAATTTGTCAACTGGTTATTTTAGGTTAGATGGAGGTCGCACGTGGCGCAACCCTTGACCACCGCCCGCCGCCGCGGCCGCCCACCGGCCGGCGAGGGGATAGACAGCGACGCGCTGCTCGACGCCGCGCTGGGCGCCTTCGCCCACAAGGGCTTCGAGGGCCTCTCGATCCGGGAGCTGAGTCGGCAGCTCGGCGTCAGCCACGCCCTGCTGAACGCGCGGTTCGGGTCCAAACAGGATCTGTGGTTCGCGGCGATGAGCCACGTGCTGCGGCAGCTGGAACAGGATCTGCGGGAGGTTGCCACCTCCGCCACCGATGACCTGGAAACACTGCGGCAGGGCATCGTCGGCCACGTGACCTTCGCCGCGATGCACCCCGATGTACTGCGGATCATGAGTCACGAGGGTGCCGTCGACAGCGATCGGATCCGCTTCATCGTCGAGCGCTTCGTCGCACCGCTCAAGGCGATGGCCGAGCAGGCACTGCACGCCCTGGCCGAGGCCGGGCGTATTCGCCCGGTGCCTTACACCACCTTCCACTACCTGATCACCCACGGCGGCGGCGCCCCGTTCGCCAGCGACGTCGAAGCGCGACTGCTGGGCGCCCGTCCACCACGGGGAGCCGATCAAATCCGAGAGCACGCCGAGCAGGTCGCCGACATCATCATCAGCGGCCTGATCACCGGGTGAGCCCTTTGCACCGGACGGCGGGTGGCCCAAACTCCGCGCAGGACGTTCGCCTCTGCGCACGACGAAGCTGCTTATGCGACTCTGCCTGAAGTGCTCCAGCCTCCCGTCACTGGCCAGTCGGCGTCATTGACGGACCGTGAAGGACGAGTGGAAGAAGCGACAATGATGCTTGACCCACTACTCTCGACACGCCCCCAGGGCACGGCGCGGCTGGATTTTCACAACGCGAATGTGGACGAGGAAAGCGCCGGCGCCGGCCGGTGCGGCACGCTGGACCTGAAGACCGGTCGAGTCTGCCGGCAACCTGCCTTGCACCCGGACGGGTGCGATTTTGAGGCACCGAACCACGAGGCCGTGTCAGAGCGATAGTTCCGCCGCGAAGTCGGCCGGGTTCGAACTGAGGCCACCGCTGGGCCGGCTGAGCGCCGGACACAACCCCTCGATGGTCGTGCGTATTCGCCGGCACCAAAGCCGCGATCAGACGGGCCTTCGGGCGTAACGTGACCGATCTGAGGGCTTTCGCGCAGGAAGGACCAGTCATGCGGATGACCATTCGCGCCGGCACTCGGACGCTCGCGGTACTGGGCGCAGCTATGGCGCTCACCGTCGCCGGCACGGGCGTAGCGACGGCCAAGCCGGGGGGCGTACCCGCCATCCCACTGAACAACGAGCAAGCGATGATCGGCGCGAACACCGGAGCGAGCGGTTTCTTCAGCTACTCCGTCGCCGGCGACCAACTCTGTTACACCCTCGAGGCGCGCAACCTCTCCGCGCCTGCGGTAGCGGCGCACATCCATGTCGCACCCCGCAATGTCGCCGGCCCGGTGGTCATCCCGCTCACCGTCGGCTCGGGTACCAGCTGGACCGTGCAGACCTGCACCACAGCCAGCCCGACCCTGCTGCAAACGATCGCCGCCGACCCGCGCGGCTACTACGTCAACGTTCACACGGCGACGTTCCCCGGCGGCGAGATCCGCGGCCAGCTCAAGTAGCCGCGATCAGAGCACGGTCGGGCCGCCGCTGCGATATTGGCTGACGCGGCCATCAAGCAGCGCCTAAGGCCGGATGAGCCGGGCCACGCCCGCACGGTCGGCCGCCTCGCCGAGTCGGCGATCGAGCGTGGCCAACGGAGCACCGAGGCGCTCCGCGAGAACAAGATAGGACGCGTCGTAGGCGCTCAGCTCATGGCGCCGCCCGGCGGCCACGACGCCAACAAGATCACTCGGGGCGTCATCGACCTCGATCGGCAGCTGGTCGATCAGTTCCAGGAACCTGCTCGCCTGCGCCTCGGTGAGACGTCGTCGCCGCTCGGCAACCAGCAGGACATTGGCAACCTCGAGAGGCCAGATGGCCGGAACAGCCACATCTTCGTCGCGAAGCCGATCAAGCACCGCATCGGTCGCAGCTGTCGCCTCATCCTCGAAGCACCACGCCATCGTGATGCTCGTATCGATGACGAACACGCTCAGCGCCGGCCTTCCTCGATCATGTCGCGGACCGATTCGTCACCGCGGCGCAGACCGACACGCGCTGCGAGGAGCGCCGCAATCACGGCCTCTGGAGTTGACGAGCGCGAACTGACGGGGACGAGGCGGGCCACGGCGCGACCGTGCTTCGTGATCGTCACGCTGTCGCCCCGCTCCACCTGGTCCAACAGGCGCGGAAGATGGGTCTTGGCGTCGTACGCACCCACCGAGGACGTGCTCATATCAAGCAGTCTAGTCTTAGACTAGTCTAGCTGCCCAGCGGTGATTGCCCCAGGTGTTCTGGGCCATCGAGCCGCCTGTCGGAGTCGAACCGACGACCTATCGCTTACAAGGCGATTGCTCTGACCAGCTGAGCTAAGGCGGCCGCGGCGTCGAGGCTACCGCCTGGGCCCGCCGGCAGGTGTGGTGACAGCACGTGGTCCCCCCGTCACCATGGACACGTGAACGCACCCGGCGCGGCGCCCGAGCCTGATCTCTCCTACGCGCGGGCGAGCGTGCTGGCGACGGTCGCGGGATCCGCGATCTCCGCGCGCCCGCCGACCGTGCAGGCCGCCGCCCCGCTCGGCGCATTGCCTCCGCAGCTGGAGGCCAAGCTGGCGTCCCGCGCCGCGGCCGGGCTGTCCCCGGTCGGCCCGGATCACCCGCGCCGGCGGGTCTGGCCGCGGGTCGTGGTGCCGTCGGCAACCTTCGCGGTCGTGGACGCCGTCGCGGTCGGCGCGCTCGCGGGCGGCGGGCACGTCGTGCTGGCCATCGTCGCCGGCGTGCTGTTCGTGCCCTTCGCCGCACTCGCCGTGGCCGGCGCCCGATACGCGTCGCGGGACCCCCTACGGCTGAATGCGTCCGAGCGGCGCGCGATCGCGGCGGCGAGCACGTGGGAGTCGCGCCAGGTGTGGACCGGGTCGCTGGCCTCATGCGAGGAGCGCGGACTCGTCATCGCGGCCGCCTACGCGGCCGAGCGGATCGCGCGCAGCAACGGGTGGCGCTCCGGCCGGATCGACGACCAGCGGCTGCAGCTGAATCTCGCCGCCGAACTGGACCAGATCGACGACCAGGCCCACCGGATCGCGTCGGCCCGGCATGAGTACGCGCCGGGCGCGCCGCCCGCCATGGGCACCGCTCCGGTCGTTGATGCCGCCTGGGAGACGACGTTGACTCGGGTGGCGGCGCTGACGGCCTACGCCAATGAGCTCGACGGAGCCGACACGAAGCGGATCGACGCGATGACGCGGCAGGGCGACCCGGTCCGCGACTCGGACCTGATGGCGGGCTCGGTACGTGACGAGCTGGCCGTCGACCAGCTGCTGGCCCTGACCTTGTTCCTGAACGCGAACCGGCCTTTCGACGGCGGGATGGGCCCCTGAGGCAACCCCGGCGCCGTCCGGCCGCGAATATTCAGGCAGACTAGTTACGGGACCGTAACCACTTCGAGGAGCCGCGTGTGAGCAGGATGCACAAGCCGAAGGCGGGGTTCTTCATCCGTCTCTGGGTCATGATCCTGTATCCGCTGGACGGCCTGCTGTTCCGGATCCGGTGGCAGCACCTGGACCGCGTCCCCACGCCCGAGCAGGGCGGCGTGATCATCGCGATCAATCACGTCTCGCAGGTGGACACCGTCCTCATGGCGCGACTCGTCTGGCAGTCCGGACGCGTGCCGCGATTCATGATCAAGGCGGGCGTGTTCGACTGGCCGATCGTCGGACGGTGGATGCACGGCGCCGGGCAGATCCCGGTGTACCGCGGCACGACCGACGCGGCGAAGTCGCTGCGCGACGCGGTCACCGCACTCGAGCGCGGGGAGGCCATCGTCATCTACCCCGAGGGCACGACGACGAAGGATCCGCAGAACTGGCCCATGCAGGCCAAGACCGGCATCGCCAGGCTCGTGTTGCTTTCCCCGGACACGCCGGTCGTGCCGATCGGTCAGTGGGGCCCGCACAAGATGGGCGGCTTCAGTCTCAAGCGACTCGGCCGGCGCCGTCCGTCCCTCGCCTCCGTGGGCCAGCCGCTCGATCTCAGCCGGTTCCGGGGCAAGGAGCCGAGCCAGACCCTGGTGCGCGAGATCACCGACGAGATCATGAATGCGGTCCGCGCCCAGGTTGCCGAACTGCGTGGTGAGCCGGCGCCGGCCGAGTTCTTCGTCCCACCGCGCACGTACGTCGACAAGAAGTGACGCCCCGGCTGCGATAACTTCGCCGCGATGAGTGCTCCAGCCCAGATCGTCGCGGACATCCGCGCGCGGCTGACCGCACCGGGCGGCGAGTTCGAACTCGCCGAGCAGGACGTGCGCGGCGTTCGGGTGCCGGTGTTCGTGAACCGACGTGCGTCACTGCGCGACTGGCTGATCGACTCGGCCGAGTTCGGGCCGGCCGAGTACCTCGTGCAGGGCGATCGTCGGCTGAGCTTCGCCGATCACGCGGCCGCGGTCGCGTCCCTGGCGGGCGTCCTCGCCTGCGATCACGGCGTCGGTGTTGGCGACCGCGTGGCGATCCTCGCCGCCAACTCTCCCGACTGGGTGCTGACGTTCTGGGCGGCGGCCTCGCTGGGGGCGATCGTCGTGGCCGGCAACGCCTGGTGGACCGCGCGCGAGGCGTCGTACTCGTTGGGTCGGGTGCGCCCGTCGGTGATCGTCGCGGACGGTCGTCGAGCGGCGCTGCTCGACGGGTTGGACGTGCCGGTGATGCGCACGTCCGACATCCCGCGCGTGATCGCCGCACGGGGACCGGCCAAGCTCCCGGACGTCACGCCGGACGAGGACGGGGCCGCGGTCGTCATGTACACGAGCGGGACGACCGGCTACCCGAAGGGCGCCGTCCACTCGCATCGCAACCTGCTGTCCGTGATCGAGTACCACCGGTTCACGGACGCCCTGGCGACCGAGATGGCCGCTGCGCTCGGGCTGCCGGCGCGGGTTGGGCCCCGCCGGTTCCTGATGAGCCTGCCGCTGTTCCACATCGCGAGCCTGCACAATCTCGCGCTGCCTCGGCTGGCGAGCGGGGACACCGTTGTCGTCGATGACGGTCGCTTCGATGTCGACCGCGTCCTGCGTCTGGTCGAACACGAGAAGATCACCAACTGGGCGGTTGTCCCCACCATGGCGCATCGGCTCGTCGAGCACGACGCCCTGGAGGACTACGACCTGTCCTCGCTCACGGCGCTGTCGATCAACTCCGCGCCGTCGTCACCGGCGTTGAAGGACCGGGTGCGAGCTGCGCTGCCGACGGTCCAGGCTGCCCTGGCCGACAGCTACGGGCTGACGGAGGCGAGCACGGCCGCCACCGTCGCCACTCCGATCGACCTGGCGCTGCATCCCACCTCGGTCGGGCCGCCGATCACGTCGGTCGCCGTCGAGATCCGCGACGCGGACGGTGCACGCGTCGCGGACGGAGAGGAGGGCGAGATCTGGCTGCGCAGCCAGTTCACCATGCTCGGCTATTGGGAGGACCCAGCGGCCACCGACGCCATGCTCACGCCGGACGGCTGGTTGCGGACGGGCGACCTCGGCTCGATGCGCGACGGGCGGCTGTTCATGGCGTCCCGGCGCAGCGACCTCATCCTGCGCGGTGGTGAGAACGTCTATCCGGCCGAGGTCGAGGCCGTCCTCGACGAGCATCCGGACGTCGTCGAGTGCGCGGTCTTCGGAGTGGACGACGCCGACCTCGGCCAGGCCGTCGCGGCGGTAGTGGTGACGGCGTCGGTGGGGCTCACCGAGCGCGCCCTGCAGACGTTCGCCGCGGAAGGGTTGGCGTACTACAAGGTGCCGGCCCATTGGCGGCTGACGACGACACCGCTGACGCGTACTGCCACCGGCAAGGTCATCCGCCGTTCGTTGTCGCTCGATTCTTGAGTCGCAGTCGGGCCCGGCTGTCCTTGCCCAACGGCTGCAGCGTGCCCGCCTTGCCCAACCCGAACGGCGGCATGTTGGCGTAGATCGCCTCGTAGTCGCCGGCGCGGACGAGATATGTCTCGTGCCAGATACCGGAGCGGGCATCCGTGCCCACCCGTTTCCAGTATTTGCGCCAGGCGACCGAGTGCGGGTCGTTCTGGTCGCGGGCGAACGCCTCCAGATGATCGAACGAGCGCCAGTACTGAACGATCGTGGGCAGCCCCATCTCATACGAGAGCAGGCCCTTCTCGGGGTGCTCCATCAGGTGCTTCAGCATGTGCCCCATCCCGCGCCGGCCCCCGAGATCGCGGAACGTCCGGATCGGATGACTCAACTGCGGTCGGGCGCCGATCAGGAAGACGACGAAATCGCCCTCGACCTGCGCCTGCTGTCGACCCTGGATTGCCTTGGCCATGAGCCCTCCCCCGTCCGAGCGATTCTGAACCCCGTGTGGCGGGGGAACAAGGTGCGAAAGACTCAGGCATGGCTGACGCGCAGCACGGGCACACGAATCGGCTCGAACTCGACGACGCGAGCGTGCGTGAATGGGACGCCACCGTGCTGGCGTCCAATCGGTCGTCGGGGATCGTGTTGGACCGCTCGGCGTTCTATCCGGGCGGCGGCGGCCAGCCTCCGGACGAGGGTGTGCTGCTGTGGGGCGGGGTGCGCACCCGGATCGTCGGGGCGCGCCGCGGCGACGAGCTCTACCTGCTGCCGGCCGAGGACGACCCGTTGCCGCCGGTGGGGACCGCGGTGCGGGGTGCGTTGGACGACGAGCGGCGCACCGCGCTGATGCGCACTCACTCCGGACTGCACGTGCTGACCGGGGTGGTGTTTCGCGACTTCGGTGCGCTGGTCACCGGCGGCAACATGGAGCCGCTGTCGGCCCGGATGGACTTCGACCTGAACGAAGTGCCGCCCGACTTCCGCGACCGGGTCGCGACGGCGTGCAACGAAGAGATCGCGCGGGACCGGCG
The DNA here is from genome assembly GCA_032160665.1 of Pseudonocardiales bacterium. Lineage (GTDB taxonomy): Bacteria > Actinomycetota > Actinomycetes > Mycobacteriales > Jatrophihabitantaceae > Jatrophihabitans. The sequence continues at coordinate 16,797 of JAVHVH010000003.1, forward strand.
GATCGAGGTGTCGACGCTGCCGCGGGAGGAGGCGTTCGCGATCCCGGACATCATCCGGACGGCGACGAACCTGCTACCGCCGGACATCGAGGTCGTGCGCATCGTCGATATCGTGGGGCTCGACACCCAGGCCGATGGCGGGACACACGTCGCGTCGACCGCGATGATCGGCCGCGTCGAGGTGACCAAGCTGGAGAACAAGGGCCGCGGCTTCCGACGGCTCCGCATCCAGATCGCCTGACCCACCGCCCCCACCCCGCGCTTTGCACCTTTCAGCTCCCCTTTTCGGCCCGATCCGGGGAGCTG
>JAVHVH010000027.1:0-7784 GCA_032160665.1 Pseudonocardiales bacterium
GCGTCGAGCTGGCTCATCGCCGTGACCGGCGAGGGTCGCCTCGCGAGCTCGGCCAGCTTGTGCACATCGCCGTCCTGCAACAACTCGTTGCGCCACAGGGCGCGATCGAGTTCGGGGGACTTCTGAGCCTCCAGGGTGCCGGTGGAGAGCATCGTGTCCGGGTCTAGCGTCATCCATCCGCAGACGTCGTGTGGAACCGTGCGGCGAACCAGGGCCGAGACCTCGTGGAGATACTCACGCGGACCCAGCCTGCTGCGGCGCAGCAGGTCCAGCGCCGACCGGGCACCGGCGGCAGACGTCTTGGTAAGCACTTTGTTGCTCCCGAGCGAACGGGCTATCGCGGACTGGTCGGTTGGGCGTCCTTGGCGCAGCTTCTTGCGAGGTCGCCGGTCTATCGCGGTATGTGGGTGTGCGACGTGAATGCAACGGGTCGGCGCGTCCGTGGGGAGCGCGAGGCGGGCCGCGTCCCCGACTTCTGCCCGAGCAGCAGCATCACCGCCACGGCGAGTCCGAATGCAACCGCGGAGTACTCAGCGACTTCAGCGAGTATCTCCGACGACCCGGTAGGCGTCTCTTTCACGCCGAACAGCCCATGCACGACCGAGATCCAGAATGCGACGACGGTCGCGGCTCCGAATCCGGCGGCGGCAAGGGCGGGTAGCCAGTGGCGCCAGACGAGCACGCCGACGCCGATGATCATTCCGGCGACGAAGTCGAGCATGAAGAGCGGCCCGATGGTGGGGACCGAGCTGAAGCCCTGTACCCACAGATCAAGATGAACCACCGCCGCCAAAAAGACGCCGGCCGTAGCCAGTCCTCTGGATGTGTCGATCACGTAGTTGCGCATGCTTACAGGTACGACGTTCGGCCGACCCAGGTTCAGGTGACGCCAGCCACCATTCACGGTCTCGGTGATCGAATTCCCGCCGCGGCGACGAATCACCCGGTGATGTGAGACATAGGGCATCCACCGAACCGCCTTTGCGGCGATGGCGTATTGAGTCCTGTAAGGCATTCGCCGAGCTCTCGGTATTCCACCGGAAAGGAAACGCACAGCAATGAATAAGCTACTCGAATCCAAAAGGATCTCGCTGGCTCTCAAGATAGGCCTGCCACTCGCGGCGGCTGCTGTTCTCGCGGCGGCCTGCAGCAACGGCACGAACGGCTCGGCGTCCGCTCCGGCGTCGTCCTCAGCATCACCCGCGGCCGCTCGCGCCTCGTCGGCGGCGACTGTCGACGTGCGCACCAGCAACGGCAAGTCCTTCCTCACCGACAGCTCCGGTCGTGCGCTCTACCTGTGGACGCCGGACACCATGACGAAGTCGATGTGCTCCGGTGCCTGCGCCACGGCATGGCCGCCGCTGACGGCCAAGGGCGCACCGACGGCAGGTACCGGCGCCACCGCCAGCGATCTCGGCACGATCAGCCGGTCGGACGGCACCAAACAGGTCACCTACGCCGGGCACCCGCTCTACTACTTCGCCGGCGACAACGCTGCCGGCCAGACCAACGGTGAAGGCAGCAACGGGTTCGGCGCCCCTTGGTACGTGGTCGCGCCCTCAGGCCAGCAGATCACCAACCTGAGTGCAGCATCCGCACCTTCGCCGACTGCCCCCTCGACTGCCCCGTCGTCCGCGCCGTCGACAAGCAGCGGATCGAACGCCGGCGGCGGCTGGTCGTGAACCTCGCCCTGACCGCGCCGACCGGAGGCGGGCCAGGAAGCACTACGCCGGATCGGCCGTCCCGCGGCACGGGGCAACCGATCGGCGGGTGGGCCTTCGTCGGGGTGGCGGTCACCTCCTTCGGCGGCCCGCTGGCGCTCGCCGCGCTGTACGCGCCGGGCATCGTCGCCGACGCGAGCGCGTCCGCCGGGCTGGCGATGGTCGCTGCCGTGGTCGTGTTCGCCGTGCCGCTGGCAATCTGGTTGCGGTACTCGCAGCACGTCCACGGCTCGGGCGGGCTGTACACGTTCGTCGAGGCGGCCGCCGGGCGGCGGCTCGCGCTCGTCCAGGCCGGGCTGTGGATCGCCAGCTACCTGCTCTACCTGCTCTACACCACCGCGCAGATCGTCTATGACACGCTGCCGGCGGTGCTGCCGGGGGAGCGGCGCTACCAGCACGTGCTCGAGCTCGCGGTGCCGCTGGCGCTGGCCGCCGTGATGATCGCCGGGCGCCGGACCACATTGGTCGTCACCGGCGCACTGGCAGCCGGCCAGCTCGCGCTCGCGGCGGGGCTGGGCGGTGTCGCGATCAGTCACCTCCACGCACCGGTGTCGAGTTTTGGTGCCGGAGCGCCCACCGCGACGTTGGCCACCGCGACCGCGCAGACTGCCTTGCTCTACGTGTGTGGCAGCCTGCCGCTGTTCCTGGGCGGCGAGGTGGCACGTCCCCGCCGAACGGTGCGCCGCGGGTTGATCGGTGCCTATCTCGGGTCAGCGGCCGTCATCGTCGCCGCGGTCTACCCGCTGGCCGGCGACCCGCAGCTCGCGCATAGCCCGATCCCCGGGATGAGCACCGCGCAGCAGTTCGTCGGGCATGACTTCGCCGTCGTGGTCGGGATCGGCGTCGCGGCCAGCGTCGGTGGCGTCATGCTGGTCGAATACCTCGCACTCAGCCGGCTCGTGCACGCCGTCACGTCCTGGTCGCTGCGTCCGACCGTCGTCGGGATCGGCATCGCGCTGGTCGGGTTCGCACCGCTCACCCTGATCGATCCGATACGGATCTACGACGACCTGCTCAAGCCGTCGCTGGTCGCGCTGTGGCTCAGCCAGCTGATCGTCTTCGCCGCCTACCCACGATTCGCGGCCCGACACGGCGGCCGGATGCTGCCCGCCTGGGCGCTGAGCACCGGCTCGAGCGCCTTCGCGCTCTACGGGCTGTGGGCCACGCTGCAGCACTCGACGAGCTGATCCACACCGCGAAACAAAGGAGATCAATATGCGCAAGCCAGGCTGGGTGATTGCGGGTGTTGTAGTGGCCCTGGTGGGGCTGGTGTTCACGCTGCAGGGAGCCGGAGTGATCAACGGCAGTGCGATGAGCGGCTCGAGGTTCTGGGCGATCGCCGGCCCGGTGATCATCATTGTCGGGCTGGCGGTGGCCGCGGTCGGCATTCGTGGCCGGGTGCGGTGACAATGGCGGCCGAGGGGCGGCATGCGCGATGAGTGAGGAGGGCGGCGAGCCGGCGGGTGCGCCGGTAGGTCGACGGACGGTCTTGGGCCTGCTCGCGCTGGGCGGCGCCGGGATCGTGGGCGGCAGCTGGGTCCAGAACGGACTGGCTCGGCTGCTTGGGCCGATCGAGGCACGGGATCCCACCGGCCTGATAGCCCTGTTCCCGCTGGGGGACGTGTTCCGGTTCTACTCGGTGACGGGGTCGGTGCCGACGAAGACCGCCGCTACGTACCGGCTCACCGTGTCCGGGCTGGTCGCCCGGCCGGCGACGTACACCCTGCCGGATCTGCAGGCGATGCCGCAGACCGCGCTGGTCAGCGACTTCCACTGCATCACCGGGTGGCAGGTGCTGGACGTGCACTGGGCCGGCGTACCGCTGTCGGCGTTGCTGGACCGGGCTGAACCATCCGCTGAGGCCACCGCGGTCCGGTTTCGTTCCTTCGACGGCACGTACACCGAGAGCATGACGTTGTCGCGGGCGCGCCGACGCGACGTCATTGTGGCCCTGCAGCTGCTCGGCGGTCCGGTCAGCCACGACCACGGCGGCCCGGTCCGGATCTACGCCGCGTCGATGTACGGCTACAAGAGCACCAAATGGCTGTCCGGCATCGAGCTCACCCGCGGTGAAGTCCCCGGCTATTGGGAGCACCGCGGCTACCCCCTCGACGGCACGATTAAGAATTAGCGGTGCTGCCGTGATGACGCCACCCACCGTGCCAGCTCGGCGCAATCTGGACCGGTTCAGCCGCGCCGAGCGGGCGGTGCACTGGATCACCGCGACCCTGATGATCGTCTGCATCGTCACCGCCGCGGTCCTCTACAACGGATCCCTCTCGATCAAGGTGGGGCACCGCCATGTCGTCGAACTCATCCACGTCTACGCCGGCTTCGCGCTGCCGGCACCGATGCTGCTTGGCCTGGCCTCGGCCGCCTATCGGGCCGACCTGGCCAGGCTGAACCGGTTCAGTCCGTCCGACTGGCGATGGCTGCGGTCCCGGACGCGGCGGGACGGATTGATTCGCGTAGGCAAGTTCAACGCCGGGCAGAAGCTGAACGCCGCCCTTACTGCGGGGGCAACTCTCGTACTGCTGGGCAGCGGACTGCTCATGTTCTACCCCGGTCTGGCCCGGCTGTCCTGGCGCACCGGCGCGACGTTCGTGCACGACTGGTTCGCCCTGGCCGTGGGCGTGCTCGTACTCGGCCACATCGCCTATGCGATCAAGGATCGCGAGGCGCGGCGTGGCATGCGCACCGGACGGGTCTCGGCCAGCTGGGCGCGCGCCGAGCATGCGGCCTGGGCCGAGGACGTCGACGTGGGGCCCGACCAAGACGACAAACGGGCGTGATCGCCGGTCGCCTGCGCAACGCGGCCGCCGCCCGGGCAGGTTCGCCCGGGCGACAGAGTCGTCGGTCGTCGGCGGACGCGTCGCCGGGGAGCAATGGCCCTGGATGATCTGAGTGTCCGCAGAGATTCAACGCCGGCGCGCCTATCGAGACGGTTAGCGGGCACATCACGGCTATGTGCGTGCGTTCTCGTTGACGCGGTCAGCCCTCGACGAGTTGTTGGCCGCCGTCGATGTCGAAAGTCGCCCCGGTAACGGCGGTGTTCGTCATCAGGTCGACGGCCAGGGCGGCGACGTCCTCGGGGCCAACGACGCGCTGTATCGGCAAGGTTGCGCGCAGTTGTTCGCGCCGCCCGTCGAGGCCGTCCCCGAGGATCGCCGCGGAGAGCGGCGAGAAGAGACACCTAGCACTGCCCCCCGCACGCCGGTTCGCGTCCCGGGTGAGGTTGCCCTCGCGGCGCCGTATGGCGAGTAACGCCCGCGGAGCCGACCGAGCACACGCACACCGGGAAGCACGAATAGCAATTGCCGAACGCCCGATAGACCGTCGCTGGTTGTCCAGACGGAGCGGGTTGGGTTGTACTCGCTGAAGCTTCACGCGCCACCCGAGACCAGCCGGCTAGCCGTCGCCGGAGTCAACCGGACAAATTGTCCGGATGGAGCCACAGCGAAGGTTTCGGTGGGCGGCCCCTTTCGCGGTCGAGCTCTAGCCGACCATCCCAGGCAAGGAGTGCAGGTCATGCGTAATCGAAGTTTCCTCGCGGCGTTGTTGCTGTTGCTCGTGTTGTCGGTCGCGGCCTGTCAGCACAAGTCTTCGACGAAGCAAAAACCACCGGGGTCGTCCGGGTCGACCAGCTCTACGGCGACCTGCACCATCCCTCAGAACAATGGTGGCGACCATGACGCGGACAACAACGGCGGTCCCGATGATGGCGACGGCTGCGACAAGTAGAACGCGAGCATCGTCGTGGCGCAGGCTGCTGCTTCGGCCGGTGCCGGCCGCGGCAAGCCCTGGAGCGCGGGCGGCCGCGGTTGCCGGCGTCGTGTTCGGCGCGGCCATGGTCGCCGTCTCGGCCGTCATCCACCTGCATTTGTGGTTGATCGGCTACCGGCATATCCACCTGATCGGGCCGGCGTTTCTGTTCCAGTCGATCTCCGGGCTTGCCCTTGCCGTTGCCCTGGTCGCGTTCCGAAGGCTGTTTGTGGTCGTCGCGGGTGTCGTGTATTGCTGTGGCAGCGTCGTGGCCTTGTTGCTGTCGGCCACGGTCGGGTTCCTCGGGTTGCATGACGGGCTCAGCGTGCCGTGGGCGGGCTGGTCACTGGTCAGCGAACTCGCCGGACTCGTGGCGCTGGCAACGGTGGCCGCGTTCGTCCTTCGACGGCCGTGACCACCCCACGCCGCCGATCGCTCCTGGCCTCAGCGCTGGTCCTCGCGGCAGGGTGCGGCGGTCTCGCGGCGCGGTGCGGCGGCGTCACGGCCAGCGTCGACAGCATGGGACTTCCGTTGCGTAGTCCGATCACCGAACACGAATTGCGCGCTCATCCCGAGTCGAGGCTGCTATATCCCGGGTCACGGCTCGCCCGGCGGGTCGGCGCCGACGAGCACAGACAACCGGCCGGCGGTGAGCCCGACCCCGCCTACGCCGGGGTCATCGCGACCGCGCCCACGACCGTGACGGCGCTGCTGACCTGGTACGACCACGCGCTCAGCGGTCGTGGATACCTGCGCGCCACCTACTACCGCCCATCCAACCAGGTTGATGGCGCCGCGTGGACCGTGCCGAATAGCAGGGAACAGATACAAGTCGGCATCTTCGCGTCGTCCTCGGACATCGCCGGCTCGGCGACCCCTGGCCATCTTGCCTACGAGGAGGTGCTGGTCAGCTACCGCGTCACGGGGCCACCACCGCCGTAGGGAAACGGTGCACCGCAGCCGTAGTAGTAGCCGTTAATGCCACGGTGACGAGTCTGCGGCCACCCTCTCGGTGACGATCACTTGGACGTCTTCGGGTTTTCCGCACGGACTCCGCGATGACACGGATGCACGGCCACCGACATCGGTCGAAGAATCGAGCACGTCCGAACACCAACGAAGGAGTACCTATGTCCGGGAACGACGACCTCACGGCCCATGTCAACGACGAACTCTTCTGGGATCCGAAGGTCGACAGCACGGCGATTGCGGTCTCGGCCGACGACGGCAAGATCACTCTGCGCGGCACGGTCGGCAGCCTTCGCGAGAAGCTCGAGGCCAAGAAGGCCGCACAGCGCGTATACGGTGTTGCCTCGCTTGACAATCAGTTGCAGGTCCGACTGCTGACTGAAGGCGGGCGTCTCGACGCCGACATCCGCGGTGACGTGCTTCAGGCGCTCGCGCTCGACAGCCTTGTCCCGGAGTCCGTCGACGCGAAGGTGCACGACGGCTTCGTCACACTCACCGGCACGGTCGAGTGGAAGTACCAGCGCGATGAGGCCAACTATGTCGCCTCGACCATCGTCGGTGCGCTCGACGTGATCAACGAAATCGAGATCATTAGCCCGACGAAGGCCTCTGAGGTGAAGGACTCGATCAAGAACGCGTTGAAGCGGAATGCCGGGATCGATGGCGACGCTCTCTCCGTCACGACTATGAACGGCACCGTGACAATCAACGGCAACGTTCGCTCGTGGGCCGAGCACGACGAGGCGATCGACGCCGCCTGGGCCGCGCCCGGCGTCACGTCGGTGCGCGACGAGATGTTCATCGCCTACTGACTCAGGTGCCCGTGGTCGGCGTAGGCGGGTGGGCGGCCACCTGCCCGCGCCGATCACGGCTCAGAAGGTCGTACGAGACACCGGAGCGAGCAATGCCCTCGACGCTTGGCCAGCTCGACAGCCAGTTTCTCGATGAGATGCCGCGTCCACTCCGGCTCCGCCCGGGCACCTTCGCCAAGTGGACTTCCCGCCGGCTGGCTTCTTCGCCAATTACGCCCGATGGAACGACCGAAGCGTGTTCGAGATCTTCGATGCCCACCACCACCTGGCCGGTCTGATCACAAGTACCGGCCATCCGCCGCATTCGGTGGACGCCGCCTGGCGGGGACACTGGACCGACACCAGCGTCGGCGCCCCCTGGTGGACCGTTGGCATCGGACACGCCAGCGGTAACGCGAGCCCGTCTGCCGCGTTCGCCGGCCGCCTTCCGCACGGGCGCGTGCGACGAACGACCATCAACCCGACGGTGGTCGACGGGTCGTGGATCGCAGTGGTGCTCGGTCGACATGTGCGGTGACCA
>JAVHVH010000034.1:0-8674 GCA_032160665.1 Pseudonocardiales bacterium
ACCTTCGACCTCGTTCCGTCCGGCGACGGCACGCTGCTGCGGTTTAAGGAGACCGGCTTCCGCGAGCGCGGGTGGGAGGCGGCTGTGCTGGAGGAGGCCTACCTCGACCACGTCCGCGGCTGGGACCACTTCCTCCCGCGCCTCGTCACGTATGCCAACCGGCTGGTCGCGCGGCCGTGAGCCCCGCGATCGATGACGACCTCTGGTCCGCGGTCGGCGACCCGACCCGCCGACGGATGCTCGACCTGCTCCTCGCCGACGGAGGCGGTACGCGACCACGCTCAGCGAGCGGCTGCCCGTCACCCGGCAGGCGGTCGCCAAGCACCTCGGTGCGCTGGACCGCGTCGGGCCTGGTGCACGTCACGCGGGCGGGGGGCGCGCGCCGCCACGAGGTGGACCAGGCCCAGCTCGCCCGTGCGGTCGCCCAGCTGTCCGCGGTCGGCGCGACCTGGGACGCCCGGCTGCAGCGGATCAAGCGGATCGCCGAGCGGATCGAGCGCAGCAAGCCGGGCTGACCGCACCTGCACACCCACAATTCGCCGTCACGTCCGTGGCGGCGCCGAACGACCGCGCCCTGAAGCGGGCGCGCACACCCGGAAACCGAGGAAGAGGAAACAGATGAGTACAGCAAGCACGGCGCGCACCGAGCGCGGCTACTCCACGTCGTACACGGTCGAGCAGTCACCGGAGGAGGTCTTCGCGGCCATCCTGGACGTCGGCGCCTGGTGGACGGGCCAGGTCGAGGGGCGTGCCGACGAGCTGGGTGCCGAGTTCACCTACCGGCACCCACCCCAGCACTACAGCCTCCAGCGCGTGGTCGAGCTCGAGCCGGGCCGCCGCGTGGTCTGGCGCGTCACCGACAGCCACCTGTCCTTCATCCCGGAGCCGGGTGAGTGGACCGGAACCGAGATCGTGTTCGACATCGTCCGGGCGGCCGGCGGCACCGAGCTGCGGTTCACCCACGTCGGCCTGGTGCCGGACGTCGAGTGCTTCGGCGCGTGCTCCACGGCCTGGCTGCACTACGTCAACGGCAGCCTGCGCAGCCTGATCACCACGGGAGAGGGCCTGCCCGATCCGTGGTGACCGACGGGCGGGCCCACAGTTGGGTGGACAGGCGTGGCGTCCAGCAGAACGGCCAATACCGACCAAGCTGTTCCGCGCGCCACCGGCAACGACACGATCGAGTAGTTGACCACTACTGTCGTTTTCCCCGACGTGGAACCCGACTTGATCGAGGGAGGTCACACGGCAACCCAGAGCACGGTCGTCATGGAACAGCCCGAACTGCTCACGATCACCGAAGCCGTCCCGTCGCCACACTGCGCTACTGGCGACACCTGGGCCTAGGACCGCACAGCTTCAGCGGCGGACGTGGCGACGCCGCGCCTGCGGACGCTCAAGGTCGTCCGTCGAACAGGTCGGCGCAGGTCCCTGATCGGCCAAGCTGCTCGGCGAGCTGATCGCAGTCCTGGTGCCGTCGCTAAGCGCGTAGCGAGGCTTCGTCTACCTCGACGCCGACGACCCGCGCGATGCGGTCGAGATCCACGTCGTAGGACAGCAGGGTGGCTCCTCGACGCCAGGCAACCGCCGCGATCATGCAGTCGATCATCCCGCGAGGGGTGACTCCCGTGCTGCGGCAACGTCGATAGATCCGGGTGGCAGCGTCGAAGTCGGTGGCCGCATCGAAGTGGAGCAGCCCCGCTCGCAACAGTAGGCGACGCAGGTCGCCTACCAGCGCGTCGGTGCGCGCTCCGGCCAGCACTTCCATCACCACCGGCTCGGTGACCATCAGAGGACCGTCAGTGCTGATCAGTTCAGTCAGGCGGCCATCCACCGAACTGCCGGTGGCTCGGTCATATTCGATCCAGGCGGAGGTGTCGGCCAGGATCACGCGGCGCCACGGGGAGCAGTGTCGGCCGGAATATCCGCTATCGCGTGTGCGCCCCGCATCGACAGCGCCTGCTCGCGCGTCATCGGCTGACCGGCCAAGTGCCGCAGTGCGAGTTCGACGGCTTCGGTCTTCGTTCGAATGCCGTAGCGGTCCATGATTACCTGGACGTAGTCGTCCTCGATCTCGATGTTCGTGCGCACCTTGGGCATGCACGTATCGTACACCTAACGTGTATAGTACGTGTACCGAGGTGGTTGTGGACGGTTGCTCATGGCGTGGATTCCGCCACCTGTTCCGCTAGCGGAGTCTCGGCCGTCACGACCTCGGCGCGAGCGTCGGCGGCGGCCCGGCGTTTGCGCCATGGGCGCGTCACCGCGACCAGCAGAAGGAGAATCTGCACGGCCGGGATCAGGTCGGGCGCGGATCTGAGCAGGGCGGCCGCCAGCGCCGCACCGCCGATGAGCCCGGCCAGCAGCGCCCCGCTCAACCCGATGCTGCGCACCGAGCGCGACGAGGTCAGCCGGATCGTGAGTTGGGTGAGCGTGCCGGTGAGGTAGGTCGTCGACAGGCCGGGCACGCCGAAGCGCTGTACCGCGCTGCTCTGCGTGCCGAGCGCGAGTGCGTTGACCGCCAGCCAGACTCTGCGCCAATCCCCGTCGGGGTGGCCACCGCAAGCCCACCAGCCCGCGGCGAAGACGACGGCCAGCCCGAGTTGGATGAGCAGCGCTCGGCTGACCGCCGGCGGCCACACCGGGTCGTCCGAGACATGCGAACCGGCGACCCGGGCTCCGACGACGCAACCGGCGACGAACGCGACGAGCGCGATGCCGCAGCTCGCCGCGAGCGTCCCGTTGCCGGTTGCCGCCGACAAGCCGATCAGCACCATGTTGCCGGTCATCACGCTCGTGAACGAACCACCAAGGGCGATGAAGCCGACCGCGTCGGTGAAGCCGCTGTTGACCGCGAGCAGGACGACGGCGGCGTCGCGATGGCGCCGCGCTTGATCAGAGCGCACGGATCGCTCCGCCGTCGACGGTGATCACCGAACCCGTCACGTAGGACGCCGCCGGCGAGAGCATGAACGCCGCGACCCGGCCGAACTCCTCCGGATCGCCCAGGCGGCGCAGCGGGACGGCTTGCTCGCTGCGCTGGCGGGCCTGCGGATCGCCGCTGTCCAGCGCTCGGGTGCGCTCGGTCAGGATCCGCCCTGGGACGAACGCCAGCACGCGCACTCCGCGCGGGCCGAGCTCGTCGGCAAGCTGCTTGACCAGCATCGCCAGCCCCGGGCGCAGCGCGTTGGACAGCGTGAGGTTGGTCAGCGGCGAGCGCACCGAACTGGAGAGGACCACTCCCATCGCGCCGCCCGGGCCGAGTTCCTGCGCGACGACACGCAGCAGCCGCACGGTCCCGAGCATGATCGTCTCGAAGGCCGTCTGCCACTGCGCCTCACTGGGCACGTCGAAGGTACCGGCGGGCGGGCCACCCACGCTGATCAACATCCCGTCCAGGCGCCCGAACGCGGTCAACGCCGCCTCGACCAGTCGCTCCGGGGTGTCCGGCGAGACGTTGTCAGCACCGATCCCGACCGTGCCGTGGCCGAGCTGATCGGCCGCCGCCTGAGCACGGGCCTGATCTCGACCGGAGATGATGACGCGGGCGCCGTCGTCGACGAGGGCCTGGGCGCTGGCTCGGCCTAGGCCCCCCACGCCTCCGGTGACGATGTAGCTGCGGTCGCTGAGCTGCAGATCCACGGACTGCTCCAATCGATGCTGTCGCTGGCCAGCGACGGTCAGGCGCTCTGGGTGAGCAAGGTCAGGCAGGCGCGCGCCCACGGGCGGACGTCGGCCAGGTCGGCCAGCCCAAGTGCTCCGTCGAGGACGTCTCTGGACTGTTCTTCCCGGACGCCGGCCGCCGCCCCGGCGAAGCCGTCGAACCGAGCCTGGGCATCGGCGACCGTGCAGCGCAGGTCAGGGTCGCGACCGTCCCCCGGGTAACCCCGACTCGTGCCGGTCAGCATCCGGCCGTCCTCGAGTTCGATCTGCACGGTGGCCACCGGCGCGTCTGGCTCGCCGGCCGACAGGTCCGCGCGCAGCTCGACGCGGGCGCCCAACGCCACTGTCTCGGGCTCGCTCAGCCGCTCGGCGCGCAGCGCGTCGAGCAGCCCGGTGGCGCTCGCGGTGGGCGCATAGCGCAGGCAGCTGGCGAGCACGAAGCCGGCCGATCGCTTGGCCGCGCGCACACTGGCCGGCGGCCACTCCCAGGACAGCCGTTCCCCTGCGGCGACGACGGTACGAGCGCGCACGCTGCGCACCGCACGCGGGTCGATGCGCCGGCCGCCGATCGCCTGCACCAACGCGAAGGTGACGGGGTGCAGATCACTGAAGTGCGGGTAGACCTTCAGGCTCACCCGCTCGACCGCATAAGGCGGCCAGCGGATCAGCTCGACGGCGGAGTGGGGACGATCCCCGAGCAACCCGCCGGGACCGTCGATCGCGCAGGGCGAGGCCGGAAAGCCGGCGCGGGCGAGCCGAGCGGCACGGACGCCGGCGCTCGCGGCCCAGGCGGTCTGCACCGCACGCATGCTCTCCTGCTCGTCGAACTCGGTCAGCCCACACGAGAACGCCGCGCCCACGCCCAGCGCCGCGGCGATGCCGGCGGCGTCCGTGCCGAGGGCCCGCGCTGCGGCCACCGCCGCGCCCGGCACCCCCAGCACGGCCGACGGGTGCCGCCCACGCGGGTGCATGGACCGCGCATCCATCGCCTCGCCGAGGCCGGCGAGGAGCTGGTACCCGGCGACGAGGCCGGCAACGACGTCGGCTCCCGGGACCGGCTGGTGATGCCCGTCGGCCGCGGTGAGTACCGCGGGCAGCAGTACCGCCGACGGGTGGGCACGGGTGTCCTCGTCGAAGTCGTCGAGCCCGAGGGCCCCGCACGCCAGGCTGAGTGCGAACGCCGGATCGTCGGGCAGCGCGTCGAGTCCGCGCCGCACGCGATCGCTGTCAGCGCCGGCGATGATCAGTCCGAGCGAGTCCACCACGTGCGCCTGCACGGCCTCGATCGCCGACGGCGGCAGCGCCGAGGCGTCCAGGTCGTGGATGGCTTCGGCGGCCGCGAGACTGGCACCGCGAACGCTCATCCGGTCGCCATGCTTTCCTGCCAGGCGCGGTGGGCGAAGAGGATGTCCTGGCTGGCCAGTCCCTCGGTGCGCACAACGGCGGTGTCGTCGTGCGCGCTGCGCCCGCCCTGCCCGGTGGCGACGAGGGCCGCAAGAGAGGCGGACACCCGTTCGGCCAGCGGATAGCCGGCGGCCAGCATCGCGGCGATGTCAGTGGCGCGCTCCGTCTGCTGCCAGTCGTCGACGAGGAAGCGGTCGGCGCCCAGGTATACGGACGGGCTCAGCTCGTTGGAGCCCAACGCGCACAGCACGACGCCCGGACGCAGGGGCTCGGTGACGATGGGAGCTCGCGCGGTGGTCGCGGTGACGATCACGTCGCTGTCGCGCAGGACGCGATCGGCCGAGTCGACGATCGTGACCGGCGCCGAGGTCGCGGCATGGGCCAGTCGGGCCAACTCCTCGCACTTGCCGATCGTGCGCGAGGTGAGGGTGATCGCGGTGACCTGGAGCGCCTCGACCATGATGCGCAGGCTCGCGCGGGCAACCGTGCCGGCGCCGACGATGCCGAGCCGCACCGGTCCCGGCGCCAGGATCCGCGCGGCCACGCCCACGCTCGCCGCTGTCCGCAGGGCGTAGTTCACGTGCTCGTCCACGATGGCCAGCGGCGCTCCGGTCGCGAGGTCCATGAGCACCACGAGGCGGGTGGCGCCGTCGGCGCCGGGACGGCTCCCGTCGGCCGCCACGGGGTAGCCGACGATGCGGCAGCCGGCCACTCCTAGCTCCGCGACCGCGACGGCCTTGGAGTGGAAATGGAAGCCGGTGTCCGGCGGGGCCATGCGCAGCGCCCGGGCCGGCGGGTAGTACACGGTGCCCGCCGCTTCCCACTGCAGCGCGAGTTCGGCCAACTCGAGCGCGAGGGCCGGCGTCAGCACGCGAGCGCAGGTCGCGCTCGACACGTAATCGGGTTGGCGCATGGCTAGGCGGGAATGACGGCGAGGTCGGCGCAGCCGGAGGAGATGGGGTCGTACCCAGACTCGGTCACGACCACGACGTCCTCGATGTGCACCTTCTCCCCGGTGGGGAGGAAGAATCGCGGCTCGACGCAGATCACCATTCCGGGCTCGAGGACGGTGTCGTCCAGCAGGCCGAGCGACGGGCCTTCGCCCGCGTTCAGACCGAGGCCGTGACCGATCCGCTTGCGGCCGGACAGTGCCGGCAGGCCCGCTTCGACCATCGCGTCGCTGCACGCACGCGCGACGTCCGACGCGCGGGCGCCCGGTTTGACGGCCTCGAGCGACCGGGCGTGCAGGGTCGCGATGGTCGTCTGCACCGAACGATGCTCGTCGGTCGGCTCGCCGATGACGGCGCGGCGGCCCACGTCCGCCTGGTAGCCGTCGAGGGTCGCGCCGAAATCGCACCAGACAGTGTCGCCGGCCTGCAGCGACTCGTCGCGGGAGCTACGGCTGGTGGCAGTGGTGACGTGCCCGGCGACGTCGAAGTCCGTCCCCTCCCGGCATAGCTCGATCGCCATCGCGGTCGCGAACTCGCGCTCGGTGCCGCCAGCGCGGAACTCGGCAATGACCCGGTCCCAGGCCCGCAGACTCATCTCGGCCACGGCGGTCAAGGTCGCGATCTCGTAGGGCGACTTGTGCAGCCGCTGCGACTCGAGTACGGGTCCGGCGTCGCTGATCGTCATGCCGGGGAAGGTGGCACGCACCCGCGCCAGGTCGTTGTACGGCAGGCCCAGGCGTTGGTTGTCACCCAGTTCGAAGCCGACCCGTGCCTCGGCCAGCCCACGCTCGAGCAGCGCCTGCTCGATCAGGCCGACGTCGAACGGCAGATCCTCGTAGTCAAAGAGCCCGACGGAGGGCACCGTCGCGCGCACCTTCGACCCCTGCTGCCGGTACACGACCGCCGCCGGATCGCCGTCGCGCGGCAGCAGGAACAGCATCGGCCGCATGATCTTCTCGATCTCGCGGGTGCGGTGGCCGGTCAGGTACCAGTAGTTGTACTTCTCACCGACCAGCACCGCGTCGAGATCGTTGGCGGCCATCGCCTCCCGCAGCCGCTCGTGCCGGGACGCGATCTCGTCAATGGTGGGGGGCATGGGTTCTCCAGCTCGGGAACGAGGTGATCACAGGTCATACGAGGTGCTGGTGAGGCGCCGCAGGGCGAGCGCGGCTACGACAGTCACCGCGGTGAGGACGACGCTGAGGACGGCCGCCCCGCTGACGTCTCCGTAGCTCCAGCGGTCCCAGATCAGGGTCGAGATCACGGTGTTGTCGGAGGACTGGAGCACCAAGGGAAGCGTCAGATTCTTGATGCTCGCGAGGAAGACGAGCAGGAACCCGTTGAGCAGAACCGGCCGCAGCAGGGGGAGGAGCACGCGCCGCCATACCTGGCTCACCCGGGCGCCACTCGCCTGCGCGGCCTCCTCCAGGCCACGGTGTATCTGCACGATGCCGCCGCTGGTGATCCTGGTGCCGAGGCTGATGTATTGGGTTGCCATCGCGATGACGACGATCCACACCGTGCCGTAGATGGGCACCGGGAGGAGCAGATAGATCAGCAGCACGGCCAGGCCGATCACCACCCCCGGCATCGCGTGCGGGACGAACGCGAGTGTGTCGGCGAGCCAGCCGAACCGCGAGCGTGACCGCACGATGATCCACGACAGCACGACGGAGAGCGCCATCGCCACGGCCGAGGCCACCACTCCGATCAGCAGCGTGTGACCGAGGCTGCTCAGGAAGAGGTGGGACGAGAGCGTGCGCCGGTACGCATCGCCCGTCATTGCGCGCAGCCGGGACCAGCTGACCGCGCCGATGTACGGCTCGACGCTGGCCAGCACGAGCACGAGCAGCGGGAGCACGAAGGACACGAACGCGAACACCATGCAGCCGGCGAAGGCTGGCCAGCGCCAGCGCCGCAGGTCCTGCACCTTGGGGCGGAAGGACTTGCCGGTGACCGTGGCGAACTCCTGGGACCTGCGCACCGTGCGGTTGTAGGCGACGAGTGGCAGCACCGCGAGCAGCAGGAGGAGGATGCCGTACGCGCTGGACGCGCCGTAGTTCGGCAGCCCGAACGCGGGATGGGTGACGTTGTAGACCTGGGTGCTGAAGACCGTGATGTGCCCGGGCGTGCCGAGGACGAGCGGGATGTCCACCGTCTCCACGACGTTGACGAACTGGTAGACGGCCGCGCCGAGGAGCACTGGCCGCAGGAGCGGCAGCGTGACGCGCACGAGCACCGTCCACGTGTCGCCGCCGCTTGCGCGCGCAGCCTCCTCGAAGCTGCTGTTCATGCCCCGCATCGCCGCCGAGATGAGCAGGAACGTCAACGGGACGAGCGCGATGGTCTGGACGAAGATCATCGCCGGCAGCGAATAGGCGTTGAACGGCCCGCTGCCCGACATCCCGAAGATGTCGCGGAACACGACGTTCACGTAGCCGTTCGTCGGGTTGATGAGGAGGCTCCACGAGATCGCGGAGATCACCGACGGAATCCCACTCGGGGCCACGCTGAGCACGTAGACGAAACTGCGGCCCGGCATGTTCGTCCGCTCGACCAGCCAGGCGATGGTCAGCGCGACTGCGAACGACAACACCAGGCTCACGCCGGCGAACAGCAAGGTCGTACCGAGCACCCGGTACGTCTGCGTGTCGGCG
>JAVHVH010000041.1:0-32370 GCA_032160665.1 Pseudonocardiales bacterium
CTGCTCGCTGCTGGCGGCACGGCTCTCGCCGTCACCGCCGCCGTCTGGCTCGTGCCAACGGGCGGCAGCGCCGGAGCGGCCCCGACGCCCAGCTCGACCAGCGCGAGCTCGAGCAGCACAACCGCAACATCAAGTGCGCCGGCGGCGGGCACGCCCGATCCGAACCGGTACCCGTTCGGCGCTCCGACCGGACACGGCGACTTCACGGTTCCCCCACCCCCAGAGGAGCCGACGCTCGTCCCGACGATCGCTACCAAGACGACGACGCGCCTCTATGGCGCGAATCCCTTCGAGGAAGCGGTGTCGGTCACGCAGCACATCTGGCCGGCCATAGTGCCGTTGAACGCGCCGACAGAGAACAACAACGACCCCGACCGGCCGTGGGCGCTGACACTTCTGACACCCGACGACCCGCTGACGGACATCACCGCGGTGCCGCTGCTCCACTTCCCGGACGACGCACCGATCCTGTACGTCACGAAGACCGGAGTCCCGAAGGTGACCCTGAACGAGATCAAACGGCTCGGGGACACCGGCATCTCGCGCTACAACAATGTCGACGCCTTCCTCGTCGGCGCCGCGGCCAACCCGGCCGTCGAGAAGCAGTTGAAAGCGATCGGGCTCATCACCGTCAACGTGACCGCGCCCACAATCCCCGAGCTCGCCGACAAGGTCGACCAGCTGTACGGGTCGATCGAGAACCCCGACACCGGCGTCCCCAACATGGGCAACGGTGCGGAGAACGTCATGATCGGCTCGATGGACGGCACCGCCTACCGCTACCTGCTGCCGGCCACCCACTGGGTCGCGCACATGGCGTCCGGCCTTGCGTGGGTGACCAAGAACTCGGTGCCGCAGGCGACGATCAACCTGCTCAAGCGCCGCGACGGACAGGCGCGCATGTACCTGTTCGGTGGTCCCAACCAGATCTCCGGCGCGGTCGCGAAGCAGCTCTCGCAGTACGGGACGATCATCCGGGTCACGAACGACGACATCGTGGCCTTCAACGCCGACCCGGTCGACAACCCGGTCGACACGGCGATCGCCTTCGCGAAGATGTGGGACCCGATGGGCATGGTCGGCTGGAAGATCACCGGGCCTGGCCACGGCTTCACGCTCGTGAACATCAACGATTGGCAGGCCGCGGTCGCGTCCGCTCCTCTATCGCACCTGGGCTTCCACGCACCGTTGCTGTTCACGAACGGCCCGACGCAGCTCCCGTCGGCCGTCAGCGGCTACCTCAGCTCCGTGGCGCCGACGTACCTGACGACGCCGGCGGACGGCCCGTACAACATGACGTACGTGATCGGTAGCTGGAGCCAGATCAGCTGGCCGCAGCAAGCGCGCGTCGACTACATCTCTGAGATGGGCAACCGGAGGCTCTGGAACCAGAACACCGGCGGCCGCTACACCGACTCGTCGCAGTAGGCGCGTCACGAAGCAACACGTCGATTGCCCGCGCCGGGTCGCCCCACGCGACTCGGCGCGGGCCGCCGACACGCCGGCAACTTCCGCATCCACTCCGGCGCTCGGGTCACCTGCCGGCATGTACAGAGACATGCCCACGCGGCAACCCCGTAAAGCCCTACTCGTCTGGGTGATGTGGGACAACCGCCGGTCGACCAATATTGCGGAGAGACCTCGCAGCTTCCGAGTACTCCCGCCAACGACAACACGCTGGGAGCAGCGCAATGCGCAATGAACCTCAACGTCCACCGCGACCTCGCCGTGCCGGTTCGCGCCCCTCGGTGGCGCGCGGAAAGACGAGTTGCACTTATCGCGACGTCCGTCAGCCTCCTCCCGCTGGACCGCTCGACATCGTTGATGCGCTCAACCTGTTGGATCGTTGTGTTCGCGAGCGCGGCGAGGGCTACCGGTCGCTACCGGACCGTCTGTCAGCCGGACCCGATGACGCGTCCCCGGCGGCAACCGACGGCATCGTCACCCTGGCGTTGAGCAAGGCCGGTGCGCCGCGCACGGCCCTCAGCCCGCTTGCGCATACGCCCGTCGCCGACGTGTACGCCTCTGGACGGTCTCCCCTCGACCTGACCCTGGGCGCGGTCGTGGTGTTTCGCGCCGCGGAGTCGGTGGAGCGGCGCGGGCAGACGTGGGCTGCTTCCTTGCAAGCGGCCGTGCGGGCAGCGTCGAGATTCCTCGAGCTGATTCCTGACGGCGTTGTGGGAGACGCGGACGCGGCGGCGGCCGGGTCCCATCGCGGCGCACCCCCGGCTCAAGCGGGCGAAGGTGGCAGCGCAGGCCGCGGGGGCGGCCCATGAGCAGACAGGCGTGATGGGCCTGCAATGGGTCGGCTTCGTCGGCGGCGTTGCCGTACTGGCCGGCACTGTCGCCAGCGTCGTGGGCACCTTGGTCGTGCCACGCGGCATCGATTCGCGTATCTCACGCGCTTGTGAGCGCACGGTCGACGCGGGCTACGTGTTGATCACCAAACCGGTGCGAAGCTTTGAGCGACGAGATCGGATCCTGGCCTGGCAGGCGCCAGTCACACTGCTGCTGCGACTGGGCGTGTGGATGGGCCTGCTGGTGTTCGGCTACGCGCTGGTCCTGCTACCGCTGGTGCCTGGTCATGCCTTCCATTCGATCGGCGAAGCGGGCTCGTCGATCTTCACCCTCGGCTACTCCCCGCCCAGCAATACGACGAGCACGATCGTCGACTACGTCGCCGCCTTCACGGGCTTGGTCGTGGTGGGCCTGCAAATCGGCTATCTGCCCACGCTCTACGCCGCGTTCAACCGACGGGAGACGGAGGTGACCCTGCTGGTCTCGCGGGCCGGGGTGCCGGCGTGGGGACCGGAGATTCTGGTCCGGACGCGGTGGGGAATCTACGACGGGGACACCCGCCCGGTGCTGAACGAGTTGTTCGACCGATGGGAGCGCTGGTCGGCCGAGGTTGCCGAGTCGCACACGACCTACCTCACCCTGGTGCGATTGCGATCGCCACGACCCCTTTCGCATTGGCTCACCTCCATTCTTGCGGTGATGGATGCCGCGGCGCTACACCTGTCGCTCGCGCCCGACCGGGAGCCGAAGATCGCCGCCCGACGCTGCCTTCGGATGGGGTTCACCGCACTGCGTCAGATCGCGGCAACGATGCGGCTGCCGGTCGACGAGGACCCGAACCCCGACCAGCCGATTGCGGTGTCGTATGAGGAATTCGCGTCGGCGGTGGAGATGCTGCAGTCCTTGGACTACCCCGTCCAGGTATCGACGGAGGACGCATGGCCCAACTTCAAGGGGTGGCGGGTCAACTACGAGGCTCTGGCGTATGCACTGGCGTACGCGGTGGACGCTCCCCCAGCGCTATGGAGCGGAACCCGCCGTTGGCCGTCCGAACCGATCAGCCCGCGGCGGCCTGTGAACCGACGAGCGAGTGACGCCCGCCCACGAGCGACGCCGAACTAGCGGGCTTCGAGGAATCGGAGCACCGCCAGCACCCGTCGATGATCGGTTGCACTCTCTGGCAGATCGAGCTTGGTCAAGATGCTCCGGACGTGCTTCTCGACCGTGCCCTCGGAGACGAAGATCTGACGCGCGATCCCCGCATTGGACCCGCCCTCGGCCATCAGGGCGAGCACCTCGCGCTCACGCGGCGACAGGACGTCCAGCGGATCACGCCGCCGGCGAGCCTTGACCAACTCCTGCACCAGAGATGGGTCCACCACCGACGCGCCGGCGGCTATCCTCTCGACCGTCTCGATGAACTGCACGACATCGGTTACTCGACTCTTCAGCAGATAGCCGACGCGCTCCCCGCCGGCCAACAACTCCATCGCCTCGTCCACCTCGACATGCGCGGACAGCACGATGATCGCAGTATCGGGCAGTTCCTCACGGATCTTCCGCGCCGCCACGAGACCCTCGGTGGCGTGGGCTGGTGGCATCCGGATATCGACGATGGCCACATCTGGCTCGGTCGAACGGACCAGCGCGAGCAGTTCAACGCCGTCCCCCGCCTGCCCGACGACGTCGAACCCCGAACGGTCGAGCAAACTGGCGAGGCCCTCACGCAGCAGGATGTCGTCGTCGGCGAGCACGACGCGGGATGCGCGTTGAGCCTCCGGGGCAGTTTCGGCTGTCCCCGACAATGTCGGCATGCCACAAGTATCGACCATGGACGCGTTTGCCGCCGTAGCGGTTACCAATCCCTCATTGCTCGGCTGTCACGAGCTCCAGTTCGAGCCAGTGAGCCAGATCGGTGATCTCGCGGTCCACGGCGGAGGTCATCGCCTTCGTGAAAGGCACGTCCTGATGGATCGCGTGGACCTGCAGCACGCCGGCTTTGCGCTCGGCGGTGGCGTCGACCTTCCCGACCAGCTGGTCCCCGTACAGGATCGGCAGCGCGAAGTACCCCCACCGTCGTTTGGCCGCAGGCTTGAACATCTCCAACTGGTAGTCGAACTCGAAGAGCTCCATCGTCCGCTTCCGGTCATAGACCAGGCGGTCGAGCGGTGACAGCAACGCCGCGCGACCTTTGAACGGTTGGCCCACCAACGAAGGCTGGACGCGCCACTCGCCCTTCACACCGTCGACGACGGCCGGTTCGCCTGCCTCCCCCACGTCCACCGGTTCGACCGGGCACTCCGGACCCCTGGCGCGGGCGAGACCAAGAGATCGCAGCCGAAGCTCATTACGGAGCCGGAGCGCTTCGCCAACGGGGACCACCGTGTCATCCGGGTAGACGCGCGCCGCCACATCCCACAGCCTGTCGCGCCCGCGGCGTCCAGCAGCTGCGACTTCGCCCCGCAACACCATGAACTCGAGCATCATCGCGACGTTGCGGTTGTCATTCCACCCGGTGGACCGCCACGGCACCGCGCACGTGTCCGGAAGATCGCGTGATGTCAACGGGCCCTCACGGTCAAGCCGATCCAGGATGTTCCGACGACACGCATCATTTGCGGTCACCCACTCGGATTGGGCCTTGCGCCAGCCGCGCACTTCGCCCGACCCGGGCCACTCCGCCATCTCGGCACGATAGAGCGCCACATCCTCGCCGGGCCGGATCATCCCCCGCAATTCGATCAACGCCCGGCCATGGATGGCATCGGACATCTCGTCCGGCGAGTAGGACGACCCAAGCCGACTCCACGCCACCAGATCGGCGCTCGGCGCAACCGCGGCCGTGGAGTCGCTCTGGAGCAGCGTCAACTGGCGCACCACGTCCAGCAGATCAACCGGCCGAGAGCTGTCCAACAGCTGCGCGCGCACAGCGACGCGGCGCGCCTCGGTCCGAGACAACTCATGGACACCCACGGTTTCGAGGCTAGGCGAGGGATCCGACTGAAGCAGCCCTCATTTGCCCGGGCCGGTTCTGCTGTCGCGGCCGCGGACCGGGCGACAATGTGCCGATGACCGGGCCGGTGCGCGTGCACGAGGACGGTCAGCCGATCGACTTCACCTACGAGGCGATCCTCGACTACCACGGCCGATCGGCGCCCGCCGGCGTAGCGCCCGCACTGAAGGTGATGGAGCGCGCCTTCCCCCTACTCGACCCGTCCGGCCCGCTCCAACGCCGCGAGATCACGATCGCCACGGCGTTCGCCGACCCCGGGGCCAGAGACGCATTCGAGGCGGTCACGCGTGCGGTCCACCTCAGCTATCGCGGGAAGGCGGTCCACCTACGGCTGCGTCCCGGGCACGTGAGCGAGGAGTTCATCGACCTCGCGCGGGCCAACGACCTCAGCGCGGGGCAGGCTGGCCGGCTGCACCCAGTGACCGCGGCTTGCAGGCCAGGGTCCTTTCGCCCTGGTGAGCGGGACGCGACGGTGTGAGGATGGTCTCGGCCGGACACTGTCTGGTGCCCGGCAACCCGCCGGATAGGGGTGTTCCCATGGTGGATGCACGAATCAGCAACCTGAAGCGGGACGGTGAGCACCGTCCGTTCGCGGGGCATGGCCACGCGGATCTGGGGACTGCGGGTGGTCTGACTCTCCTGAGGGGGGTCTTCGAACCCGGATGGCGTTGGTCCAACGACATCAAGCCGCTGGCCGGCACGGAGTCGTGCCAGGTCCACCACCTCGGCTATGCGATTTCGGGGACGATGCAGATCCGGTTGGACGACGGGACAGAGACCACCGTGCATGCGGGCGAGCTGTTCGACCTTCCAGCCGGACACGATGCGTGGGTCGTCGGCGACGAGCCGTGCGAGATGGTGGATTTCTCGCCCGACGCCACCCGCTACGCCCGCGGCAGCGAAGGCCGGCCGGCGCCGGTCGACGACGCAAACATGGCACTAGTCCGTAGGGGCTATGCCGCATTCAACTCCGGCGACATGGCCACGCTTCGCCAGATCCTCGCGAAGGATGTTGCGCAGCACGTGCCCGGAACCGGCCAGCTCGCTGGCGCCTACAAGGGCATCGACGCCGTGCTCGGCTACTACGGCAAGCTCGCTGAGCTGACGGGTGGCCAGTTCCGGGCCGACCTGAACGACGTGCATTCCGATGGTGGCGCCCACGTGACGGCGATTCACCAGGTGACCGCAACGCGCGACGGCGTCACGCGGATCAGTCGGGGGTCGATCCTGTTCACCTTCCTGGACGGCAAGGCGACAGACCTGCTCGAACTGCACGGCGACCTCCCCGGGGACGACGCGTTCTTCGGCTGAGTTCCCCGAGCAGCGGACGCGCCTCGTGAAACGCGCCGGGTAGCCCTCGCGCTACCCGGCGGCGCGGGCGGCCGCCCGGTTACAGGTCGTTGCAACACGCGGATTCAGTCGACGCTGGGTATGACGGGTTGCTTGCCGTCGAGCAGCAAGCTGACGAGCTGCTCGGCCAGACTCTCATCGACCGGTTCCCCGCTGACCACGACCCGGTAGAGGACCGCGCCGACGTACACATCCATGAGCAGGTCGACGTCGACATTTGCTGGCAACTCGCCTCGGTCGATCGCCTTGCGAAGGATTGCGATGACACGCGAGCGGCGAGGGCGGAGGATCTGCTCTCTGAACTGGGCCGCGAGCGTTGGGTCACGCATCAGGTCTGCAGCCAGCGCGGGGATGAGAGCCCCTTCGGGGCTGCGTGCCAACCCATCGATGGCCCTACGTACGGCATCGAGGAGGTCCTGTCGTAGGTCCCCTGTCTCGGCCGGGAGCGGGCTGTCGAACCGCCGGCTCATCGCCTCAACGGCGAGAGCAGCCTTGGACCGCCACCACCGATAGACCGTCGCCTTACCGACCCCGGCCCGGGCCGCGACGCCTTCGATTGTCAGGCGGGCATACCCGACTTCGGTCAGCAGCTCGCTCGTCGCAACGAGGATCGCCTCATGCGCACGCGCGTTCCGGCGGCGGGGATCGCCCGCGGCCGCGGGGGGTAACTCCTTGCTCGCGCCACTGATGGTCATGCTGCGCCGAGACGATACGTATCGTATTGACCGGCCGCAACGTGGGGCGTACCGTCGCCCGCACGCGATTGACGGGCGCCGACCGTCTTAGCTGCTAACAGACGCCAGCGCCACCCAGGCCGACCCCGCCATATTTGGCAGGAGCCGGTCCATGCCTAATCCGTCGACATCGTTCGAACCATGACGGCCGAATCGGCAGTTGAATCCGTAGTTGACGTCCCGACGGGTGTCGTCCGCGCGCATCCCCGGCGTCGGCCGTCGGGTGAGCCGCCCCCGCTTCCGCACCGGATAAACACGTCGGGTGCGTGGTGGCTGGCGTTGGCCGTCGCGGTAGGTGGGTTCGCGGCTCTCATGGCGACCACCCGGGGCACAGCGCTACGCGTGGACTTGATCGACCACGCCGTCCTCGACCACATCGCGTCGTTGCGGACGGCGTGGTTGACCGACGTCATGCGCGTCCTGGGTGCGCCTGCCACCGGGTGGGGAGTGCAGATCATCCTGTTCCTCAACCTCATCCCGCTCGTGTTCTGGCGGAGGTGGCGGCACCTCATCGTCTGGATCGGCGTCGGTCTGGTCGTTGACAGCGTCGGGTTCGCGGCCGCCTCCCTGATACAGCGCCCGCGGCCACTGGGCGTGGAGATTCTCGCGGACTGGAAGGGCTACGCGATGCCGTCGGTGCCGCTCGCTGTCCTTTCGGCGTTTCTCGTCAGCACGGCGTACGCGAACGTCCCGGCGGGACATGCGCGGCAGGTTGCCAAGGCGGTAGTGGCGTCAGTCCTCGTGCTGGTCTCGGCCTCCCGGCTGTACATGGCGCAGGACTCGCCCAGCGATGTGCTCGTCGGCGTGGTCATCGGTGTCGCTGTCTCGCTTGTGGCGTTTCGGGTGTTCGCGTCCAACGACGTCTTTCCGGTGAGCTATCACCGTGGGCGAACGGCGCACCTGGCCATCGATGAGTCGCGCCTCGCGGCGATCGTCCGAGCGGTCGAGGACCAGTTGTGCCTGATCCCGATCGAGGTCACACCCTTTGGGCTGGAAGGCTCGGGCGGGTGCACTCCGCTGCGAATAAAGGTGAAGAGTGACGGGGACCATTACGTCTTCGGCAAGCTCTACGCGGCGACGCACCTGCGGGCCGATCGCTGGTACAAGCTCGGTCGGACCCTGTTGTACGGCCGGCTCGAGGACGAGAAGGCGTTCAACACGGTGCGCCGGCTGGTCCAGTACGAGGACTACCTGCTGCGACTGCTCTATGCCACCGGCCTGCCGGTGCCACGGCCGTACGGGATCGTCGAGCTCACTCCCGAGCGTGAGTACCTGCTCGTCATGGAGTTCTTCGACGGAGCGAAGGAGATCGGGGATGCCGAGGTCGACGACGGCATCATCGACCAGGGGCTGCGGGTCGTTCGCCAGATGTGGGAGGCGGGACTAGCACATCGCGATATCAAGCCGGCGAATTTGTTGGTGCGCAACGGCCAGCTGCTGATGATCGACTCGGCGTTCGCACAGGTACGCCCGAGCCCGTGGCGGCAGGCGGTGGACCTGGCGAACATGATGCTCGTCCTCGCGCTGCGGACGAACGCACGACAGGTCTATGACCGAACCCGCCTCTATTTTGACGACCTAGAGATCGCCGAGGCGTTCGCCGCGACGCGCGGCCTCTCGATGCCGTCGCAGTTGCGCCGGATGCTGCGCTCGCAGGGCCACGATCTGCACGCGCAGTTCCTTGCCCTGTTGCCGTACCAGCTACCGCCGGTACGGATTCAGCGCTGGAGCCTGCGCCGGGTGGTCCTCAGCGTCATGGTGCTCGCAGTCGGAATCGTCGCCATCCTGTTCGCCGTGCAACTTCTGGTGCGCAGTCCGCTATGAGAAGCGCCTTGATGGTGTCGGTCTTTGTCGTCTCGGTGACGATCTTGTCGGCCTGCTCCGGGTCGATCCAGATCGGCGGCCCACCTACGGGAGCACCCACCTGCCCCACCCCAACCGACCCGAGTCCCGAGCGGCTCCCCGGACCCCTGGTGCTCACCGCGCAGTCGGTGCCCAGCGCTGCTCTGGTGCCTTGTCTGCGGGGGACGTTACCGACGGGATGGACGTTCCAGAACCTCGACGCTCAACGAGGCAAGGCACGGATCTCAATCGACTTCCACCAAGACGGCACCCACGCGGCCACCATCACCCTCACCCAAGAGTGCGATGTCCGCGGCTCGCGACAGACAGACACGGATCAGCCCGGCACTCAACGCTACGACCGGGTCTATGAGGTGCAGTCCGGCTACCGCGGCGAGCGGTATTACGTCTTCCGCGGCGGTTGCATCGAGTACCACTTCAACCTCCATGGCAGCCGTTCCGCGGAGCAGGTGGCTGCGGTTTCCCTGTTCTTCGGTTTCGTCGACCGCGATCTCCT
The DNA here is from genome assembly GCA_032160665.1 of Pseudonocardiales bacterium. GTDB lineage: Bacteria > Actinomycetota > Actinomycetes > Mycobacteriales > Jatrophihabitantaceae > Jatrophihabitans. Next base: position 9,755 of record JAVHVH010000041.1, read on the forward strand.
GCGTCGCTATGTGCACGACTACAGCGACGGGCGAGTCGAGCTCGACCCGACCGCTGCCGAGGGTGCGCGATGACCCGCGCGCGCCCGGCTCTTGCGGCACTCGTTGTCACGTCGACCTCGGTAGCGGCAGACCCCATCGACGACGCCCGCGGCCTCAACCGCGAGCAGGTGCAACAACGGCTCGCGGATGGTCGGGCCAACCGGACCACTCAGCCGACGAGCCGCCCGGCGTGGTCAATCATCAGGACGAACGTGCTCACCCGGTTCAACGCGCTGCTGGGCTCGTTGTGCGTGCTCATCCTGGTCGTCGGACCGGTGCAGGATGCGCTATTCGGCTTGGTGATCGTGGCCAACAGCGCCGTCGGCGTCATCGCCGAAATGCGTGCGAAGCGCACGCTTGACCGATTGCGCGTCCTTACCGCGAGCACGGCCCAGGCGGTACGCGAAGGCGAGCTGGTTTCCGTCGCTGTCGATCAGGTCGTCGTTGACGACGTGATCGAGGCGCACAGCGGTGACCAGGTTGTGGCGGACGGCGTCGTGCTGTCCGCGATGGGCGCCGACGCGGACGAGTCGCTGTTGACCGGCGAGGCTGATCCAGTTCGCAAGCAACCAGGAGACGAGGTGTTATCCGGGTCCGCCGTGGCCGCAGGTTCGCTGCGTTACCGGGCGACCAAGGTCGGCCCTCACGCGTACGCCAACATACTGGCGCGCGAGGCGCGCGAATTCACCACGCCACCGTCCGAGCTGCGTGACGGCATCAACACCTTCTTGCGGTGGGTGACCTGGGCACTGATCCCGGCCGGAGTCATTCTGGTGCTCACCCAGCACCATCAACGCGGGACGGCCGAATCGATTCGGTTGTCCGTCGCGGCAGTGGTCGGCATGGTGCCCGAGGGGCTCGTGCTGCTCGTCAGTGGAGCGTTCGCACTGGCCGTGGTACGGCTGGCCCGTCACAAGGTGCTGGTCCAACAGCTTCCCGCCGTGGAAACCCTCGCGCGCGTCGACGTGGTGTGTCTGGACAAGACCGGCACGCTCACCGACAGCCGGCGTCTGCGGATCCTCGCGATCGAAGACCTCGACCCGGAACTGGCACGCGACGAGCGCGACGCGGCGCTCGGCGCACTTGCCGCGGCCGACTCCAGCCCCAACGCCAGTTTGCGCGCAATCGGGGCCTCGGTACCCATGCCAGACGGGTGGTCCGCCCATCACGTCGTGCCGTTCTCGTCCAGTCGACGGTGGAGCGGCGCGGACTTCGGTGAACGAGGCAGGTGGGTGCTCGGGGCACCGGATCGGCTCCTGACCGGGCGCTCCGCAAGCAGCGTGCTGGAACGCAGCGAGTCGCTGGCGGGTGCCGGCCAGCGCGTGCTCCTACTGGCCCGCGCGGATTGGCTCGACCAAACCACAGACCTGCCGCAGAATCCCCGACCCGTGGCGCTCGTAGTCCTGGCCGAGACACTGCGTCCAGAAGCCGCCGCAACCGTGCGCTACTTCACCGAGCAAGGGATCGCGGTGAAAGTGCTGTCTGGCGACCACCCGCGGACGGTCTTCGCAGTTGCGGAGTCGGTCGGCATCCCTGGTGGTGGGCCACCAGTGGACGGCGGCCATCTGCCGACAACTCCCGATGAACTCCGCCGGATCCTGGACGATCACGCCGTGCTCGGCCGGGTCGCGCCCCAGCAGAAACGAATCATCGTCCAGGCTTTGCAGGACGCAGGTCACTCAGTCGCGATGGTCGGCGACGGGGTCAACGACATACCGGCAATGAAGTCTGCCGACCTCGCGGTCGCTATGGGCAGCGGCGCACCGGCCGCGCGCGCGGTGGCCGAGATCGTGTTGATCAATGATTCGTTCGCTGCGTTGCCCCAGGTGACTCGGGAGGGACGTCGGGTCGTGGCAAACATGGAGAAGGTGGCGAAGCTGTTCCTCTCCAAGAGTGTCTACGCCTTCCTGCTTATCGTCGCCGTCGGCATCGCCGGGCTGCCATTCCCGTTCGTTCCTCGGCACCTGACCCTCGTCGGCACGCTGACGATCGGACTTCCCGCGATCGTGCTCGCCTTGGGCACCCAGGCGCCCCGGCTCGAGCCGGGGTTCGTCAAACGGACCGCTCGCTTCGCGCTGCCGGCCGGACTGGTAGCTGCGCTCGCGACTTTCGCCGCGTACGCCCTGGCGCGCACGGCCCGCGATGTTTCGCCCATAGAGTCCCGGACCACCGCGACGATGGCGGTCCTCGCGATCGGCCTGGTGCTCGTCGGCCTGGTGGCGGCACCTACGACGGCCTCCCTGCTCGTTCTGCTCCTTGCCATGGCAGTTGTTTACGCGGTCGTACTGGCCGTCCCCGCAACGGCGACCTTCTTCCAGCTCGACGCGCCGCCAGCCGTTGTGGTGCTGGCGGCAATCGGTTCGGCTGCACTCGCCTTGTGGGGGCTGTGGTTGGTAGGCACGGCCGGGGCGTTGCGGTTGAAAGCACCGGGCTCGACGGACCTCACCCGACCGGCTCCCGACGTGGTGGCGCTGTGCGACGCCGGGGAAGGACCATCGCTGGAGTACAAGTCGAGCCTGCGTTGGGACATCAACGAGCGGAAGCCGAACAAGGCGCTGGAGCGGGCGGTGACCAAGACGACCGCGGGCTTCCTCAATCGTCGCGGCGGGACGCTGCTCATCGGTGTGAACGACGCCGGCGCGCCGGTCGGCCTGGGCGAGGACTACGCGACGCTGAGCCGGCCCGACCGCGACGGGTTTGAACGCCATTTGATGCAGGTCCTGGCAGCCGGTCTGGGCAGCCACGTCCGTCGATTCCTGACCGTCTACTTCGCCGTGGTCAACGGCAATGACGTCTGCGCGTTATCGGTCCGGCCATCGGATGGCCCGGTGTATCTGCAGGACGGGTCCGAGGCTCGGTTGTACGTCCGCACCGGAAATGCAACGACACCGTTGGCCTTGAACGACGCGGTCAACTACGTCGGCACTCGCTGGCCAGGCCGAACGACCGGCCACTTGCTCGAGGCCTTTTTGGGGAGGCACACGTGACCACCAACCCTGCCCTGCTCGCCCCCGCGCCACCCCTGCGTCGGAAATGGCTTCGGCCGGTACTGTCCGCCGCGGTGTCGCTGGCGCTCGTGATCGGCATCTTCTGGTACTTCATTCCGCAGTTCACCAGCATGTCGGACGTGTGGTCCGAGATCCAGTCAATGACTTGGCTCGAGATGACCACGCTGGCGGTGGCCGCGGTATGGAATCTCGCCACGTACCTGTTCGTCATGGTCGGAACAACGCCCGGGCTCAAGTACCGCCAAGCGTTCGTCGCGACCGAGTCGTCGACGGCCGTCTCCAACACCATTCCGGGCGGCGGCGCAATCGGGATCGGCCTCGTCTACTCGATGTTCGGCTCGTGGGGCTTCTCCCGATCTCGGACCTCGGTCTCACTCGTGGTCGCCGGGTTGTGGAACAACTTCGTCAAGCTCGGCATGCCGGTGCTGGCCCTGTCCTTGCTGGCCCTGCAAGGCAAACCGAGCACCGGCCGGATCATCGCCGCAGCCATCGGTCTCGGCGCGTTGATCGCCGCGGTAGTGGCGCTCACTGCGTTGCTGCGCAGCGAGGCGTCAGCCCGGAAGGTCGGATTGTTCGCCGCCGCAGTGGCGACCCGATTGCTACGCCTAGCCGGCCGGCCGCCGGTGCACGGATGGGAGCTCGCCACCGTCAAATTCCGTGGGCGTACCGAGGCGCTCGTCAAAGCGCGATGGCTCTGGATCACACTGGCGACGGTCGTCAGCCACCTGTCCCTGTTCCTCGTGCTGTTGCTGGCCCTGCGCCATATCGGGGTATCTAACGCCGACGTCAGCTGGATCGAAGCGCTGGCCGTCTTCTCCTTCGCCCGGCTGATCACCGCCGTCCCGATCACACCTGGCGGCCTCGGCGTCGTGGAGGTCGCCCTCATCACCGGACTTTCCGCGGCCGGCGGAGCGCGGTCGGAAGTCACGGCAGCGGTTCTGCTGTTCCGCGCGCTCACCTACGTCGTTCCCATCCCGCTCGGGCTTGCCACCTATCTGTCCTACAAGCGCAACCGATCGTGGCGACGCGAACCCGGTACGGCGCCGCGCAGCGCCTTGGTCCGCGAGTCGGCATGACCACGGTTCGGGAGCATCGCCGTCCGCCCGCGCGTCCCGTCGCCCGGCTGCCACGCGATGCGCTGCTCGTCGTCGGCGGCCTGGTGGTTCTCGTGCTGTCCGCGCTACCCGTGCACCCGCACGACATCTCGGCCGCCGAGCGGGGCGTGTTCCGAGCCATCAACGATCACACGGTCCTGCCGTTCATCGCGGTGTGGGTCGTCATGCAGTTGGGCAACTTCCTCGCCGTACCCGCCGTGGCACTTGTTGCGGCGGCTTTCCGAAAGTGGCGGCTGGCAATCGGCATGTTGGTCGGTGGGGTCCTTGCGTACTACCTCGCCAAGGTCGTCAAGAGCATCGTTGAGCGCGGCCGCCCGGCGAGCGTGGTGGACGACGTCCACATCCGTGGTGCCGCGTCGCTCGGCCGTGGCTACGTGTCCGGCCACGCCGCGGTCGTCACCCTATTGGTCGTGCTCGCGTGGCCCTACCTCGGACAACGCGCACGGATCGCCGTTGTGGCCGCCGCCGTATTCGTCTCCCTCGCGCGCGTGTACGTCGGCGCGCACCTCCCGCTCGACATTGTCGGCGGCGCCGCACTAGGCCTCGCTGTCGCCGGCTCCGTGCGCCTCATGCTCGGACGGCCAGCTGCGTGATCACCAACCATCGACGCGCTCTTGCCCTGGTGGCCGGCCTGCTCGCCGGCGCCGTTCTGTTGGGCCTGCTTGTGGCGATCCCGGCCACCCGCCACGAAGTACAAGACGTTGATGACGCGTTTCGGCGCATCGCCGTGTCGGTACAGAATCGACCGACGACGTTGATCGCGGACGGCTTCTCGCTTGCCGGCGGAGTCTGGATCAACTGGTCCATCCGTCTCGCTGCCGTCGTGGTGCTCGCTGTCCGGCGCCAATTCCTGCAACTGGCCGCCTTCGTACTGGCCGTGATCAGCTCCGAAGCACTGATCGGCACGCTCAAAGCCGCATACACCAGGGACCGCCCGCCCGGAAGTCTCATCGCGACTTCAGGGGCCAGCTTTCCGTCTGGCCATGCCATCGCTGGTGCCGTCACTGCGGTTGGCCTCGTCCTGGTGCTTCTCCCGGCCGGCCCGGCGCGCTGGAAATGGGAGGCGCGCGCGGTCGTGTTTTCCTTCGTCATGGCGCTGTCGCGCGTGTACCTGCGAGCTCACTGGCTGTCGGATGTCGTCGCCGGCGCCCTGCTCGGCGCGGGCTTGGCGCTCGGCTGGCCGGCACTTCTTCAGACGCTGCGCGTTCGAATCGAGTCCGCTCGCATAGCAGAGCCATCCGCCGAGACGACGTGAATGCCATCCTGGCCAGAAGAGTCGCGCTGATCTGGCTTCCGTTCGCGACGACAGTCGTCTGCATCCGAAGCCGGCGGTTCGACGACTGGGAACACGCAGTCAGCCGTCACATGAACCGGCTACCTGACGCACTGCACCGACCGGTGTGGGTCGCGATGCAGGCCGGCACGCTCGGCGCGCCAGCAGTTGCCGGTGGAGCCGCACTGCTCGCCGGACGGCCCACGCTCGCGGGTCGCTTCATCCAATCCGGTTTCAGCGCGTACCTGCTCGCCAAGGCGGTGAAGCGCGTCGTACGACGCGGCAGGCCGGCGGACCTCATCGTGGGGATCCATGTCCGTGGTCGGCCGGCGTCGGGCGATGGTTACGTATCCGGCCACGCGGCAGTCTCGATGGCGCTGGCCACCGAGGCGGCCCTGGCCCTGAAGGCCGGAGCGCGACCGGTGCCGTACACCGCGGCATGCGTCGTCGCGCTGGCCCGACTCTATGTCGGGGCGCATCTACCTATGGATGCACTGGGTGGTGCAGCACTGGGCTGGGCAGTGAGCCGCACGGCCTCCGAGCTGCGGCGTCCGCTTCAACTCGCGCAATCAACCTGAGTAGGAGAAGTCATGGTCAAACGCACGATCATCATGATCGTTGGGATCTTGCTCTTCATCGTCGGGGCCAGTGCGGCAGTAGGCGGCGGCGCCCTCACGGTGATCTTTGGTTCCGACGGCACCCTCACGTCCGCATCGGAACCGCTGTCGACGTCGCGGAGCGCCCTCGTCGCCACGATGGACGACATCGAGGGCACGAGCGGATTTGCCTCCGTCGTCGGGCGACCCACGCTCAAGATGTCCGTCACGGGTGCAGGGCGCGATGTCTTCATCGGGGTCGGTCCCGCGAAGGCGGTCGAGCAATACCTCACCGGCAGCTCGATCGATCGAATCACCGATCTCGAAGTAGATCCGTTCAAACTCAAGACCGCGCCGCGGGATGGATCCGCCCGGCCGGCCGCGCCGGCCTCCCAAACCTTCTGGACGGCGCACGCAACCGGCCCCACTGCCTCGTTCGACTGGAAGATCAGCGACGGCAGCTACCGCCTGGTGGTCATGAATGCTGACGCATCACCATCAGTCAACGCGAACAGCCGCCTCGGGCTCACCGTGCCTCATGTATTCGCAATCGGGCTCGGCATCCTCATCGGCGGGGTCCTGATCGCCTTGGTCGGAATTGGTCTGTTCATCGTCGCCATACGGATGAGGCGGCAGCCGCGATCCGCAACACCCGTCACCACCGCCTACCCGGTGACCTCTCGATGAATGGCGGCGCGTTGCCGTCATCATCGCCTCTTGAAACGACTCAGCTGTAGATGCGCAGGTCGGCGACGCTCCACCATTGGGCGGCGGTCGCGGTCGAAACGATGCGCACGTAGCGGAACGGATCGTCGGGGAGCGCGATGCGGGTCAGCTGTCCGGCGCCGCCGCCGGTCACCGAGGCGGACCAGGTGGTCCCGTCGACACTCGTCGCGACTGCGTAGCCGCGCGGGTAGTCGGTCAGGTCGGGTCCGGTGTCGAGGACGAGCAGGCGGGCCCGCGAAACGGCGCCGAGGTCGACCTGCAGCGTCTGCCCCGGCTGCTGAGCGGTCCCGGTCGTCCAGCGGGTGCTGGCGTCGTCGTCAACGGCCTTGGTCGCGTCCTGCCCGTCGGGGCCGGACGGCGTTGCGGTGGCGGTCATCCTGTCGGCGGGCAGCAACCGCAGCCCGTTGTCGAGCGCCCTGGAGCCAGGCCAGGTGAACGTCGCCAGTGCGCCGCCGGGCAGCGTGTAGTCGAAGGACGCGTCACCCTGCGCGACGGCGAAGCTGGCCGGGTTGTCGTTCTCGTTGTGCACGACGAGAGCCGTCGAGCCATCCGGGTTGCGGAATGCGGCGTCCATGATCTGACCGTTCCAGCCGGTCGTGCCGAACGACGTGCTGGCGATGCGTACCGCGCCGGGCCGGACGAAGCGGGCCAGGTGGCCCAGCGTGTAGTACTCGGCGTCGCGGGTGACCGTCTGCCCGGGACCGACGGTGACGACTCCGGTGCAGGTGTCGCAGCCGTTGTTGTGCGGGCCGCCGGACGGATCGAGCGCGAGATTCCAGTTGACCACTGTCTGGCCCCAGTTCCGGGTGACGCCGAGGACGAGGTTTCGGGCGTGCCATTTCAACGTGTCGGAGAAGACCTGCGCGGGCGGATCGGTCGGACCGTGCGAGCCGGAGCACTCGGTGAACCAGACCTCCTTGGCCGGGAAGGCGTCATGCATGTCGGTCTGGCGAGTCTGGTCACCGAAGTAGCAGTGAAACGCGGTGCCGGCCAGCCAGCGCGCGGCGCTGGTGTGCATGAGGTCGAATGGGTAGTTGACCTCAGGATCATCTCCCAGCGGTGTCGAGGCGATGTCGTTCGGATGCTCGGACCAGTTGTGGTCGTAGCCGATCAGCTTGGTGTGCAGACCCGCCTGCAGCAGCGCCGGGCCGAGTGCATTGATGAGCTTGGCTTCCTGGGCGACCGGCAGGTCCGTGCCGGGGTAGCCATTCGGGTGCCGGTTCTGTGGCTCGTTCTGCAGCGTGACCGCGTAGATCGGAACGCCTGCCTCTCGGTATGCCTGGATGAACTTCACGAAGTACATCGCGTACGCCTGATAGATGCGGGGGTCGTCGATGAGCCGTCCGCCGATCAGCGACGCCGGCGTCTTCATCCAGGCCGGCGGGCTCCATGGCGTGGCGATGATCTTCAGCGCCGGATTGAGCGCGAGCGCCTGGCGCAGCAGCGGCAGTATCTGCCTGCGGTCGTGCTTGATGGAGAAGTGGTGCATGCCGTAGTCGGTGCCCCCGGCCGGCAGATCGTCGTAGGTGTAGAACGGGCCGTCCACGAAATCCGAAGCGCCCATCGGTTGGCGCAGCAGCGACAGGCCGTCACCGTCGGTGGGACTGAACAGGTCGCGCATCGTCGCGGCCCGCCGCTGCGGCTCGAGGCCGTACAGCACGTGCGCTGACGAGTCCGTGATCGAGGCGCCGAAGCCGTCCATACGCTGATATGACCGGCTCGGGTCGACCGTGACGGTCAGGCTCGCCGAACCGCCTCGCTGGAAGGGAATCCGGCCGCCGTCGGTCATCCGTTGACTGCCATCGGGCGTCGTGACCCACACATGGGCCGAGGGCAGCGAGACCGCCGCGGCGGCCGGCCCGCGGCTCATGCCGGTCAACAGCCCGCCGCCCAGCAGAGCCGCGCCTGCGACCAACATCCACTTGTGCATCGCGCACCTCCTGGCGCAAACCCCCCTAATCACACCGTTGCCCTCGGCCCGCCCGTTCGTCAAGCCTTCGCCGATCTCGGCCGGAACCGACGGCGTGCTGACGTAGCTCGAGATCATCAGGTCGTTCGTGTGCCGGCGCGGCGGTCGGCGGGTGGCCGGTGGCTGAACACCTGCCACCCGCCGACCGCATGCTCACCACGCGGTGTGCGGGCTGGGAGTGATCCGGGTCGTCAGCCGGCCGCGATGATCTTTCCGAGTAGGCCGTGGGATTCACCGGCGGGACCGGCGGAGAAGATCAGTTCGCCGGTCTTGGCGGCGTTGCCGTTGCCGAAGCGCAGCCCCCACAGCCCGTCGATGACGATCGGCTTGCCGTTTGTCTGCCGCAGTTGGCCCAGGTGGGCGCCGGTGGTCGGGTTGTACACGTTGACGCGACCGTTGCCGAAGTTGCCGACCAACAGCGCGCCGCCGAACTTGCCGAAACCAGCTGGTGCCAGCGCAAGCCCCCACGGCGAGTCCAACTCGCCGCGGGTGACTAGCCGCCGCACCAGGGCGCCGTCGTTGGTGAACACGTCCACGAAGCCGTGACCGCGGCCGGCCACGTCGTCGTGCAAGGTGGCGTCCTGCTTCGCGTAACTCACGTACAGCTGACCGCCAAGCTCCTGAACGTTGAACGGTGCGTAGCCGGCCGGGATGCGGGGATCCACGAACAGACCACCCGGCAACTCGACCGGGGTGAAGGTGTCGTCATAGGCCTCCACCCGTCCGGACCGGAAGTTAGCGGCATAGAGATACGTGTGCCCGTCGGACGCCTGCGCGATCGCGAGGCCTTTGTACACCGCGTTCGCGCCATTGCGCACCGGTGTCTCAGTCACTGTGGACGGCGGGGTGCCAGTGAACCCGACTCCCGGGTTCCAGCCGTCGATCCCGCCATTCTCCGAGTCGAAGATGAAGACCGCTGGTCCCGAGTGGCCGGCCGCGTCACGAACAATGAAGCCGCTCTGATCGGTGTTAAACACCTGCCCGGTCGGCGCGCCCGAGGTGATGTTGACCACCAGGCCGACCTTGTTCACAGTGGTCGCGGTGGCCCCTGCGTACAACGTAGATTTGTCGGTGCCGTTGTCGGACACCCACAGCGGCGAGCCGGGTGCCTGATCCGTGCCCGGAGAGGCGGACAGCCCCCAGGCATTGACCAGATCGGGGTCGGTCAACGCGGCGGCGCCCGGCACGTCCGAGACCAGGTTGACCTGGCGGAAGCCGGACGAATGGGCACCGGGCGAGGCGCCCGCCGGCAGCGCGGCCACGCCGAGCATCGTCATCACGCCCGCTGGCACTGCGATGGCCGCTCGCCACCGCCGTGCTCGGCGGCTCCCCGGGGGCCGCACTGGCGCTGGACGCAAGCAATGGGACATCGGTCGAGTCATCGACTCTCTCCGTTCCGGGGCGCGTCAGGCCAGCCCGTCTGGCGCTCAAACACGCACCACCTGTAAATGACGTAAGTGGCAAACGAATGGTTCAGGTCGATCACGATGCCGTCGGGAAGACGGGTCTTGACCGCACAACAACGGCCCACGGAATGCTTCAACGTTCGACCTCTCCCGCTCACGTCTCGAACCCCACCGAGCGAGATCCATCGGCAGGCCATGGACTCCGAGCACGTTCGCTTCGGCTTCCCGCAGGCGCCGGTCGACCTGATCCCGGATGTCTCGACGGAGCCCGGCCCGCTCTAAGCGTGACGTCGTAACCGTGCAGGGCCTAGGTTCAGCGACAGATACTTTCCAGCGCATCGGGGGATGTCATGACCGAAACCACGTCAGACCTTGACGCCCTGCGGATAGCGCTCAGCGAGACTGCCGCTGCGTGCGCACCGGGCGAGGCAGGCTACGACGAAGCCGTGAGCATCTGGAACGCGGCGATCACGCGGCGGCCCTCCGTCGTCGTGCGCTGCGTACGCGACGGTGACGTCGCCGCTGCCTTGGCGTTTGCGCAGCGCTCATCACTCGAGGTCTCCGTGCGGGGCGGTGGTCACAACTACGCCGGGTTCGCGCTCACCGAGGGCGGCCTGATGATCGACCTGACGCCGATGAATGCCGTGGCCGTCGACCCCACGACGCGCCGGGCGACCTGCGGCGGCGGCACGACGTGGGGCGAGCTCGACGCCGCGACGCAGGTCCACGGCCTGGCCGTGACCGGCGGGTTCATCAGCCGCACCGGCGTGGCCGGCTTGACCTTAGGTGGCGGCATCGGCTGGCTGGTGCGTCCGATCGGGCTGTCGTGCGACAACGTCGTCGGTGCGCGGGTCGTCACTGCCGACGGCCAGGTACGCCACGCAACGGATACCGAGCATCCCGACCTGTTCTGGGCGATCCGCGGCGGCGGCGGCAACTTCGGCGTCGTCACCGAGTTCGAGATCGCGCTGCACCCGGTCGGCCCGATGGTGCAGCTCGGCCTGTTCCTGTTCCACCCGGACCAGGGCCGCGAGCTGTTCCAGTTCGCCCGCGACTACGTCCGCGGACTGCCGGACGACTGCGGCGTGTTCCTCGCCGGCCTCAGCGCGCCGCCTGCCCCGTTCGTGCCCCCGGAGTTGCATCACACGCCGGCGTTCGGGCTGCTCGTTGTCGGGTTCGGCGACGCGTCGAGCCACGCACGGTTGATCGCGCCGATCCTGAACACCCTCAAGCCGATCGTCGAGATGGTTACCCCCATCCCCTACGCCGGGCTCCAGCAGATGTTCGACGAGTCCGCGCCGTGGGGCTTCCACTCCTACGAAAAGGCCGTCTATCTGGCCGAACTCACCGACGGCGCGATAGACGTGATCATGGAACACCAGGCGAAGAAGATGTCGCCGCTGTCGTTCGTACCGATCTTCGTGATGGGTGGCGCCTACCGCAACGCCGATCCGAACAGCAACGCGTTCGGCGGCGATCGCACCATCGGTTACGTCATCAACATCTCAGCCACCACCCCGGCCGAAGCCGATCTCCCGGCAGAACGAGAGTGGGTCCGCAACTACTGGTCGGCGCTGGTCGAGCACGCCGCCGGCGTCGGCAGCTACGTCAACTTCATGACCGAGTACGAGGAAGACCGGGTCCGCAGCGCCTACGGCGAGAAGTACGCCCGCCTGCAGCGCATCAAGGCGACCTACGATCCGAACAACGTCTTCCATCTCAACGTGAACATCAAACCCGACGGTGACCCGGTTCAGCAGTGAGTGACTTCTCCATCTCCACAGGCAGTGATCGCTTGAGTGCGGCCGAACACCGTGTCGTCCTACGTCTATGCGGCCGGCGAACTCGATGCCGACGCGGACGGCAGGGGCGAGGTGGTGGCCGGCGCGGACGAACTCGTCGGGGAGGGGGACGGCGATGGGGTTGGCGTCGGTGAGGTCGTCGGCGTCGGCGTCGGCGTCGCGGAGCCGGAGGGGCTCGATGATGTCGACGGTGTCGAGGTCGGCGTCGATGCGGCTGAGCTGCTCGGCGCCGAGGTGGAGGCGGTCGACGGGCCGCTCGAGTTGACCGTGCTCGGCGCCGGGTTGGGCGCCACCAGGGCCGGGGTTTGCACCTGAGTTACGGTCGGAGCCGCCGCGAGCACCGCCAGGACGGCCGCGGTCACCCCGGCCACCGCCGCAACGCCGCTGGCGGCGACGGCGCCCCGCACCACCGTCGGCTGGCGGAGGAACTCGGTGCGCCGGCGGTGCCGCAGCTCCGGTGGAAGTGCCGCCCGCTGCGCGGCGAGGCTGTTGAACGGCGCGGCGGCGAAGCCGAGCGTCGGAAAGAGCAGCAGCGCGGCGAGCAACGGCCCGCTCAGCGTGCTGGCGTGGCTCAACGCGCCGGCGATGCCGACCGCCCCACACGCGGCCAGGAAGCTCTCCGCCCGGTTGGCCGTGATCACCTGCCACCACGAGGCCTGGTCGAACGTCTTCGGTGTGCGCATGAACACGGCCTTCTTGGCAAACAGCCCTTGCACCGAGGCACGCGCGACGACGAGCGACGTCGCCTGCCAGATGAAGAACGCGCCGAACGCATCGCGCCAGGACGCGCCGGTGCCACGACGCAGGAGCGCGACAGCGCGAAGCAGGCCGAGCAGGACGAGCACCGGTACCGCAGCGACGAGGAAGGGGGTGATCTTGCGGAACAGCTGGCCGCCGCCTTCTGCGAGGTTGGCGGCACCGGCCAGGAGGAACAGGTAGAAGATCACGCCCATCAGATCGCCGTACCACTGCAGGGCGCCGGCCAGATATCCCCACCGCTGCCCGAGAGTCAGGCGATTGCGCTCAGTGACCCGGCCGGGTAGCAGCGAGCGCCAGTACATCCGCAGGATCTGGATGCCGCCGAAGCACCAGCGGTATCGCTGGCTCTTCAGCGCTTCGAACGTCAGCGGCATGATGCCCTGGCCGAACGACTTGTCGACGTGCAACCCGGTCCAGCCGGCCCGCAGTACGCGCAGCGAGAGCTCGGCGTCCTCGGTGATGCACCACTCGTCCCAGCCGCCCAGATCCTCGATCGCCTTGCGACGGATCAGGCCCATGGTGCCGGCGAAGATCGCAGCGTCCCGCTCGTTGCGCGACGGTTGGGAGACGGCGAAGAAGTACCGGTAGGAGTAGTAGAGCCGCCGGTAGTAGGCCGACTGCCGCCAGCCGCGATAATCCTGTGGCGCCTGGACGAACCCGAGCCGGGGGTCGGCGAACAGCCGGGCGCATTCGGCCAGGAAGTCCGGCTGGATCTGGTAGTCCGAGTCGACGACGGCGATGAGTTCGGCGCGCGGGTCGGTGAGGTTACTCAGCGCGTAGTTCAGCGCGCCGGACTTGTAACCGGGCCAGTCCTCGAGGTGGACGAACTTGACGCCGTGTTGCGCACACCACTCGTCCACCGGCCGCCACAGGTCGGGATCCTCGGTGTTGTCGTCGATGGCGACGATCTCGTAGTGCGGGTAGTTCATCCGGGTCAGCGCGGTGAGGGTCTGGATCACCATCTCCGGCGGCTCGTTGTGCGCGGGCACGTGCAGGCTGACGAACGGCTGGTGGTGCACAGACAGCTCCGCGATGCGGGAATCGGTGACCCGGCGGCGCCAGTACTGGGTACCGAGTGCGTCGCACAGCTCCCACAAGTACGCGCCGGCGAGCAGACCGGCCACGACCTCGAGCAGCCACAGCACGACGCCGCCGATCATGTTGCCGACGCCGAGGTTGCTGACGAACGTCCAGTGAATGATGAAGACCAAATACGTGACGTAGAGGTAGGTACAGGTCGCCCAGCACACGTGCGCCCGGCCGTTCCAGCGGCGCGTCGCGGGCAACAGCGCGATGCTGGACGCGGTGACGACGATCGCCGCGATCATCGCGTAGTAGGGCGTGGTGCCCACCAGGACCGACAACCCGTAGCCGATGGCGGCGAGCGTTGCCGTCGTCACCAGGGCCGAGACCAGCCGGCGCGAGTACGCCAAGATGCCGGCGGCCGGCCACCGGGTATTCAGCGGCACGAACATCGCCGCCGAACTCAGTGGCGCTACGAACAACCCGGCGAGCAGCAACGCAGCAAGCATGTGACACCCCTCTCGAACGGGAGCGACCTCGATTGCCGTAGGAGGCGCCCGTCGAGCGTTTCGACTTCTCTTTCGAGAGAAGCAACTGCTTCCTGTCGGTAGCTGGGGAGGGCAGGCAGACTCTCAGCTTTCGCCTCGGGTAGAAGCCTCGACCGGGCCGCAGTGCGCGAAGCCTCGCCGAGCCTGCGTCGCCGCAAATACCGACATTCCGCGCCGAACTCAACGCCGAGGAACGCCATTGCCCGACGCGATCGAGAACGGGGCCCGGGCGTTCAGGATCACATCACAGGAGCTCGCGAAACCCGCACGTACGGTCGTCCCGGCGAGGTTGTTATCCGTCGACGATCGTGAGTGCGACGAGGTCGTCCACGGCAGGAACGAAGTAGTACGCGCCGGTCAATGCCCGCGCGTAGTAGGTGAGCGCATCGCGTTCTCCCGAGGTGATGCCGGCCATGCTCTCGAGCATCGCAATGAGCGGGCGCTGGGTAGCACTGAAACCGACGAACATGGTGCCGTGCTCGACCGCCGAACCGAACGGTGTATTGCGCCGGAAGATCGTCCCGAACTCGTCTTGGTCCGTACGCGCGACGTGCGACGTCGCCGGACGATCCGAGAGCTCGACGCTGTCGGGCTTACGGCGGCCGATCACTCGTTCCTGCTCGGCGACTGGCAAGCGGCTCCATTCGGCGGCCTCGTGTACCCACTTCTGCAGCAGCATCACGGATCCGCCGGCACCAGCCGAGCCAGGAGGAGCCAGCACCTTGCTGGGTGCGACGGAGAGTGACGGGTTCTCGGTGCCGTCGATGA
The DNA here is from genome assembly GCA_032160665.1 of Pseudonocardiales bacterium. Lineage (GTDB taxonomy): Bacteria > Actinomycetota > Actinomycetes > Mycobacteriales > Jatrophihabitantaceae > Jatrophihabitans. Next base: position 24,788 of record JAVHVH010000041.1, read on the forward strand.
ATCCGGTGAGGTCGAGATCTCGGTGGTAGGCCCAACCCACTGTCTCGTCGGCCAGGGCAGCCACCTCGGCCAAAGCGGCGATCATCTCGATGGCGGCGTCAAAGACGACGTCATAACTGCCGCCCGCGACCCACAGCACCACGTCGTGCTGAGTGGCCGGCATCGTGTAGCCGTCCGGTCCTACGACCGGCGCTTCGAAACTCGTCACATCCGCTGGAGTCTTCGACCCGGCGGCTTGTGTCCACACCTCGGGTCGGAGCCCGGCGACCAGGTTCACGCCGCCCATCGTGGTGCGCGGTTCGGTCAAGTTCGCGACGGCGGTGACGAGTCCAGGCGCGTCGGTGGACCCCGTGGAGTCGAACTCGAGATAGCTGTGCGCGACGTTGCCGAGCGCGAAGATCCCGGTCTGGGGAATGGCCATGGGACTCATCTTCTACCAGGGCGTCCGCGACGTCGCCTACGGTTTAGGGGAGCAGGCCGTGGGCCTGCTTCGCGGTCAGCACTCGCAGCGTTGCGGCGTAGACCTTCTTCTTGAACGTCGCGTCTGTGCGCATGCGGGTCAGGATGGCGGCCGTCATCGTGGCGGCCTGGGAGGCGTTGACGGTGAGGACGATGTCGCCGCCGGCGTTGATGAAGCGCCAGGCCCGCCCGCCCACGCTGTAGCCGCTGACCTGGCGGGCCGCGCCGAGGTCGTCGCTGATCACCACGCCGTGGAAGCCGAGGGTGCCGCGCAACAGGCCGGTGACGATTCGAGTCGAGAACGCCGCCGGCCTGTTCGGGTCGAGTCGGGTGTAAATCGCGGTCGAGACCATCACGAAGGGCACCCTGACCTGGACCGCGGCCGCGAACGGTCGCAGGTAGGGGTCGGTGCTGGTGGTCGTCGAGTCGGTGACGCCTGCGGTGGTGTCGGTGTTCGCCGTTACCCGCCCGAGCCCAGGAAAGTGCTTCACGGCGGCGAGCTCTCCAGCGGCGGCGAACCCGCGCGCGACGGCCAGCCCGTGTGCGCTCACCACCGACGGGTAGTGGCCGTACTCGCGGTCCAGGTCCCCGATCGGTGGGTTGTTGGTATCCCCGGCGGGCACCGTGTCCAGGACCGGGGCGAGATCGACGTTGATGCCCGCGGACTTCAACTGCCGAGCCCAGGTCGTGGCTCTCGACTGCAGCGTTGACGGGGACCAGCCGCCCTGCACCAGCGCACTGGGGATGGTCGCGAACCCAGGGCCGCGCATGCGCCGTACCAGGCCGCCTTCCTGGTCGGTGGCAATGAACAGCTTGGTGTGTACCGGCGCCCTGCCCTGCAGGGCGGTGGTGAGTGAGCGCTCCTCGGCGATGCTCAGGGTGCTGTTGCCGTCCAGGATCACCGACCCGACGTGATAGCTGCGGATCGCGGTCACGGTACTCCGGCCGACCCTGGTGCTCGGGCAGTCGACCATCAACAGTTGGCCCACTCGCTGGGCATCGGTCATGCCGTTGAAGACCTGCTGGGCCCGGGTGGCCGCCGCCGCAGAGGCGATCGCCGGCGGTGACGCCCCCGGGCCGGTGCACGACGTCACCACCCCCAATGCCGCAATGCCCATCACCGCGGCGCCGACCCAGATTCGCACCACGCCTCCTTCGCCCCAGTACCATGATGACGCTTTTCAGCATCGAACTGTTGCGCGACCTTGCCACCCCGACATCACGGCGCGAGGACGTTATCGGTGCGGGCGGTAGAGATTCACCGGGCGACCCGTTGCCCGATATTCGAGGTCGAGGTCGAGGACGCCGCGCTTGTGCAGGTCGGTGAGATATCGCTGCGCGGTGGGACGGCTGATACCCAGTTGCTCCGCGATCGAGCTCGCGCTGACCGGGCCCTCGGCTCGTCGCACGGCCTCCAGGATCTTCGCCGTGGTGGGGGGCAGCGGTCGGGTCGTACCGCTCGCGCCGCGCAGCATCTCGTACAGCGCATCGACGGTTTCCTGGTCGGCCTCGTGCTCAGGGCTCGCGGCCAGTTCGGCATGCCAGCGCCGATACGCGTCGAGCTTCTCCTTCAGCTGTACGAAGCCGAACGGCTTGACGAGGTAGAACATCGCGCCGAGACCGATTGCCGCACGGACCGACTCGAGGTCGCGCGCGGCGGTGATGAAGATGCAGTCCGGAGCAGAGCCAGCACCGGTCAGCGACCTCAGGAGGCTCAGGCCGTCCTCGTCGGGTAGGTAGATGTCGAGCATCAGCAGGTCCGGCTGGCTGCGTTCGATATGGTCCCGCGCCTCGGCGGCAGTGTGGGCCTGCCCGACACAGACGAAGCCCTCGATCCGTTCGACGCTCGCGGCGTGAATGCGGGCTACCCGAAAATCGTCGTCGACGACGAGCGTGCGGATTACAGGTCGGCCTTCGGTCATCACGCACGCTTCTCGTCTGAGACCAGACCCGAGACGGTCGCCGACAGCGTCGGAAGCCACACCTCGAACGTGGCGCCGTCCGCGCTACGGACCCTGATCGTCCCGCTCGCCCGATGCACCAAACGCTGGACGAGGGCGAGTCCCAGGCCGCGACGCGGCCCGCCACGAGCGGACTTGGTCGAGAAGCCGTCCATGAAGACTGCGTCGATGTCCTCCGATGCGATGCCGGGCCCGTTGTCTGACACCGAGATCCGGACACCGTCGAGATCGTCGAGATCGACGACGACGGTTCGCGGTGCGGGTTGCGCGGCCACCGCGTCCATCGCGTTGTCGACCAGGTTGCCGATGATGGTCATGAGGCTCTGCGCGTCGAGGTCGGGGACTTCGAGGTGCGACGACGGCGTGACGACGAGGTCGATCTCCCGCTCGGCCGCCACCGTCAGTTTCGCAAGGAGCAGCGCTGCCACGACGGGCGGCGCGATGCGCGCGCGTAGATCTTCCGCCGACACGATGTCATGGCGCGTGACCGTGGTGGCAAATTGCGCCGCCTCCTCGAAGTCACCGAGGTCGATCAGTCCGGCGATCACGTGCATCCGATTCGTGAACTCGTGCTCCTGCGCTCGCAGCGCATTGGCCAGACCCGTCGTGGCATGCAGTTCGCGCACGAGGGATTCGAGTTCGGTGCGATCTCGCAACGTGGCCACACTGCCGACGTCGCGTCCGGCGACGACGACCGGATTGCGGTTGACGACCAGCAGCGCGTCATCGGTCAAGATCGACTGATCGCTTCCCTCGCTGCTTCCGGTCAGCACGTCGCGCAACCGGCCAGGAGGGATCACCTCCGTTAGCGATTGCCCGATAACCGATCCGGTCAGTCCCAGCAACCGACGGGCCTCGTCGTTGATGATCGTGATCCGCTGCTTCGCGTCGAACCCGATGACACCTTCCCGGATGCCGTGCAGCATCGCCTCGCGATCCTGAAGGAGTGATCCGATCTCGGACGGCTCGAGGCCGAAGGTGGAACGTTTCAGCGTCCGAGCCATGAACAGCGCGACGAGCGCGCCGACGCCCAGCGCAATCGCCGAGTACGTCGCAATCTCTGCGATCTGCTGGCGCACCGCACCGGCGACGCGGGTCTCGACGATGCCCACCGAGACCTGTCCGATGACGTTGCCGGCGGCGTCGAAAATCGGGGCCTTGCCGTTGGCCGAACGGCCGAGACTGCCGTGGTCGATGCCCACGTGGTCCTTGCCGTCCAGGGCGGCCACCGGCTCCTCGAGGCGAAGGCCGATCAGCGCCGGTTTGGGGTGCGAGAACCGCAACCCCGTCCGATCGGTCACCACGACGTAGGAGGCGTCGGATGCCTTCTGGATGCGGGTGGCCAATGGCGCGATGACGTGGTGCGGGTCGCCGGCCGCGACAGCGGACTTGATCTGCGGGATCAGGGCGACGACGTTGGCCACCGCCCGGGCACGCTCCTGGTACTGCTTGTCGAAGGTGCGCTTCGTCAGTTGGACGTCCAAGAAGCCGCCGAGCACGACGGTGGCGAGCAGGATGCCGAGTACGGCGAGCAGGCTCCGCGAGGCGATCGTCTTCCGCCGCCACATGGCCCAGACCACCTCCTTGCGTCCTCGCTGCGAGGACACGGATGCGGCATGTAACCACGTTGGGGCGCCGCCGCGGAAGATGCCCTGAGCACAACGCACAGAACGCTGCGAAACGTGCTTGTCATAAGCATTTCACTCGGGATCCTCAAACAACAGTCGGTGGCCGGTTAACGAGCACAACCGTTCCCATCCGGCAGACCGGCGCGCACCCTCTGCGGAACCACTTCAGTAGAGGAGTCGAGAGCAGCCATGAGCAGCGAACGGAACGGAAACGTCATCGAGCTCGATGGCGTCTCCAAGCGCTTTGCCACCCCGTCCGGCGGCGTCTACACCGCCCTTCGTGACCTGAACTTCTCGGTCGCCCCTGGTGAGTTCTGTGCCGTCGTCGGGCCGACCGGCTGCGGCAAGTCGACGACACTGACTCTCGTCTCCGGGCTGGAACGGGCCAGCACGGGCACGGTCAAGGTCGACGGCAGCCCGGTCGCCGGGACCATGCCCGGCATCGGCTTCATGTTCCAGAACGACGCGGTTTTCCCGTGGAAGAGCGTGCTCGACAACGTCGCCATCGGCCCGCGCTTCCGCGGCAGCGACCGGCGCCAGGCAAACGCGGCGGCCAGAGACTGGCTGCGCCGCGTCGGCCTGGCCGGCTTCGAGGACCGCTACCCGCACCAGCTGTCGGGCGGCATGCGCAAGCGCGTCGCTCTCGCGCAGAGCCTGATCAACGAGCCGCGCGTGCTGCTGATGGACGAGCCGTTCTCTGCTCTCGACGTGCAGACCCGCTCGATCATGGCCGACGAACTGCTGGGCCTGTGGGAGCAGACGCGCCCGGCCGTCATCTTCGTGACGCACGACCTGGAAGAGGCGATCACGCTCGCGGACAAGGTGATCGTGCTGACCGCCGGTCCGGGGCGCATCAAGGCGACCTTCCGCATCGACCTACCGCGGCCGCGCAAGGCGCAGGAGATCCGGTTTACCGACAAGTTCGTGGCGCTGTACTCCGAGATTTGGGAGGCGCTGCGGTCCGAGGTCGAAACGGCGTACGCACGCTCGACGACGGAGGTGCCGGCATGACCCAGGTGACACCCGCTACCGGGCTCGCCGACAACGGCCCGAGCATGGCGAAGACGGAGGACGAGACGTCGATCGTAGGCGGACTGCGGGCCCGGCGGATCCGCCGGCGCATCGGGCTGAACCTGTGCCGCATCGCCTTGGTGGTGCTTGCACTCGGGTCATGGGAGATCGGCGTCAACACCAAGCACATCGATCCGTTCTTCTGGGGCCAGCCGTCGGGCGTCTGGGAGCAGCTCAAGACGTGGGTGACGGACGGGACGGCGCAGGGATCACTCGCCGAACAGATCCTCGTCACGCTGCAGGAGGCCGTCTACGGATTCCTGATCGGTGTCGCACTCGGTGTCGTTCTCGGCATCGCGCTGGGCCGAAACCGGTTCCTCGCCGACCTGTTCTCGCCGTTCATCAAAATCGCGAACTCGATCCCACGCATCGTGCTCGGCGCCCTGTTCTCCATTGCCTTCGGTTTCGGGCTGACATCCAAGATCGTGCTGGCCGTGGTGCTCGTGTTCTTCGGCGTCTTCTTCAACGCCTTTCAGGGAACGCGCGAAGTGGATCGCAGCCTGCTATCCAACGCCCGGATTCTCGGTGCGTCACGGCTGCAGACCATCCGGCACGTCGTCCTGCCCTCTGCCTTCACCTGGATCCTCGCCAGCCTGCACATCAGCTTCGGCTTCGCCCTGATCGGTGCCGTGGTCGGCGAACTGCTCGGCGCGGACAAGGGCATGGGCCTGCTGATCCGCAACGCGCAGAACAACTTCAACCCCAACGGAGTGCTGGCGGGGATGGTCGTCATTGCCGTCATCGCGTTGGTCGCGGAGGGACTGATCACCGCGTTGGAGAAGCGTCTGCTGCGCTGGCGACCGCCGCAAATGGGCGGTGATGCCGGCATCTGAACGCTCCGCAATTCCCCTCCCGCAAACTGCGAACTCGTCATCGAGAGGTCACCAAATGAACAGAAGAGTCATGACCGCCATGCTGGCGGCCACCGCATCGGCGGCGCTGGTCGTCAGCGGATGCAGCAGCAAAGCATCTCAGTCGAACACCGGCGGCGGAGGCGGCTCGGTGGCTGCCAACGCTCCGTCGGTGAAGATCATGGTCGGCGGGCTGTCGAAGCAGATCTACCTGCCATTCATGCTCGCCAAGCAGCTCGGCTACTACGACAAGGCCGGCGTGAAGGTCAGCCTGATCGACGAGCCGGCGGGTGGTGACGCGACAAAGAACATGGTCGCCGGCCAGGTCGATGGCGTCGGCGGCTTCTACGACCACAACATCGCGCTGCAGGCGCTGGGCAAGTCCTCCGAGTCCGTCGTCTCCATGCTGCAGATCCCGGGCGAGGTCGAGGTCTGTCGGACCGATCTCAAGGGCAAGATCAAGAGTCCGGCCGACTGGGCCGGGCGGCATCTCGGCATCACCGACACCGGCTCGTCCACGGACTTCCTCACCCAGTACCTCGCGACAAAAAACGGTGTCACGCCGTCCTCGACGCACCGCGTCGGCGTCGGCGCGGGCTCGACATTCATAGCGGCAATGAAGCAGAAGGCGATCGACTGCGGCATGACGACCGAACCGACGGTCTCTCAGGTGCTCAGTGACAACACCGGATTCATCCTGCTTGACATGCGCACGGCCGCCGGGTCGCGCACGGAGCTCGGGGGTACCTATCCGGCGACGTCGCTCTACATGACCACCGCCTACGTGAACGCCCACAAGGACGTCGTGCAAAAACTCGTCAACGCCTACGTCGCGACGCTGCAGTGGATTCACGCCCACACCGGTGCTCAGATCGCCGACGTGATGCCGGCCGACTACTACGCGGGCGTCGGCAAGACGACCTACGCGAAGGCGCTCGATTCGGAAAAGGGCATCTTCAACCCGACCGGCATCATGCCGCCGGACGGGCCGAAGACCTGCCTCGCCGTCCAGAACGCGTTCAACGACGCGGTGAAGGGCAAGACGATCGACGTGGGCAAGACCTACACCGACGAATTCGTCAAGGCAGCCGTCCCGGTTGCCTGAGCGTTCGGGGCGCAGCGGGAGGGCGGGCGGTCACGAGCCGACCGCCCTTTCGCACCTGGGCGACCCCGGACGTGGTGCGCGCTGAAAATTCTCGAGCGTCGTGTCGTCCACGACATGCGAGCTATCTCGTGCGGCGCCCGACGCGCCGAGGAAGCGCAGGGCCGGCACGGTGCCGAGGGAGCGCGGGGCTGGCACGTGTCGCCAGCGCACCCCTGGCGCCGGCGGCGGTGACGGCGATGCTGCCCGCGGCGGTCGCGGTGGCCACGGCGTCGGTCAACGGACATCCCACTGCGAGCTCCGCGGCCAGCGCTCCACAGAACGCGTCGCCCGCACCCGTGGAGTCCACCGCGTCCACTGCGGGGGCGGGTAGGTCAAGACGGGACCGGCCTTGCGCCAGCCGCGCACCCCGCTCCCCGCGGGTGACGACGACCGCGCCCACCCGCTCAGCCAACTCGACCAGAGCCTGCGCCGCCGTGGCGGCACCGCTGACCTGGGTCGACTCGATCTC
>JAVHVH010000046.1:0-16226 GCA_032160665.1 Pseudonocardiales bacterium
GACCCGACCGCCCGCTTCCCCGGCCGGGCGCTGCGCCGGCACAGCCAGATCACCTTCCAAACCTGCCTGTTCCCCGGCTGCCGCCGCCCCGCCGCCGACTGCGAGCAGGATCATCGCCGCGAGCACGCCCGAGGCGGACGCACCGAAGCCGCCAACCTCGCCCCCGGCTGCCGCCACGACCACGACCTCAAGACCACCCGCGGCTGGCGCCTGACCCGCCGCAACCAGCACACGTTCGCCTGGATCAGCCCACTCGGCCGACGCCACCTCGTCCACATTCCGGCCATCGCGCCACCACTACCGCCACCCCAACCACGACCACCCGAACCCGACATCACCCACCCGAGCCTGAGCAGCGGCTACGCCGACGCCGCCGACACCTCACGCAGGCCGAGCTTCAACCCAGTCACCCAACGCGGGCGACCACTCGGGCCGACGTTCACCGAACGTGAACGCCTCGCACCGTCCGACCCGGCCGAACCCGACCCGCCACCATTCTGATCAACCCGGCCGGGCCGGTGCGGCTTCGCCCGTCGATCCAGCGGCACCCCCGCCGCAACCCCCTCGGCAGTGACGAGCGCGGCACGACCCAACCCCCGCCGACCGCGGTCCGGCCGCCGTCCGGCCGCGAGGTACTGGACCCACCCGAGCCCGAACACCGTTGTGCCCCCGACGAACTAACGGGCGCCGGCACTAGCACTCCGCGGCGCGGCCCAGCAGCAGGTCACGCTCGGTCTCATTGCCGGTCTTCGCGGCCGCCTGCTCGAACTCGACCCGCGCCTCGTTGCGACGTCCGAGCTTGACGAGCAGGTCCCCCCGCACGGCCGGCAGCAGGTGATAGCCGCGCAGCGCCGGCTCGTCCGCCAGCGAGTCGACGATTGCGAGCCCGGCCTGCGGCCCGTCGGCCATGCTCACCGCGACGGCCCGGTTCAGCTCGACGATCGGCGATCCGGTTACGTCCACGAGCGCGGCGTACAACGACGCGATCTGCGTCCAATCCGTGTCCTCGGCGACTACCGCCCGCGCGTGACAGGCGGCGATCGAGGCCTGCAATACATACGTCCCCGCCCGACCGCCCAGGCCAGCGGCGCGAGCCAGCGCGGCCAGCGCGTGGTTGATCAGCAGCCGGTCCCACCGCGAGCGGTCCTGGTTGAGCAGCGTGATCGGCGAACCGTCCGCGGCCACCCGAGCCCGTAAGCGCGACGCCTGGATCTCCATGAGCGCCACCAACCCGTGGGCTTCGGGTTCGCCCGGCGCCAGCGCAGCGAGGATCCGGCCGAGCCGCATCGCCTCCTCGCACAGCGTCGGCCGCGTCCACGACGAACCGGACGTCGCGGTGTAGCCCTCGTTGAAGACGAGGTAGACCACCTCGAGCACCGACGCGAGCCGCGCGGCCAACTCGGCACCGACCGGGACCTCGAACGGCACCGAGGCATCGGTCAGCGTGCGCTTGGCCCGCACGATCCGCTGGGCCATCGTCGGCGTCGGCACGAGGAACGCGTGAGCGATCTCCTCGGTCGACAGCCCGCCGATCATCTTCAAGGTGAGCGCCACCCGAGCCTCGGCGGAGAGCACAGGGTGGCAGGCGGTGAACATCAGGCGCAACATGTCGTCAGACACGTGTGACTCGATCTCGATGTCATCCATCGGGTTCTCGAATTCAGTCAGATCGCGGCCAATCTCGTCGAGCTTGCGCTCGTACGTGACCTGCCTGCGGACCGAGTCGACGTAGCGGCGCTTGGCGACGGCCATGAGCCAGGCGCCCGGGTTGTCCGGGACGCCCGACCCTGGCCACTGTTCGAGCGCGGCGACCAGCGCGTCCTGCGCAAGGTCCTCGGCCAGGCCGACATCGCGCACGGTGCGCGCGAGACCGGCAATGAGCCGCGCCGCCTCGATCCGCCAGACCGCCTCGACGGTCCGCTCGATCGTCACTGCTGCTTCGAGGCGACCTGATCGCGGAGGGCCTGCTCCTGAGCGGCCAGCTCCGGGGTCAATTCCTCGCCGAAGTCTTCGGCCTCGGCGACCCGGCGCACCTCGAGCTCGGCGTCCTGGAACGGCGAGCGCTTGAGCCACTCGACGGCTTCCTCGAGCGAGGCAACCTGCCAGATCCAGAAGCCGGCGACCAGCTCCTTGGTCTCGGTGAACGGGCCGTCGATGACCGTGGTGGCCTCGCCCTTGCCCGCGAAGCGGACCCGCTTGCCCTCCTTGCTGGACACCAGACCTTCTCCGGCGAGCATGATGCCGGCCTTGACCAGCTGGTCGTTGAACTTTCCCATCTCGTTGAGCTCATCGCGGTTGGGCACCCGGCCCGACTCGGATTCCTCGCTCGCCTTCACCAGCACCATGACTCGCATCGCACGTCTCCTTTGTGTCTGCCGGGTCCGGTCTGCCTGACCGGTCCAACCCTGGCTCATGAGTGCGTCGAACGGCTAGGCCCGGATTCGACATGGATTCGGAAATTCTTTCAAGATCATTGCGAGCCGCGTCGCTCCGTGCGCCAGACGATCTTCAAGCCGGACCAGTCGGTGTCCAGCGCGGCAACTTTCACGTCGACGAGCCCGAGCGGCAGGACGACGTCGCGGATGCCGTTCTCGGTCACGTCACTGACGTGCCCGGCGGCCTTGCGCGGCCACGCGATCCACAACGAACCGGCGGGAAAGATCCGCCGGCCCAGTTCCTCGATGCGCTGAACGAGTTCGGCGTCAGCGCGCACGAAGGAGATGAGGACGTCCGCCGGGCCGCCGGTCGCGTCCTCATGGGGTGGCGGATCCTCCAGTGACCAGCCGGGCGGCGCGTGCTCGACGGCCACCCGCATGCCGGGCTTGATGCCGAGCTTGCGCGCCTGCGGTGTCGCCGAGTAGCCCGCCACCGGGCGAACCTAGCGTGGTCAGAGGGCGATCGCGTCGATCGCGCGGTAGATCCGCTGCTCGCTGACCGGACGCGCGGTGCCGAGTTGCTGAGCCCACAGACTGACCCGCAGTTCCTCGATGAGTCGGGCGATGTCGCGGACGTCCTCCGCGGCGGCACGCCCGGACAGCAGGGCCGCAACCAGTTCGTCGTACACGTTCTGGACCGCGTGCACGCGAGCCATCCGGCCCCGGTCGGCGTCGATGTCGCGGGGCAACCGCTCGAGACGGCGACCGATCGCGGTGACCCAGCGCGCGAGATCGGCGAGGTGGTCACGGCCGGTGGCGGTGACGAAGCCCGCAGGCAGCAGGCGCCGGAACTGCTCGCGGATGTCGTCGATCGCCTCGGCCTGGGCCGGCGGCGGGTCAGCGGGCAGCGCCAGTCGGACCTCGTGGGCGGCGGCGAGCACCTTCTCGACGAGGCCGGTGATCGCGATCGTGGTCGGGGCCAACTCGGCAGCGACTCGCTCGCGCAGCGCCGCAAAGGACTCGCGGGTCCACGCCGGCGCATCCACCAGCGCGTCGACCGCGGCGTCCGCGGCATCGTCGAGGAGGGCGGCGAGTGAGCCGTCGGGATTGGCGCCCAGAACCAGCCGCGCCCGCGTCGACAGCGATCGCTCGACGGCCTTGACCGGGGACGGGACCGCCAGCCGCAGCAGCCGCCGGGTGCCGACGCGCATCGCCGCGGCCTGCTCGGCGGCGGTCGCGAAGACCCGGACGGCGACCGAATCCTGCTCGTCGACGAACGCCGGGAAGCCGCGGACGGTGTGCGCGCCGCTCGTGCGCTCGACGGTTGTCGGGAGTTCGGCCAGGTCGTCGGGCCAGGCGCGCAGCCCGGAGCGTTCGAGCTCTCCGGCGACCGCGGCAGCGACGGCGGCCCGCACCGGCGCGGCCAGGTTCTCCTGCAAGGCGTCAAGGTCTTTGCCTCTGGCGACGATAGCGCCCGTCCCGTCCTCGACGGAGAACGTCACCCGCAGATGGGTCGGTAGCTTCGTCAGGTCGAAGGCGGTGATTGGCACGAGCACGCCGGTGCGGCGGTGCAGTTCCCGCTGCACACCCTCGAGCAGCGGCTCCTGCCCGGGGATGAGCTCGGCGAGCACCGCCCGGGCGGTGTCGGGAGCAGGGACGAAGTTGCGGCGCAGGTCCTTCGGGAGCGAACGGATCAGTGCCGTCACCAGCTCCTCCCGCAGCGCCGGGACCTGCCACGCGAACTCGTCGCCGCCCAGTCGCGCCAGGACGTCCACCGGCACGTGAACGGTGACTCCGTCGTCTTCAGCACCCGGTTCGAAGCGGTAGCTGACCGGCAGGGCCAAGTCACCTGCTCGCCACGTCTCGAGGGTTTCGTCGTCGGCCTCGCGGTGCAGCAGGTCGTCGCGCGTCAGCGAGAGCAGGTCGGGTGTGTCGTGCCGGGCTTTCTTCCACCACGCGTCGAAGTGCCGCGCCGACACCACGTTCGGCGGGACACGGGCGTCGAAGAAGGCGAAGATCTCGTCGTCGTTGACCAGCAGGTCGCGACGCCGCGCGCGCTCCTCGATCTCCTCGAGCTCGCGGCGCAGCTCCTGGTTCGCGGCGAAGAAGCGGTGCCGCGTCTGCCAGTCACCCTCGACGAGCGCGTGCCGCAGGAACAGCTCGCGGGCGATCTCCGGCTCGACGTTCGAGTAGCCGACGCGGCGGCGTGCGACCAGCGGCATCCCGAAGAGCGTCACCCGCTCGTAGGCCATCGCCGCGCCGCGTTGCGCGTCCCAGTGCGGTTCGCTATAGGTGCGTTGGACAAGGTCACCGGCGATCCCCTCGACGGCCTCCGGCTCGATCCGCGCCGCCGTTCGTCCGTAGAGGCGGGTCGTCTCGACCAGGTCGGCCACCACGATCCACCGCGGCGGCCGCTTGGTCAGCACCGAGCCCGGAGCGAGGACGAAGCGCGAGTTGCGGGCGCCGAGGTAGTCGCGCGAGTCGCCCTCGCGCAGGCCGATGTGCGAGAGCAACCCGGCGAGCAGCGCGGCGTGCACGCGATCGGGCGGCGCCGGCTCGTCCTGCTCCACGATGTCCAGACCCCGCGCGATCGTGCGCAGCTGACCGACGAGGTCTTGCCACTCCCGCACGCGCAGGTAGTGCAAGAACTCGTCTCGGCACATCCGCCGGAACTGGTTACCCGAACGTTCGCGGCGCTGCTCGCGCAGGTGGCGCCACAGGTTGAGGTAGGAGACGAAGTCGGAGTGCTCGTCGGCGAACCGGGCGTGCTTCTGCTTCGCGGCCTCCTCGCGGTCGGACGGCCGTTCGCGCGGGTCCGGGATCGAGAGCGCCGCAGCGATGACGAGCACCTCGCGGACGCAGTTCTCCTGCTGGGCCTGCAGGATCATCCGGCCGATGCGGGGATCGACCGGCAGTTGCGCGAGGCGCCGTCCCACCTCGGTGATGACGCCGGTCCTGTCGAAGGCGCTTAACTCCTGAAGTAGGACTACGCCGTCGCGGACGCTGCGGCGGTCGGGCGGATCGAGGAACGGGAAGTCCTCGACGTCGCCGAGCTGCAGGGCGGCCATCTGCAGAATCACCGCGGCCAGGTTGGTGCGCAGGATCTCCGGGTCGGTGTATCGAGGACGGGCGGCGAAGTCCCGCTCGGAGTACAGCCGGATACAGACGCCGTCCGCGGTGCGCCCGCAGCGGCCCGCGCGCTGGGCGGCCGACGCCTGCGAGATCGGCTCGATCGGCAGCCGCTGCACCTTGGTCCGCCGGCTGTAGCGGGAGATGCGTGCCGTCCCAGGATCGACGACGTAGTGGATGCCAGGAACCGTCAGCGAGGTCTCGGCGACGTTGGTGGCGAGCACGACGCGGCGCCCGGTGTGCGGTTCGAAGACGCGTTGCTGTTCGGCGGTGGGCAGCCGCGCGTAAAGCGGCAGGACCTCGGTGTGCTTCAGGTCCTTGAGGGCGTCGGCGGTGTCGCGGATCTCGCGCTCGCCGGACAGGAAGACGAGGACGTCACCGGGCGGCTCGGTCTCCAGTTCACGGATCGCGTCGACGATCGCCTCGGTCTGGTCGCGCACCGCGGTGCGATGGACGACGTCGTGGTCGGGGTCGTCGGGATCGTCGTCGTCGTCGGTCGCGACGTCCGGTTCCAGCGGCCGGTACCGGATCTCCACCGGGTAGGTCCGCCCGGACACCTCGACGATCGGCGCGTCGCCGAAATGGGCGGCGAAGCGCGCCGGTTCGATGGTGGCCGACGTGACGAGGATCTTCAGGTCGGGCCGGCGGGGAAGGAGCTCGCGCAGGTAGCCGAGCAGGAAGTCGATGTTGAGGCTGCGCTCGTGCGCCTCGTCGAGGATGAGCGTGTCGTAGCGCAGCAGCCGCCGGTCGCGCTGGATCTCGGCGAGCAAAATGCCGTCGGTCATCACCTTCACGAGGGTGCGGTCGCTGGCCTGGTCGGTGAAGCGGACGGTGTAGCCCACCGCCTCGCCGAGCGGGGTGTGCAGTTCGTCGGCGATGCGCTGCGCGACCGTGCGCGCGGCGAGGCGTCGGGGCTGGGTGTGGCCGATCGTGCCGCGGATGCCGCGGCCGAGTTCGAGACAGATCTTGGGCAGCTGGGTGGTCTTGCCCGATCCGGTTTCGCCGGCGACCACGATCACCTGATTGGCCCGCAGCGCGGCGGCGATGTCGTCGCGCCGGGCGCTGACCGGCAGGTCCGGGTAGGTGACGGACGGGACGGCCGCGGTCCGGGTGGCGATGATCTGCTCGCCCCGGGCGATCTGCTCAGCGATCTTGGCGAGCTGCCGGCCCGGGTCCTTGCTGCGCTTCGCCTGGTCGAGGCGGCGGCGGATGCGCGCCTCGTCTCGCAGCGTCAGCCCGCCCAGCCGCGCGCGCAGGTTCGCGGCAGACAGTTCGGACACTCCGGCAACGATAGGGGCCTCGCGCCACTCACCTGCGGCCGGCGAGCATGTCGAGCCCGGGACCGGCGAGCTGGTCGAGGGTGGCCGTGCGACCGCCCGCCGCCATCATCAGATCCGCGGCCCGGCCGGTGATCTCGCCCCCGCTTCCCCACCTTCGCGGGCTGTCCGTCGGTGCGATCCGGATGCTCTTCAAGCGCCCCCGTGGGACGAAGCCGATCGCCAGGCCGGTCAGGAAATCCAAGGCGGTCTCGACCGCGCGCACCGGTGGGTCGAACGGCAGGCCCAGGGGAATCCGGACGTCGCCGCCGTGAATGAGCAGATCGGACAACGGAGCCCGCGGTCCGCCGACCGGGGGCGTGTACCTGCTCTCGGCCTGCGCTCGTAGGTTGGCCGCGATACGCGACACCGGAGTCGTTGCCATCTGCTTGGCCAGCGCCGCGTTCGTGCGGTCGAAGCTCCCGCCGTGGCGCAGCGCGGCGCGCGCGAACTTCAGCGTGGGGACGAGCAACGGAACGGTCAGGTGAGCCGCGACCGTGCGGACGTCCCACTCGCCGCACAGGCTCGGCGTGGCGAGCTGGGCGTCGTCGAGGGTCTCGATCAGATCCGCGAATGCCCGCCGCTGTGCGGCGCAGGCGGCGAAGATTTCCCCCGTGTCCATCGGCACAGTATGGGCACGAGGCGTTGGCGGTCAGCCGGCGGTGGCGTAGTCGACCAAGCGTTGGGCGAGCGCGATCGGGTTGCTGACTGCCACGAGGTGCCCGCCGTCGATCTCGTCCGCGTCCACGCCGAGGCGGTCCTTCGCCACGCGGCGCTGGAACTCGGCCGGGAAGAAGCGGTCGTCGCGGCCGACGAGCACCTTGATCGGGACGTCCGGCCAGCGCTCGAAGTCGCACGGCTGGCCGAACGGGGTGTCGGCCGGCTCGCGAGGGGCGCTCGCGTAGACCTCCGCCTTGGCCTCGTCGGACAAGTCGTGCAGGAAATGCGTCTCGACGTCGAATTCGCCACTGCGCCCGGCAGCCTCGTCGGCCGCCTGCCGCGCTTCGCTCGAGCCGGTGTTGCCCCACCACGCACCCGGCGTCTCGCCCGGGAGCGGAATCATCGCGTTGAGCAGCACGATCATCGCGACGGGCACCCGACTCGCGACCACCGGCGCGGTGAAGCCGCCCAGGGATTGGGCGACGAGCACGACGTCTCGTCGGCCGCCGATCGCCTGCTCGACGATGTCGGCGTATTCCGGCAGGCCGAGCGACGGATCGTCCTGCTTGATGTCGATGCCGATCGCGTCATGGCCGCGGCGTTCGAGTTCGGACACGAGGCGGTCCCAATACTCGCCGTTGCCACCGGCGCCGGGGATGAGGACGAAGGTAGTCATCCGGCTAACCTGCCAGCCCGGCCGCGACGAGCCCGCCGGGGAAGCGGGTCTGGAAGTCCAGCGTGGCCACCCAGGTGGGCTCGACGACGATGCGCACCATGTGGGCGCCGGACTTGCGGACCGCCTCCACGGCCGCGGCGCCGTGCTCCGGGCCGTAGTTGCGGATCTGCATCTGCTCGTATTCGGCTGGCACGCCGTCGACCTCGTCGAGCACCGTGCGGCCACGGATCAGCAGGACGTTCGGTGGTGGCCCGGGTTCGTCGATCGTGATGGCGACGGCCGGGTTCCTCCGGAGGGCTCGCAGCTTCGTGCTCTTGGCGAACGTCGCCATGACGATCTCGGCGCCGTTCCAGATCCAGCCGATCGGGATGACACGCGGGGTGCCGTCCGTGGCGACATAGGCGAAGCGGGCCAGCTCGGTCGAGGCGAGCATGCGCTGGGCGATCGGGTCGGCGAGCAGGCGCACGTCGCCCTGCAGGAGGTGGCGGTAGTCGATCTGAGTAGCAGCTCCAGGCGTCATCGTCCTAAGTTAGGACTAGTAGTCCTGAAATACAAGGACCAGTGAGAGATTAGGAGTAGATTGCCCGGCATGAAGACCGAACGGAGGCGCTACGCCGATCCCTGTGGCATTGCCCGCGCCCTTGACGTCCTCGGCGAGCGGTGGGCCCTGCTGATTGTCCGCGAGCTGATGCCCGGCCCGCGACGGTTCGGCCAACTACGCGCGGGGCTGCACGACGCCAGCCCGAACGTGCTGTCTCAGCGGCTGCGTGAGCTCGAGGAGGACGGAATCGTCCGGCGCTACACGCTGGAACCGCCGGCCAGTCTCGCGGTCTACGAGCTCACCGATCGAGGCCGTGCGCTCGAGCCGATCCTGCTCGAACTGGGTCGGTGGGGCAGCGGCACCGCCCGGGTGACCAGCCGCGAGATGAGCGTCGCCTCGATGGTGATGGCGCTCAAGACGATGTTCGATGCAGCCGCCGACGCTCGCGTCACCTACGAGCTACACCTGGCGGGGGAACGATTCGGCATTCACATCGTCGACGGGCGGATCGAGATCGCCCGCGGCCGTCCGGCCGACCCGACAGCGACGATCACCACCGACGTCACCACGTTGCGCATGGTGGTCTTCCTGGGTACCGGCGTACGCGCGGCCGAGGACGCGGGCGCGCTCGCGATCAGCGGAGACCGCCGGGCTGCCGCACGGTTCCCCAAGTACTTCCGCAAACCGACGGTCCCTGCTGCCTGATCCAGCGCCTGCGGTCAGGTCACCGGGAAGATCCGCGCCGAGTGCAGCCGCCCGTCCTCGATGATCAGCTCGCCCATGGTCCCCCGCAGTTGCCGGCGCCGATCGGTCGGCGACCCCGGATTGAAGAGGCGCTGGCCGTCATGCGTCTCGTCCAGCGGGATGTGCGAGTGACCGAACACGACGACTGCGGCGTCCGGGAACCGTCGGCGCAGCCGAGCGGCTCGACCCGCCGCGGGTCCGCTGTCGTGGATCATCGCAATCGAGACCCCGCCGAGTTCCAGCTGCACGGTGTCTGGCGCACCCCACGCCGCGACGTCGGGGCCGTCATTGTTGCCGAGGACGGCGTGCACGGGCGCCCACGCGGACAACTCGACCAGGGTCGCGGCGATGCAGACGTCGCCCGCGTGCAAGATGGCGTCGACACCGCCCAGCGCCGCCGCGACCGCGGGCGGGCACTGCCTCCAGCGCCGCGGAGAATGGGTGTCGGACAGGACGGCGATCCGCATCCGGCCAGTGTGCTGCCCGTGCGCCGCGGGTGGGGTCTCCCGGTTTGATGCGGCAAAGTCCGGGGCACGATCTCGGTTCGCCCGGGGCCGGGAGAAGCGCGCCCTCGGCGGCGCTGGAGCGGGGCGTGGCGATCCGTGGCGATCCGGGATTTTCTTGCGTAAGAAGTTGGCAGGACAGCCGTCCCGCGAGCGGATCGGCGACCGGTGTCGAGGTGCGGTGTCGTTCTAGGGCTTTGACCTGATCGTCAAGGCGAAGCGGGCAGCCGAGCCGCGCGGGGCGATCTGCATGCCTCGAACTCACGCACGCCCGAGGGCGCGGACAACAGGGTGGAACCCGGCGAGATGCGCGCCGAGCCACGTCAAGGCCCTCGGCAGCAGCGCGCCCCACACGCCGAAGCGATGCCCGGCATGTTGCAGCTCCACGGCCTGGATGGACAGCGGCGCGCGAGCGGCGGCCAGAAGCTGGGCCGACGACGGGTACGACACGGGGTCCGCGCGCGAGGTTTCGATCCACAGTGCGACCGGCGGCGGGTCACGATGTGCCAGCGCGATGAGGTCGTAGCGGCGCGCCTGCGGGGAGTCTGGACCGAACGGCCGGTAGTTGTTCGAGAATTCGGGTTGGAAGTAGCCGCCCATCACGATGCCGGCGGCGTATTGCGCCGGGTGCAGCATTGGCGCCATTGCCGCGCACCAGGCCCCGGCCGACATGCCGAGGGTCGCCCACGACGCCCGGCCCGCCTGCGCTCGGAACATGCGTTTCGCCCACGACGGCACGTCCCGGGTCAGCCAGGTCTCGACCTTCGGGTCCCCGCCCGGACCGTCGACGCACTCGTTGTCGATGCCGCCGGGGAATTCCGTCTCCGGGGAGATCGTGATGACGGGCCCGATCTCATCCACTTGCTCGGCATCGCGCAGAAAGCCGCCGAGGTTCATGTTGACGAACCATTGCGCCGGCGTGGCGGGATAACCGGGAAACGTCTCGATGACGGGGTAGCGACGAGTTGCGTTCGCCGGGGAGTGGTAGCCGGGCGGGAGGGTGACGAGCACTTGTCCGCGGAGCCCGCTGCGCCGACCCGTGACCTGGTAGGCGAGGACCCTTCCCGACTGGCCGGTACCGAGGGAACCGGTGGCCCTGCCGCCGCCCGCAGCCCCTGCGGCGGATCCACCCGCGTGCAGGGTGATCGACGAGACGGCGCCGCTGCCGAAGAGCGAGTTGTGGAGGTCGGTCCAGTCCGAATAGAACTGGTAGTTGTCGTTGAAGGCGATGCCCGCGGTGAGCAACACGAAGGCGTTGAGAACGACAAGGACGACGGCCCGGCCCGCGAACGTGACCCAACGCCGGCCACGTATCAACGGCATGCCGACGATCGCGCCGATGAACAGTGCCAGCGTCAGGAACACCGCAGTCAGCAGCAGAGCAGAGCCGGTCAGGGTCACCAGAGTCTCCTCGCTCGAACGCTGCTACTCCACCAACCGTAAGAAGATCGATTGAGAGAATGCCCGCTTTCTCAGCATCCGCTGGCGCCGCCGGCCGCGACCGAATCGGGATGCTCACGCCCCTCGGCACGCACCAGTAACGCCTCGACGGCGTCCGTGAACACGGAGCTGTGCGAGCGGTACTCCTGGCATCCGCCCTGATACAGCCCACCGATGACCCCGCGCAGGGTCCACACGTTTGAGCCCGGGTTTGCGGTCAGCCACGGGGCGCCGCTGCTGCCCCCCACGAAGCCGTGACAGGCGAAGGACAGGGTGCCGTCATGCAGGTACACCCGCGCGTTGCACACGACCGAGTTTTCGGCGGGTGCCCGGTTGTACGCGACGACGGTGACCGTCGTGCGCGGGGCGGGCGCGGGCCCGAGCGTCTCGCTGCCGGTGACGTCGGCGATCTGGACGCGCCGGGACCCGACGTCTCGTGGTGCGACAGTCAGCACCGCGTAGTCGGCGGCCGGGGAGCGCTGGCGCTGCCACGCGTCGGAGACGTAGGCACCGGTGACCTGCCAGGTCCCGTAGGGCGCTCGGCCCGCGTCGTATCCGGGGACGAACGCCATGCCGGCTGCGGTGCCGACCACGCAATGGGCCGCGGTAATGATCGTGTCGTTCGTCGAGCTTGCGACGACGCTGGCCGTACAGGTGTGCGGTCCGGAGGTGCCTTGGGGAAAGATCGCACCGACCGTCGGGTAGGTGCGCCCCCCGGCCGACGGCGTCGAGGCGGTGGGCGTGTAGTCCGGCCGCGGCACGCTGCGCCTGGGCCTAGGCGCAGACGCAGACGAGGTCGACCCGGCGCTCGGGCTGGGTCGCGCGCTCGGCGATGTCGGGGCTGCGCCGGGCCCGCCGGGTGTGCATCCGGACGCGGCAAGCAGCAGCACTGCGATGGTCGAAGCGATGAGGGCGCGCACCGGTCAAGGACGTCCGACCAGATAACGCATGAAGCGCGGCCACGCGATGAACGCCTCAGCTTCCATGGCGGCACAGGCGATGCGCGGGACGTCTCGCGCCGACGAATAGCAAAAGTAGCGTGGTCGCCACTCGGGGTGGAACTTCCCGTTGAAGCGGTAGAGGCTGTCGATCTGCCACCAGCGCGACGCGACCAGCAGGAAGCGCCGCCACAGGCGGCTGATCGGGCCGGCGCCGACTCGACTGCCGCGTTCGAGAGCCTCGCGGAAGACAGCAAAGTTCAGCGAGACCTCGTCGATACCCAGGCCGGGAGCCGCGGACATCAGTTCGGCGATCATGAACTCGTTGAGCCCGTTGTCCGACGACGGGTCACGGCGCATGAGGTCGAGTGAGACCTTGCGCGGGCTCCAGGGCGCGAAATGCAACAGCCCGCGCAGCTCGCCGTCCCGGCGGGCGGTGACGACCAGGCAGTCGCCGTCCGCCGGGTCTCCCAAGCGGGACAGCGCCATCGAGAAGCCGCGCTCGACGGGATCCGTCCGCCAGGCATCGGCGGCCGCCCGCAGCTCGGCCAGCTCCGCGGGCCCGATCTCGCGGACTCGGCGCGCGCTCGCCACGTACCCGGCGCGGGCAACGCGCGCGTGCGGTTGCCGTACCGCACGCATGGCGCGCCCCTCCAGCGAGAAGCACGTGGTGTCGAGCACAGCCTCGTCCCCGAGGCCCAGGACGCAGAGGCCGAGCTCGCGGCGTACGACGATCGCGCCGAGTTCGCTGCAGCCCATGACGGCCGGGGTCCAGCCGTACTTGGCTACCAGCTGCCGGTACGCCTCGATCGCTCCGGGCCACGCCTCGGGATCACCGATCGGGTCGCCGCTGATCAACGCCACCCCGGCAACGACCCGGTAGGTGATCGCCGCCTTACCAGACGGCGACCATATGACGCTCTTGTCGCGGCGCAGCGCGAAGTAGCCCAGTGAGTCGCGTTCGCCGGAGCGGGCGAGCAGGTCGCGCAGCCGTTCCTCGTCGACCTGGGACAGGTGTGGCAGCGGCTCAGACGTGCGCAGCAGCAGCACCGCCGTGGAGGCCGCCGTCAGCAGCCCCATCGCCAGCAGGCTGGCATGGAAGGCGTCCGCAAAGTCGCCGTCGACGATGCGCAGCGTCCCGCCGAGCCCCACGAATGACAGCAACACTTCTCGCGCCCGCGCCAGCAGCGTCGGGGAACCCGGCACGTGACCGGAAAGGTTGATCAACACGAAACCGTAGCCAAGCGCAACCGCTGACAGCGTGCTACCGCGCCGGATCGCGACGCGCCGGTTGCGCGGGTCAGGTCTTGCCTGGAACTCGCTCCGGGCCAGGATCAGGATGGCAAGCAGGATGATCGTGAGTACGCCTTCGACCGGGCGGTTCTCGACGCGCACGAGATCGACGACTGCGATGAGGACGCACGCCGCTACGGCGATCACCCACGCCATGCGTTTGCGCCGGCGAAGCCCCGCGGCAACGCGCAGCAGGCCGAGTGCACACATCGCAACCACGACCTCGGTCGTTGCGCGCCCAGGCCCGGGCGGTAGCGGGTCGAAGGCCGACAAGACGCGCCAGTGACGCGGCCATGCGACGTCCACGAAGCAGACAAGACCGAGCAACGTAGCGATTCCACCCGTCGTCCGCGGCGCCGATGCGGTCACGACGGCGCGTCGCCGTGCCAACCACGCCCACCGCCGTCGTAGCGCGACGCGCGAAGCCGCGGCTCGATCAGCTGTGTCCGTCCGCCGCATCCTGACGGCGGTCTTATCCCCAGATGGCGCAGTCGTCATCGCTGCCCTCCTCCGGCGCGTCACGGAATGCTCGCGGTTCGAAGCTGAGGGAGAGCAGGCGTGCTCAGCGGAGTCTTTCCTAAGAGGCGGCGCTCGGCGGCCATGCGCGGGCTGTCCGGCGATGCGTGGCGAGCCGATCGGGCGGTTCCGTCAGGCTTCGTGCTCTCGCGCTCCTTCCCGGACCTCGTGGGCGATTTCTTCTTGGTCTTCGCCTTCTTGGGTCAGCTCGTTATCACCTATCGCGGGCCCGACGACCTCCTTGCCTTTGCCAACGACGACGGTCTCCCAGGTGGCAGGCGACCCGGTCGGCTCGGACGCAAGTGGGCACGAGACCCCTTGATCAACACGGCCGACGCGATCCGGGATTGACTGATTAGAACGTCTGTTCGATGATGGACGGATGCTCGACGTAGCGATCCGCAAGCCCGACGGCAGCACCGCCGTCGACTGGCAGCATGTCGGGCTGCGCGCTACTCCTCCGTTGCCAGTGGCCCCGGCACTGCGCACGATCCTGCCCGACGGATTGCGGCGCGGCAGCACGGTCAGCGTCAGCGGGTCGATCTCGCTGCTGCTCGCCCTGCTCGGCGCGGCATCGGCTGACGGCGCGTGGTGCGCGCTGGTCGGCTTCCCGCGGATCAGCGCCGAGGCGGCCCGCGAGTACGGCGCCGACCTGAGTCGCCTCGCCCTCGTCCCTGACCCGGGCCAGGGGTGGACCACCGCGGTCGGTGCCCTGCTCGACGCCGTCGACATCGTGGCCGCCCGTCCACCGGGCGGTCGGGGCTTGGCCCCCGGTGACATCCGACGGCTTGCCGCCCGGGCCCGCACCAAGGACGCCGTGCTCGTCCCCTACGTCGCCGAGGCAGCCTGGCCCGGGGCGGACGTGCGGCTGCACGCCCGCGACGGCGTCTGGTCGGGCATCGGCGAAGGCACCGGACGGCTGCACGCGCGGCAGGTCGAGGTAACCGTCGGCGGCCGAGGCCAGGCTGCCCGCACGAAGTCGGCGAGCCTCTGGCTGCCGGCCGACGGCGGTGGCATCGAAACGGCCACCCCGCTCGCTCCGGTCATCGACCTGGCCGGGTAGCCATGAGTGACCGCGATCCGCCGGCGGCGGATCGAAGGATATGCATCTGGCTCCCGGATTGGCCGGTCACCACGGCCCGGATCGAGGCCGGCCTCCCGCCGGACGCCGCGATCGCGGTCGTCACCGCCAACCGGGTCATCGCCTGCTCGCACGCGGCCCGGGCCAACGGGGTGCGGCGCGGGCTGCGCCGCCGCGAGGCGCAGGCGCACTGCCCGGACCTGCACGTCCTGCCCCGCGACGAGTCCGCCGAGGCCCGCACCTTCGAGCCGGTGGTCGCCGCGCTCGAGGCGATCGCCCCCGGCGTCGAGATCACCCGCCCGGGGCTGGCCGCGATCGGCGTTCGCGGTCCGACCCGCTATTTCGGCGGCGAGACCGGCGTGCTGCACGCGCTGTCCCGCGGGGTGGCCGACATCCCCACGCTCGGGGGCGCCGACCTGCTCATCGGCATCGCCGACGGCGCGTTCGCCGCCGAGCAGGCCGCGCGCCGCGGAGTGGTCGTCGACCCCGGCGACTCGCCGAAGTTCCTGAAGGACCTGCCGATCGAGACGCTCGACCCGTCCGGGACCTCACCGCTGATCGACCTGCTGCGCCGGCTGGGCCTCCGCACGCTCGGGGCGTTCGCCGCATTGCCGGCCCGCGACGTGCTGGCCCGCTTCGGTCCGGACGGCGTCTGGGCGCACCGGCAGTCCGGCGGCCGCGACGACCGCCCGCTGTCGGCCCGGCGTCCCCCCGTCGAGTTCGCGGTCACCCTCGACCTCGAACCGGCTGTTGACCGCGTCGACACCGTGACGTTCTCCACCCGCGGAGTCGCCGAGCAGTTCGTCGGTGACCTCGCCGCGCACGGGCTGGCCTGCACCTGCCTGGAACTGCAGGCGCTGAGCGCGAACGGCGAAGAGACGGTGCGCCGCTGGCGGCACGCCGGGGTGCTGTCGACGGTGGACGTCCTCGACCGGGTGCGCTGGCAGCTCGAGGGTTGGCTGGCCGGTGCACCGCGGCGAGCGGGCGACCCGTCCATGTCACCGCGGCCTACCG
>JAVHVH010000093.1:0-12770 GCA_032160665.1 Pseudonocardiales bacterium
GGTCCGATGACGCCCGCCGCGGCGAGCTCTGCGGCCTCACCGCGCTCACAGAAGCCCATCTCCTCCAAGAGGACGAGCACTGTGATCGTGAAGCAGTCGTACAGATACGCGATGTCGATGTCGGCCGGCCCCATGCCCGCGCGCGCGAAGGCGGTATCCGCCGAGCGTTTGCCGCCGAAGGTCACCAAGCTCGGCGACTGACTGATGAACTCGTGCGTCGTCCCCTCGCCCGAGCCAAGCACATGCACCGCGGGCTTCGCGAGATCCGCGGCGCGCTCGGCGGAGGTCACGATCGCCGCAGCACCGTAGTCGGAGATCAGACAGCAGTCCAGGGCGCGCAAGGGGCTCGACACCATTGGCGAGTTCAATACGTCGTCGCGGCTGATCAGCTCACGGCGCCGGGCGCGCGGATGCCGGGCGGCATGCGCCCGGGCCGCGACCGCCACATCGGCCAATGCCTCCGGGCCCTGCTTGTATTCGTGCAGGTAACGGTTGGCGACGAGTGCGTAGAGCGAGGGCACGAGCGGCCCGAACGGCAGCTCGTAAGCCGGATGAGCCGCCAGATCAGCCACCCTGGACACCGTCGAGTCACCGCCGAGAGCCGAGCGTCGATTGTCGGCCCAGACGCACAGGACGGTGCTGGCCTGTCCGGCGGCGATGGCTTGCGCCGCATGCGCGATCAGCAGGTTACCGACCGAACCACCGACATTGATCTGTAGCAGCCAGCCCGGTTGCACGCCGAGGTATTCGGCAAGGACGGTCGCGAAGAAGTTGTACGGATCGCCGACGCTGTAGGCCGTGACGACACCGTCAATATCGCTCTTGTCGAGTCCCGCATCGGAAAGCGCGGCATGTGCAGCTTCGGCCGCGAAGGCGAGCGCCGACTTTCCAGGAATGGTCTCGAACGAGGACTCGCCGACACCGGCGATCGCGGCCTCGCGTGCAGTCACGGAATTCACGAGGCCCGCAGCGCTCCATCGGGGTCCAGCCGCCCACGAAGTACGTCGAGCTGTTCGGCACTGGGGGCGGGCGTCGTCGGAACGCGCTCCGGCACAAGGACGTCGAAGCCGGTGTTGTCCAGTACCTCCTCGATCGTGTGCCCAGCGTGGACGGACTTCACCCGCATCCGCCTGGAGTCCGGATCGAAGTCGAAGACACACAGCGGTGTCACGCAGTAACGCGGGCCACCTCCCGGCAACTTGAGTGCCGCCCGATCCCACTCGCCGTTCCGCCAGCCCAGGGCGCTGACATGGTCACATTGCTCGACGAACACTCGACGGCTGTGCGATTGGACGTAGATGTATAGCAGGCGCGCGTAAGCGGCCATGTAACCCGTTCCCACGCCGCCGGGCCCCCTGCTCTTCAGCCGCGAATGCTCGCTGCCGATGCCGATGAGGTTCGTGTTGCCGTATCGGTCCACCTGCATGCCGCCGATGAAGAAGGCGCCGTTGCGGCGATGCCGGTTGTTGTCGTACGTCGAGCTGTGCACGAGATAGGACTCCGCCCACCGGCCGAATCGCCAATCGGTGCTCGACGCCGGCACTGGCAGCTCCGGCGCTTCGGCCAGATGTGTGCGGGTCATGGAGAGCGTCACGTGCATGTTCGGCGCATGCGTGAGGTGCGCCAGCATGACGCCGGCTCGCGGCACGTGCAGGTTGGCGCCGACGCTCGCCCAGACGCCGTCCGGTAGGTCGGAGGCGATGAAAGCGGCGATGCCTTCGGCCGTGCTGTACGACGGCGGCTGGGTCATATTCGCCTTTCGGTCGGCGTATTTCTATCGTATATACGATAGCGCCGCAAGGGACTATGCTGGCTGATCGAGGCTCGCAAGATCGTCGTCCACGGAGCCCGACCAACGTGCGCAGACGCGAGAGGAACGCATGCAGCCGAACGGCGATCCCGATCAGCCCGGCGGCGCCGCGACGCGGCCTCGCCCCCTCGAAGGCGTGCGCGTCGTCGAGTTCGGCGAGTTCGCCGCGGGCCCGTTCTGCGCGTTGCTGCTCGCTGACTGGGGTGCTGACGTCGTCAAGGTCGAGTCGCTGAACGGCGACCGCCTGCGCCAGTGGCCGCCTTACGTCGACGACGACGGCACGCGATGGAGCGCGAACTTCCTCTCGCTCAATCGGAACAAGCGAAGTGTCGCGTTGGACCTCCGCTCGAGCGAAGGCAACGCTCACGCGCGCCGGCTCTGCGCGGCCGCACACGTAGTGGTCGAGAACTTCCGGCCCGGTGCCATGCAGCGCCTGGGCCTCGGTTACGCAGAACTCGCCGCCGAGCACAAGGATCTCGTCTTCTGCTCGGTGTCCGGGTATGGGCAGAGCGGGCCGTACTCAAGCCGAGGTGCCTTCGACATCGCAATCCAGGCCATCAGCGGCTTGATGAGCGTCACCGGCGACTCACTGGGTGATCCCGCCAAATGCGGTGTCGCGGTCGCGGACTTCATGGCCGGGGTGTTCGGCGCGCTGGGGATCATGGTGGCATTGCGGCGGGCGGAGCAGAGCGGCGAAGGCGCGCACGTCGACTGTTCGATGCTCTCGTGCATGTTGAGCGTCGCCACCATTCAGACCTCGGAGTTCTGGGGCACCGGAGTGCCTCCGGGACGGCTCGGCTCCGCGCACCCGCAGAATGCGCCGTACCAAGCCTTCGCCAGTGCGGACGGCCACTTCGTCATCGCCGCCGGCACGCAGCCCCTGTGGGAGACACTGTGCGCGACGCTCGGCCGCAGCGAGCTCGTCGCCGACCCCCGGTTCCTCGATCAGGCGCTGCGGGCAACCCATCAGGTCGCGTTGAAGGAACTCCTCGAGTCCAACCTCGCCGAGAAGACCAGCGCTGAATGGATCGACATCCTTGCCCCGCAGGGCATCCCCTGCTCTCCGGTCTATGACTACGGGCAGGTGCTGTCCGATCCGCACGTCACTGCGTCCGGGCTGATCGACGAGATGCGGCTGTCGAGCGGCAAGCTGGTCAAACGCATCGGCAATCCCGTCAACCTGTCCGGCTACTCGTTCGACGCGTTCCGCCCGCCCCCGGCACTCGGCGAGCACAACGACGATGTCGAGCGGGATTGGGCGCTCGACATCTCGTAGCCACGCGGGCGGGACTCATACGGATCAGCTCCACCGCAGGGGCAGGGATCGCAACGAGAGCACGCCACCGCCTCGCTCCATGAGCGGCTGCGGCGACTCGATCCGGTAGTCCGGAATCTGCCGGTGCCACTCGTCGACCGCCAACACCAGTTGGTGACGAGCGAGGTGCATGCCGAGACAGATATGCGGTCCGGCAGCGAACGCGAGTTGATTGCGTACGTGTGCGCGATCCAGTACGAACTCGGTCGGGTTCTCGTACTTGCGTGGATCCCGGTTGGCCGAGCCCAACCCGAGCCAGACGACGTCGCCCGCCTTCATGGCCACGCCGTGGAAATCGACGTCCTGCTTGACCAGCCGCCCGCTCATGATCACCAAGGGGTACAGCCTGAGCAGCTCCTCGATTGCGGCCGGCGTACGTGCCGGACCGGCGACGATCTGGCTGCGCTGGTGCGGATGCTGCGCAAGATGATGAAAGATGTACCCGAGCATGCTGCGCGTGGTGTCCAGTCCGGCGGCCATCAGGGTTAGGCAGATGACGAGCAGGTCGGGCCGGCTCAACGGCTCGCCGTCGATCTTCGCTCCCACCATGCGGGTGAGGAAGTCACTGTTCGCGTCCCGTGGCGCGCGGACGCGCTCCTCGATGGCGGCGTCGAAGTATGCCTGGATGGCCGCGCCTGCCTGCGCCGCGCCCGCGACGTCGATCCCGAAGAAGCCGTCGAACACCTTTTCCACCCAGCTCACGAACTGGCGCCCGTCAGCGACAGGTAGCCCGAGCGTGGCGAGGAACATCTCCGTGGGTACCCGGATCGCGAAGTCCGACACGAGTTCGCACCCACCGTTGGGCACCAACTCCGCGACCAGTTCGGCGCACCGCCGCCGGAGCAGCGGTTCGAGTCGTTTCACCGCGGCGGGAGTGAACCACCGGTTGAGCAGCTTGCGCATCTTCGTGTGCTCTGGAGGATTGAGCTTGTTCGGCAACAGCTCGATCGACATGTGGGGGTCCATCGGGTTGATGACCTCGTTGCCGAAGATCTCGGGCAGCTGCAATGCCTCGAGCACCTCGTCGTAGCGGGTGATCACCCAGAACGGGCTGCCGGTGAAGTCGGCCCGAAGGACGGCGCCGGCCTCGCGATCCGCGTCGAGAAGCGCGTGCGTCTCGTGCACGGGCCGATCCAGCCGGTAGTCGGTGGTCGTGATCGGGACGTCCACATCGGTCATGCCGCAATACCCCCTACTTGTGACCCGGCGTGAGCGCCGCGACAACCAGCGCCTCGTTGGCGTAGAAGACCTCGCTCGAGACGAGCTTGCCGTTGCCGACGGTGAAGAACTCCGCGACAGAGGCTTCGACGTAGCGGCCGGTCTCCGTCGAATGAGCTTTGAGCAAGCCCTTCATGATCACGCTGTCCGCGATCTCACCCATCACCTGGATCTCGAACTGCAGGTCGGTCCAGGTGTTCTGGAAGATCTCGATCATCGTCCGGAATCCAGCCGGGCCGTAGTGCTTACCGCCGTAGGGCAGCAGATCGGGCTCGGTGATGACGAAGTCACTCGAGACGCAGCCGGTCACCGCGTCCCAGTCACGTGCGGCACCAGCCGCTAGCAGGTTTTCCAGCAATGGCATGTTGCGCTGACCCATGTGCGTCC
Organism: Pseudonocardiales bacterium; assembly: GCA_032160665.1. GTDB lineage: Bacteria > Actinomycetota > Actinomycetes > Mycobacteriales > Jatrophihabitantaceae > Jatrophihabitans. Next base: position 4,731 of record JAVHVH010000093.1, read on the forward strand.
CGTCCTTCCGAGGATGCTTTACGGAATCGGCTCGAGTTGGCCGAGGATCATTTGCACGCCGGCCATCGGTTGCAGGAGGGCTTGGCGATGGACGGCGAACCTACTGGGGTAGGTCGGGTAGACAGGACCACCGTCGTTCAACAGCAGCGAGTCCAGGATGCCGACCGCCGGCAGCCCCTCGACCTGACCGGCCGGCCCGACGCCGTGCTCGGCGGCGCGTCGCACAGCCTGCTCGATACTCCGGACGCCGAAGACGATCGCGTAGACGCCCGGCCCGCGCTCACGCAGATGGGTGGCCAACGACGAGCTGTCCGTGAGCGGCGCGACGATCTCCAAGCCGGACCCGTGTGAAACGGCGTTGCGCAGGCCGAGATAGGGCAGGTCAGCAGGACCGTCCCAGTCGTGCACGTCGAGCACGTCGGACAGTTGCCGCACCGTGTCATCGAGAGCCGCCAGCTGGCAGACCAACACGACGAGAGCGACGCGCCCGATCGGCTGGCCCATCAAATCGCGCGGCCGGCGGTGTGCCCGTCATAGATCGCTCGGTCGCAGTACCGCACCGCCACCGCGTCACCGACTCGGACCACGTTCTCGCCAGCGGCCTTGAGCTCGTGATAAAGCTCGTCGACCGGGACGCCATGCGTCCGGATCACCACGGAGTCCACCTCCGTCAGTAGCTGCTCGGTGCCGCCGAGTACGTCGACCAGGGTGACCGTGTGCGCGCCGATCGAAGCGAGGGACGTGCTCGGCCGCCACCGAACGCCTGCTCGAACCGCGCGTGGCAGGATCGCGCCGGCCGTCTCGTAGTCCAACGCAATGGGCGATGCCAGCGGCGTCGCGACGTGCACTTCCCGGCCCTGCGCGGCCAGCAGCTCCCCGAGGCCGATCGCCTCGACGTGGCCCACCGCGTCGAGGATCACCACCCGGCTGCCGAGCGTGTCCGCATCGTCGGAGAGCGCGACCTGCAAGGCGCGCACGTGATCGAGGACGAAGTCCTGGTCTGACCCGGCAACAGGCATCGGGTGGTAGCTGCTCGAGCCGGACGCGGTGGCCCGGCCGCCGGTGGCCACGACTATGGCGTCGGCGCCCAGCGCCTGGATGTAGCGGGCATCGGCATGCACGCCGAGTTCGATCGAGACGCCACGCCGCTCGCATTCCTCCGCCCGCCAGTCGGCGAAGTTGCCCAACTCGCCTCGTCCCGGCAGCTTCTCGGCGAGCCTGATCATCCCCCCGAGACGGTCGCTGCGCTCCAACAAGGTCACTCGATGGCCTCGCGCGGCAGCGACCCACGCCGCTTCCAGTCCGGCCGGGCCGCCGCCAACGACGACGACCCGCTTCGGCGTGGCCGCCGGCATCAAGGTGGACAGCCCCAACGTGTCTTCGCGTCCTACCGCCGGGTTCTGCACGCAGCTGATCGGGGCACCGATCTGCAGGTTGCCGATGCAGCTCTGGTTCGATCCGGTGCAGCGACGGATGGTCTCGGGCTTTCCCTGTTGCGCCTTCGTCACCCACTCCGGGTCGGCGATCAACGCCCGGATCAGGGTCACGGCATCAGCCTCGCCGCGCTGTAGGACGCCCTCGGCCTCGTCGGGCGTGATGATCCGCTGCACCGCGAACACCGGGGTGTGCGATACACCCTTGCGTACGGCAGCGGCAGCATATGTGGCGCTGAGGTGCGGCGAGTAGTTCGTTCGGACCATTCCGACGGTGGTCGTTCCGGCACTGACATTGAAGAAGTCGACGAGTCCCGCTGCTTCGATCAGGCCGGCAAGTTCGCCGCAGTCCTCGGGGCTCAGCTGCCCGTCGAACACGTTGTCGTCGCCGGCGAACCGGCAACCCACGGCGACCGGTTCGTCGCCGATCATCTCGCGGACCTGCTCGATCGTCTCCAGTAGGAACCGGATGCGGTTATCGGCGCAACCGCCGTACTCGTCGGTGCGCTTGTTGAACTTCGGGGAAAGGAACTGGTGGATCAGGTAGCCATGGGCGGCCTGGATCTCGATCCCGTCGAAACCACCGCGCACCGCATTGCGAGCGCAGATCGCGTGATAGCGCTGCAACTCACGGATCTCGTCACGGTCCATCGGCTTGGGCGGTTCGAAGAACATCGAGACCGCCGACGGAGCCCACACAGGCAACTTGGAGGACGCCCCCTGATTCACCGCACCGTTATGGGTCAGTTGCACGAAGGCCTTCGCTCCGTGCGCATGAACCTGTTCGGAGAGGTCGGTGAAGTGCTGGACGGACTCGTCCGTCCATGCCCCGGGGTGGTTCGGCGGCAGCTGGTACGCCGTCGTCGGGTGCACCGCCGTCTGCCCGACGATCGTGGCCGCTACTCCGCCCCTTGCCCGATCCGCCGCATACTGCCCCATGCGCTGGCCGTACCAGCCGGGTTCACCGAATCGCCGGTTGCCCTCACCGAGCAGCGAGTTGTGCGCACCGAAAATTACCCGGTTGCGCAGCGTCAGCGGCCCGATCTCGATCGGCGACATCAGCAGGTCGTAGCCCATCCGAATCTCCTCCAACGCTTGAGCGCCACGACCGCAGTCAGCCACTCAGGCCGCTCATCCGAACCCGTTGGCCCGGACGCTTGACGCTGTCCCCCTGCCCGGCGCGCCCCTAGTTCGCTCGGTTGGCCGTTACCGCGCGGCGCCGAGGCGACCCGCGGCCTGGCCGGCGCGGCGGCCGAAGAACGTCCCGTCGCCGAGCGAGATGCCGCTGCAGTAACCGTGCACGGCCAGCCCCGAGGTCGCCCGGCCGGCGGCGTACAAGCCGCGGATCACCCGCGAACTCACGTCGAGCACCTCGCTGTCCGCGGTAGTCCGCAGACCGCCCAACGTGAATCCGCCGAGTGCGTAGTCGACCGCGGCGACATTCGGGTTCAGCTGTCGTGCGCTGGTCTCGTTGCGCAGGTCGATCACCGCATACGAGGGGCGCAACGGCTGGATGTACTTCGGGCGCTTGTTGAACAGCGGGTCCGCACCCTTTTCGGCGAACTGGTTGTAGTACGCCACCGTGCTCTCCAGCGACCGTGGCGGCAGGCCGATCTCGCTCTCCAGCACGGCCAGCGAGTCCGACGCCCATGCCGGGCGACGCCACGAACTCTCGACGAAGATGTCCTCGTCGAGCAGAAGATATGCCGCGCCACCCTGCCGGAGCGTCTCGGCGCCGATGCGGCCGAAGTAGGTGTCCTCGTTGATGTAGCGCTGACCCAGCGAGTTCACCAGCAGTCCTCGCGCGAAGGACAGCGGCGGGTACATGATCAGGGTCAGGTCCGACGTATCCATATGGATCGCGTCCGCCCCGACCGACTGTGCCATTCGGATACCGACGCCGTCCTGGCCACCGTGCCCGAGTTTGCCTGCACCGAGCAGCGCCGGATTGTGTGCGGCGAGCATGTCGTCGTTGTAGATGAAGCCGCCAGTGCCGAGCACGACACCACGGCGGGCGCGGATGTGCACTGTGTCACCGGAGCAACGAGCCGCTAATCCGACGACCGCCCCGGCGTCGTCGACGATGAGATGCTCGACCGCCATGTTGTAGCGGATGCGCGCAGTGCTCGCGTCAACTGCGCGGCTGAGCCGACGCAGCACGGCGCCCTCGAAGAGCAGATCCTGGTTCTCGTTCGGATCGCGAAGGATGTGCCCACGCGGGACCGGAGGAACCAACTCGTCGAACGGATAGGCCTGCTCCCCACCGGTCCACAACAGGCCGCCCCCGGCGTACTCCTGCGCGCCGACGTCGATGAAACCGTCCTCGCCCGGCTCCATCAACGGCGAGCCCACCGCGTCCGGTCCCGAGATCAGCGGTACCCCGCAGGCTACGAGCCACGAGAAGTGATCCACGCTTCCCTGGCAGTACGCCTGCAGCTTCGCTTCGTCGACACTGGGCCCAAGGGAAGCGCGAAGGAACGTCGCCATGTTGTCGGCGGAGTCTTCCCAACCCATCGCGTGCTGCATGGGTGTGCCACCGCCGAGGTACAGGATGCCGCCGCAGGTGCCCTCTGAACCACCGCCGCGCTCGAGAACCAGGACGTCGGGCGTGACCTCGAGGGCGCCCAGGGCCGCGGAAACCCCCGCGTGCCCGTAACCGACGACGACGACGTCGGCTTCGTCGTCCCATGAGCCGACGTCCTCGACAGAGATCGGCCGGGTCGACACCGTTGTGGTCATCCGTAACCCCTTTGACCTGCGTGGGGCCCACCTGCGGAGCCTCTGGCGCGGCTATGTCCCGCCGCGGGAAGCTAACCACCACTTCCACTCCTTGACAACTATGTCTACATGGTGAACTCTCGGCCCGTTCCATTACGGGCGCCACCATTCGCTGTCTTCTCACAAGCAGCCAGCATCCGACTCACACATCGCGAGTGGTCAGGAGGGTGAACGGATCCGACCCGGACGGCGCATGCGCCTGCACTGTCACCCGGCAGCCGCCCGATACCGCCTGGACAGCACGACTACGCAGCCGTTTGCCACGTTTCCCCCCGCAGGACGTCATTTGGCGCCGACCGGCGAGCCGGTCACGACAGGCGCTCCCATCGACCACGGCGATCGCCGCGAAGAGAGAGATCGGGTCCCAGTGATGCGCAACATGAGGCGCGGTTTGCGAATTGGCACAGTGTCGGTGTCCTTGCTGCTGGCGATGTCCTGCGTGGCCGCCTGCAGTGGGAGCAGCAAGGACAAATCCGGTGGTGCCCCCGCTGGTGCATCCGGCACGTCGGGTGGCGGCTCGAAGGCGCCCATCGTGATCGGCAACATCGGTACCTACAGCGGCGTCGGGTCGTCGTCGCAGGGCGGGTACCGCCAGGGCCTACAGGCGTGGATGAACGCCACGAACGACGCGGGCGGCATCAACGGACATCCGATCAAGCTGATCACAGTCGATGACGCCGGCAACCCGACTACGGCACTGACCGAAGTGCAGAAGATGGTCACCAACGACCACATCGTCGCGCTGCTGTCCCCCGCTTCCGCTACCACGGCCTACATGTCCTACCTCAGCGGCATGGGCATCCCCGCGATCACCGCCAGCGGCTTCTACGGCATCAGCCCGGGGCTGACCCTCAACGCCTCGACCTCACTGCTCGCCTTCAGCAAGGCCGAAGCGACCCTCGCCAAGCTGAACGGCAAGACCTCGTACGCGGACATCTATTGCGCCGAGGTCACCATCTGCAAGTCCTCTGATGCCTCGCAGAAGGCCGAGGCCGAGAAGCTCGGCATGAAGTTCGTATCGTTCGCCCAGGCAGCCTCTGCCTCGAGCTACACCGCAGCGTGCCTGCAATTGAAGGCTGCAGGAATTCAGGCGGTGGCGTTGAACGGATTCACCGACATGGATCTGCGCTTCGCAAAGGACTGCGTCCAGCAGGGCTATCACCCGCTCTGGCTCACCGTCGGCACTGCGCTCACGCCAGCCTTCCTCTCGACACCAGCCCTGAGTGGGTTGCAGGCCGCGCTGCTCGACTTCCCGTGGTTCGAGGACGACTCGCCGGCGACGAGCGCGTTCCAGGCGGCGTTGACGAAGTACCTGCCCGACATCAAGTCGGACGCGTTGAACTACAGCCCGAACCTGTCCGCGGCCTATGCCGCTGGGATGGTCTTCACCAAGGCGGCGACGAGTGCCCCTGACCCCACGAACGTGAAGGATCTACTCGGCGGGCTGGCGAAGATCACGGCCGACGACTTCGGTGGCTTGACCCCACCACTGACGTTCGGTACCCCGGATCTGCTGAGCAATCCCTCGAAGTACGTCCAGCCACAGGCCAACTGTTTCTTCGCGATCGAGAACCAGAACGGAGTGTGGGGCAAGGTGACCGGGCAGTCCACCTATTCGGCATGCGTCAAGGACTAGCCGTAGGGCGTTGGCACCGGAGATGAGTCAGTACCGTCGGCGCCTGCCCGTGGCCGCCAGGATACGAGCAGGCGTCGGCGTCCATCCGTCGCGCAATGATCGAGAGTCACCGTGAGCTTGCTGCCGTTTCTGATCGTCGGGCTCGTCTCCGGCTCCGTCTACGCCCTTGCCGCCACCGGCCTGGTACTCACCTACAAGACCTCCGGCATCTTCAACTTCGCCTACGGTGCGATCGCCGCGGCCGCCGTCTACGTCTTCTACTTCCTGCATGTCGACCATGGCATGCCCTGGCCGATCGCGGGATTCATCAGCGTGTTCCTGCTCGGGCCCGTCATGGGGCTGGGTTTCGAACTCGTCGCCCGCCGGGTCATCGTGCTGGGCGCGGCGTGGCAGGTGCTCGCGACGGTCGGAGTCGTCGTCGCCGTCGAAGCCGGCGCCGCGATCTGGTACGGCTCGAACACGGTTCCCTTCCCGCCGTACCTGCCGACGCAGACGTTCCGTGTCGGCGGCGTCAACATCGGATACGACCAGCTGATCACCATTCTCGTGGGGCTTGTCGTACTCGTCGGCGTGCACATCATGCTGCGTCGGACCCGGCTGGGCACGGCCATGCGGGCCGTCGTCGATAGCCCCGAGCTGCTGGATCTGCGCGGCTACAGCCCCGCGCGCGTCCGGCGTGCCGCCTGGATCATCGGCTCGACGCTCGCCGCCCTATCGGGCGTGTTGATTGCACCGAGCCTCAACCTCGACGCGGGCGTCCTCGTACTGCTCGTGGTGCAGGCCTTCGGTGCGGCCGCAATCGGGTACTTTGCCAGCCTCCCGCTGACCTACGCGGGTGGCCTGGTCCTGGGCATCGGGATCTCGTTCACGACGAAGTACATCCAACACGTCTCGTGGCTCAGTGGGCTCCCGGCGAGCCTGCCCTTCATCGTCCTGTTCATCGTGCTCATCGTCACCCCGCGTAGGCGACTGGCCAGACAGACCTTCCAGGTGGCGAAGGCGACCAGCCGTTCGTGGCAGGCGCCGATGCGTTATCGCCTCGCGGCGGGTGCGGTGGTGGCGGTGCTGCTGCTCCTCGCGCCGAACCTCGTCGGAGACCAGCTGACCGCGTATACCGCCGCTCTCATCTACACGATCCTGTTCCTGTCGCTCGGCTTCCTCGTGAAGCTGGCCGGACAGGTGTCACTCGCGCACTTCGGCTTCGCTGCGATCGGTGCGGCATCGTTCGCGCACATCGTCGCCCACGGAGTCCCCTGGGGACTGGCTGTGGTGCTCGGTGCGTGTATCGCGATCCCCGTCGGCGCCATCGTCGCGATCCCGGCCATCCGGCTCTCCGGTGTGTTCCTTGCCCTGGCGACGTTCGCCTTCGGCGTCCTGCTCGAACAGTTGCTGTACGCGTCCACGTGGATGTTCGGGCCTACGATCAACGGGCTGGAGGCGCCGCGACCAGCGGTCGCGTCCCTCGCCTCGACGACCGGCTTCTACTACGTGGTGCTCATCTTCGTCGCGGTGACCGTGATCATCCTCACCTGCCTCCAGTACGGGCGGGCCGGCCGGCTGCTGGGCGGGTTGTCTCAATCACGCGTGGCGCTGGAGACGAACGGCGCGTCGACGAACGTCATCCTGATCGCACTCTTCTGCATCTCCGCATTCTTCGCGGCGGTGGCCGGCGCGCTGCTGGCGAGCCTCTACGGCTTCGCGACCGGACCGACGTTCTCTTCATTCAGCTCGCTCACGCTGTTCGCCGTGCTGCTGGTGATCTTCGCGGGGGCGCCCTGGTACGCGTTCATCGCCGGCGCCGCGTACGTGCTCGTCCCGGCATACGTGACCGTGAGCGGAATCGCGAACTATCTGAACCTCGCGTTCGGAGTCAGTGCGATCTATGCGGCCCTCATCGCAGATCGGGCCCCCAGCATGCCGGCGTTCATCCGCAAGCTCCTGGCGCCGACACCCGACCGGACGGTGACGTCCGACACCGCGGCACCACAGGTCGGCGCCGGTGAGGACCGCTCCACGCAAAGGGCTGCGACCAGGCATGACGAGGCCGACGTCGCTGCACCCGCGCGCCGAACGGCAGTGACTGGTCAGAGCCCGGCGAGCGATACGCCGGCGATCGCCGTCGATGGCATCACCGTGAAATTCGGTGGCCTGGTCGCACTCGACGACGTCGGGCTGCAGGTTGCCTCCCACCGC
>JAVHVH010000163.1:0-10240 GCA_032160665.1 Pseudonocardiales bacterium
GGACAGGGCGACGGAGTTCGCGTCGAGCGCCGACACGGCACCGACCACCGCCGGATCCTTCAGGTTCCCGCCCTTCAACACCGCCGTCTGCAACGCATTGCCGGCCAACCACACGTGGTCGCTCAGCAGCGCCGTCAATGTGGCCCGCAGGTCGGCGGCCGCGGTCGCATCCGGCGCGGTCGCGGCCGTGCCCGTCGTCGCCGAGGTCGCGGCCGCACCGGCCGGCGAGTTGGACGTGCTGGACGTCTTGCTGCTCGTGCAGCCGGCGGTGAGCATCGCTGCCGCCGCCACCGAGACGGTGATTGTCTTGATCTTGGTGTTCATGTGCGGTCTCTCTCTCTTCGGGGTTGGTTGTTCGCTGGCGGTGGTTCGTGGGCGGGCATGCCGGCATGGCGCATCGGCGCGTCGGGGTTGGGGAGGTGGAGCGAAGCGGGAGCGGTCCGGTAGCGGCTAACCGGTGACGATGATCTTCGCGCTCATGCCGTAGTGGATGCTGCAGTAGTAGGGATAGGTGCCGGCCTTGGTGAAGGTGTAGGAGAACGTGTCTCCGTTGCCTTTCAGAGTCCCGTTGAACAGCCCGTCGGGCTTCTGGCCGGTGCGCAATCCGGTGGACTTGTCGACTCCGGTCACTGGGCCCGAAGTGACCGTGTGGCTGATCGGCTCGTCATTGCGCCACGTGACCTTCGTACCGACGTTGACCGTCAGGTCCTCGGGCATGAACATGAGCGACTTCAGCGAGATCACCGTGGCACCGTCAGCGGAGCTCTCGCCCGACGGCGACGCGCTGCTACTGCAGCCGGCAACGGTGAGGGTTATCAGCACGATCAGGGCAAGGAGAACCCGGCTCGGGCGGCGGAGGCGACGCATCAGCTTCATGAACACTGGTTCGTTGGACGCCCACACTTCGGTTCGGTTCGATGCGACAAATCTCGCCGCGTGGACGTTGGACGACGCAGCGACGCCCCGGGCAATTTGCCCGGGGCGTCAGGTGGATTCGGTGACAGGTCAGCCGCTGTGACCGCGGTGGTGGCCGCCGTCGTCGCTTCCGCGGTCGTCACCCGGCTCGACGTGGCGGCCGCGGTCGTCACCCGGCTCGACGTGGCGACCGTTGTCGTCGCTGAGTTCGATCGCAGTGCCGCGGTCGTCACCCGGCTCGACGGGCCGACCGTTGTCACCGCCTCGGTGGGCGGCGCTCGTCGTCGACACTGCCGACGGCGCGCGGGTCACGTCGTCACTGCCGCGGTTCGGGCCGCTGCGGTCGTCGACGACCGTCGAGGGCGACGGCCCGCGGGGGCTCGACGTGTCGCCGCTGGCCAGTGCGGTGGCGGCCGGAATGGTGATCGCGCAAGCGGCCGCGGCGATTGCGGCGGCGATGGTCAGACGGTTCATGACTGCTCCTCGAACTCGTGGCTGTCGGACGGCGTTCGTCCAACACCCACAGTTCTTCCGTACACCGGGGACTAGCCGCCATGAGACGTATGCGCTAGTACTCGACGGCGCGGGCCCGGAACGGCGCCGGTGTCCTGAGCCGGCCGGCCGCGTCAGTGGGCCGGCTCGTGCGTGACCGCGCGGGCGGCGAGAACGATGTCACCACTCCATCCGCACGATCCACACACGCACGCGAAGACCCGATCGGCGGCCACCCAGTACTCGGTCGTCAAGCCCCATCCGCCGTCGGCCAGTGCCAGCGGCTGGGCGCACCCGGGGCAGTAGCGCGGCGCATCCCGGCGATGACTGTCGGCGTCGGTCGGGAACCACCCACGCGCACGGTCGAGCGCGAACTCGGTGTCGACCGGTCGCGGATCGTCGGCGACGCTCATGCCTTCGCCGCCTCGTTCCTGCCCTCCCAGGCCGCGACGTGCAGCTTCTTCAATGCGTCGGCCTGCGGGCTGAAGCGCGACGATGCCATATCGATGAAGTCGATCGCGAAGGTCGGCCCGGCGTCGAACTTGTTCTTCTCGCACGGCAGGTCGATGCGTTCGTGTGGCTCGCGGATGACGCCGAGGGGATCCTCGCCGGCGGCGACCTTGGCCATCTCCGCCTTGAACAACCGGCGCAGCATCGTGACGCCGACGTCCGACCGGCCGAGGTGCTCGACGGTCCGATCGGTGACCGGCCCCTGCGTGACCCACGCCATCATGTCCTGGCCTTCCACGTAGTCGGTCCGGTGCCGACCGTCGGGAAGGAATACCGGAATGTTGTAGTCAGGCACCGTCGGTTGTTCGGGGAAGTCGATGCCAACCGGTGCGTGCACCGAGTAGAGCATGAACCTGGTCGTGGTGCGGTCGATGGGGACGCGGATCTGCATCTGCTCGATGTTGGCGCCGCCCACCCGCATGTTGTACGGGAACACGAGCGGGTGGCCGACCTTCCAGTCGTCGTCCTCCTCCGAGGCGCCCTCGACCACGCGCCGCTTGATGATTCCCCACTCGAAGGCGTCGAAGCCGACCTTGACGTGCTTCTTGCCGAACGAGGCGGGGGCGTCGAAACCCTGCTGCCGGCCGAGGAACTCGAAGTAGCGCCCGTGCAGGAATTCCACATGGTGCGGGTCGACCGCGTTCTCCATGATCTGGACGAAGTTGCAGGGCAGGTCGGCCCAGCCGATGTCGCGCACCCCATCCATCACGAAGACGTCGAAGCGGGGTAGCTCCGGCGCCGGCTCCGGGCCGACGTAGGCCCACACCAGGCCGCCGAGTTCCTGCGCCTTGCCGGCCTTCGCCCGCACCCGGTCGCGGAAGTTCGTCTCCTCCCGCTCGGCCGGCTGTTCGAGGCACTCGCCGTCCAGCCCGAACAGCCAACCGTGGTACGGGCATCTGATCCCGTTGGACTCGACCACACCGTAAGCGAGCGAAGCCCGGCGGTGCGGGCAGGCCTCAGGCACGATCCCGTACTTGCCCGATGCCGTCTTGAAGACCGCCCAGTCCTCGCCGAGCAGCTTGGCGTGCTTCACGGGGAACTCGGCAAGTTCGCGGGTGAACGCCACGGGGTACCAATAGCGCCGTAGCAGTTCGCCCATCGGCGTCCCTGGCGCGACGTCGGTGAGTTCGTCGTTCTGCTCAGCGGTCAGCATGCAATCGCCCTTCGTGGATGTCGTACTTAGTCGAGAACGGTGACCTGGCCGGTGTTGCCATCCACTCGCAGGCGCTGGCCGGTCTTGATCGTCTTGGTTCCGAACGCGGTTCCGGTCACGGCCGGCAGCCCGTACTCGCGACAGACGATGGCGGCGTGACTCATGATCCCGCCGACGTCGGTCACCGTGGCTGCGATGCGGCCGAACACCGGCGCCCACGACGGTGCGGTCAACGGCGCGACGAGGATCTCCCCGTCCTGCAGATCGCCGATCCCGTCCGCGCTGAAGATCACCCGCGCCGGCCCCTCGGCAATGCCCGGCGACGCGGCGAATCCGGACAGCCCGCCGTCCGCGTTCGCGCCACCCAGCCACTGCTTGACGCTGTCGGACGTGATGCCCCAGAGCATGACGGTGAACGGCTCGGTGATGACCTCCGGCGGGACGCCCAGTGCGGGTGGCGGCGACCAGGTCCGCAGGGCGTTGACGATGCCGCGACGGCGTTCGATCTCGCGCGGCCAGTACTTGGTACCGCGCGACTCGATACCGACGGCCCAGCCGTGGTAGTAGTCGAACAACGCGTCGGGCACCTCGGTGCGCCGCAGCAAGAAGATGTCCTCGGCCGACTCGAAGAACCCGGCGTCGGTCAGGATCTGGCCGAGCGCGCGCATCTTGCCCCACACCAGGGACATGCCCCAGTGCTCGACGTAGAAGTTGTGGTTCTCGACGTACGGGAACACCGTCCGGGCCAGTCCGAGCTTCGCCTCGAAGGTCGTGCGGTCCTCGTCGGTGCCGATCAGTTCGGCGTACTCGGCGACGATGCGGTCCCGCTCGGTCTCGATGGCGGCGACGGGGCGATCCAGCGTGTCGCCACGCTTGAGCTGGCCCACGTAGCTCGCGATGAAGCCCATGGGGATGTCGGGGTACTCGCGCCAGATCTTGTCGGTGTTGTAGAAACCGCTGCCGGCCGAGAAGTTGAACCACGGATCGTGCGCGGTCTCCCACGCCTCGACCCACTTCTGCCCCGCGGCGTCTTCGCCGAGCCGGGCCAGGGTGGCGGTGGCGTCGCTGTCGATGTTGTCCTGCACACCGAGGTCCATCGCGAGGTGCGCGAGCTTCTTCAGCTCCTCGTCCGGGCGGAAAAGGTCCACCTCGATGCCGGCCACCATCTTCGCGATCGCCTGGTCGGGGATGGACGGGAAGATCTGCTTGCAGAAGCCGAAGAAGTCCAGGTACGCGGCGTAACCGAGGTTGAGGAACTCGAAGTGGTGGTTCCAGAGCCGGATCGTCAACTGAACGAGCTTGTCGTACTCGGCGAGCAGCTGCGCCCCACTGCCGATGCCGCGGCCCTCGGTCAGCACGGCCATGTCCTCGCGGTGCGGCAGCGGCTTGAAGTCCACGGCGTCGAGCTCGGCGATGACGCCCTTGATCTTGTCCATCCACGCGTCGTAGAGCGTGTCCCAATTGCCGAAGTAGTAGCCGGCCCGCTCGACGAACTCCGGGACCCGCGCCTCGATCTCGGCCGGATCCGCGACACCGACGGGTGAGAGGTACATGTAACCGTTGAGGTAGCGGATGTCGACGCCGAGCGCGGGCGGGATCACGTAGTGCCGGGTGTTGTACTGCGACAGGACGATGATCGCGAAGTCCATGACGGTCGCGTCCCACGGCGGGATGACCTCCGGCGTGTGCACGCCGTCCATGAACCAGAACATCGAGTCCTCGTACTCACGGCGGTCCTCGCTGAAGACCGTGGAGTACCCGTAGAGCTGCTCCCAGCCCTCCGCCCCGGTCGGGGTTTCCATCTCGAACGGGCTGGGGAATCGATCGGCCATCACGGGTCTCCTTCGACGCGGGGGATGGACTCAGCCGGAGTGACCGGCGGGCGAACCGGCCGGGTGGAGCAGCGTGTTCACGATGCTGGCGTAGGTGTCCTGGGCGACCTCGTCGGCGACGCGGGCCTTGCGGCTCCACACCGTCTCGGGCCGGCTCTGGAGCAGCACGATGTTGTCGTCCTCGGGCCGGTTGGGATCGAGGGCCCACTCGACGTCCTGCGGGCAGCCGTAGTGCTTCTCGGCGCGCCGGGCGAGCTTGGCGACGGCGCGAATCTCATCGTCGCTCAGGGACGGGGCGTCGCGGCGCTCCGGCTCGACTTCGCGTTCGATCACCTGGTCGTCGGGACCCAGGACGTGCTCGATCGCCTTGGGCGAGATCGTCCGCCGGGTGATCTCACCGATGACCTTGTCGACGAGGAAGTTGTCCGGGGTGACGCTGCCACTGACCACGGCTTCGCCGAGTCCCCACGAGGCGTCGATGGCGACCTGGGAGCGGTCGCCGTTGAGCGGGTTGAGCGTGAACGCCACACCGGACGTGCGCGGCAGGACCATCTGCTGCACGCCGACGCTCATCGCCACGCCGGCTTCGGCATACCGCATCCGCCGGCGGTAGCAGATCGCACGGTCGCTGTAGAGGCTCGCCCAGCACCGCTGCACGTAGCCGACGACCGACTCGCTGCCGCGGATCCACAGGTAGGTGTCGTGCTCGCCGGCGAAGCTCGCGTCCGGCTGGTCCTCGCAGGTCGCCGACGAGCGGACGGCGACGGGCAGGTCGTCGTGCCCGGTCCGATTGCAGAGTTCGCCGTAGGCGTCGTGGAGCCGGTCGCGCAGGGTCGCGGCCAGGTCGAGTTCGTGGATCATCGCCCGGATGGCGGCACCGGTTGCGCTGACCGCGGCGGTTTCCGTCGGGTCGAGGGCGTCCATCAACGTCTCGAGCTGGGCGTCCACGCCCGTGCGGGCGAGCACCTCACGGTAGGCCGACGCCGAGACGGCGAAGCCCGGCGGGACCGGCAGGCCGGCTCGGGTCATGCTGCCGAGGCTGGCGTTCTTACCGCCCAGGACATGGTCGGTGCCGGGGTCGTGCCGGTCGAACCACAGGACGTGCTCCACGGGACCTCCAGGACCGTCTGGCTGTGCGGGCGACGCTAGGCTGGCGTGACCTGGGGCACATAGCGTTGTCCCGCCATGCGGGACAGTCGGCGTAGTCTCGGCGGCCATGACGGGCAATCCGGACCGCGCGCTGATCGGCTCGGTCCGCAATGCCGCCCAGGTGCTGCGGGCGTTCTCGCAGGCCGACCAGGAGCTCGGGGTCACCGAGCTGGCCGCCCGGCTGGGCATGGGCAAGAGCACGACGCACCGGCTGGTCGCGACGCTCGCCGCCGAGCGGCTGCTGGAGCAGAACCCGAAGACCGGCAAGTACCGGCTGGGCCTCGCCCTCTACGAACTGGGCACGAAGGTCACCGAGCACGCCGACCTGCACGAGGCCGCGCTGCCCGTCCTGAGCACGTTGCGGCACAGCACGGGCGAGATGGTGCACGTGGCTGTTCTGGACGGCCTCGAAGTCGTGTACGTCGAACGGCTCGAGAGCCACAACCTGGTGCCGGTCTTCCGCCAGGTCGGGCACCGGCTCCCGGCGCACTGGACGAGTTCGGGCAAGATCCTGCTGGCCGCACTCCCCCGTGCCGAGCTGCTGAGGCGGCTCCACGGCGTCACGCTCGAGCCGCGCACCGAACGGACGATTGCGACCGTGGACGCGCTGATCCCCGAACTGGACCGCTGTGCCGGCCGGGGTTGGGCGTCGAACATCGGCGAGGGGCACGAGGGGGTCAGCTCGGTCGGTGCTCCGTTGCGTGGACACGACGGCACGGTGATCGCGGCCGTCAGCGTGGTGGGCGCGTCGTCGCGAATCACCGGTGACACCATGCGGCAGTACGTCGGACTGGTCGTCGAGGCCGCTGCGGTGATCAGCCGCCGGCTCGGCTACCGGCCCGACGCAATGACCCGCAGTCGCCGCCGCTGACATATGCCCGCTGCTCGGGTCCGTACCGCGGCGCGCGGTCAGTGGATGCCGCGGTGCCCGCCGCCGTCGAGGTAGAGCACGCTGCCGTGCAGCATGTCGGCCTCCGGGTCGAGCAGCAGCTGAACTCCCCACGCAACCTCGTCCGCGGTCGCGAGCCGACCCAGCGAGTTGCCTGACGTGTAGGTGGCCCAGACATCCTCGAACGGCTCGCCGCGCTCCTCGGCGACCGTCTGCGCAATGCGACGCAGGCGCGGGGTGTCAGCCGGGCCGGGGCTCATCGTGTGGGTCGTGATCCCGCGGGGTCCATAGATCAGGCTGAGTTGCCGCATCAAGTTGAAGACGCCGGCGTTGATCGCACCCGGCCCGGCTTCGGTCGCGCGCGGTTCGAGTCCGAGCGAGCCGGCGAAGCAGACGATCCGGGACCCGGGGACCAGACGGGAATCCACGGCGCGAACCAGGCGCAGCAGTCCACCGAGCTTGGTGCCGGCGCCGACTGCGAGCAGGTCGGGATCGATGGTGTCGGCCGCGCCGCGCACCGGCAGGCCCGCCGCGAACACGGCCATCCGCACCGGCTCGTCCAACGCGGACGAGATCCCCTCGATCGCAGCATTGCCGGTGATGTCCGCGACGCACGTCCGCACGCCTGACGCCGACGCCGCCAGCTCGTCGAGGGCCGCTGCCGACCGGGCGACGGCGAGCACGCGCTGTCCCCGATCGAGCAGCCGGGTCGTGACCGCGCGTCCGATCGCACCGGTTGCGCCGACGACGACGCACAGGCCGGGCTCGGTCACGGGCCCTCCAGCGCGGCCGCCCTCGCCGCGACCTCGTCGCCGCGGGCGACATCGGCCGAGACCCCGCCGATTCCCCAGGCCTGGGGCGGAAACTGCGTGATGTAGGTACGCACCCGCTCGATCGGTGCGTCGAGGATCTCGGAGACGAGCGCGGCGACCCGCTCGTGCAGCTCGCGGATCTTCTCCGGCGGGCGACCCTCCATGATGTCGATACGGACGAGTGGCATGACGGCTCCTTAGCTCAGCGGGTCAACCCGAGGCGGGCGCGCGCCGCGGCCACGGCGGGTGCTGCATCGGTCAGTGAGACCTGGATCGCCTGCAGACCGGCGCGCCGGCCGCCCTCGACGTTCCAGGGCATGTCGTCGAGATAGACGATCTCGGCCGGCGCCAAGCCGAGGGCCTCGGCGCCTGCGGTGAACGCTCGCGGGTCCGGCTTCAGCACGCCGGTGCTCGACGCGTCCACGATGACGTCGAAGGGCCGCAACCAGTCCTGCTTCTCGACCCACTCGGTGCCGTGGAAGTCGGCGAGGTCGTTCGTGAGCGCACCGAGGGCCAGCCCGGCCGCCTTGGCGTCGAGCATCAAGGCGATGACGTCGTGATTGAGCCACTCTTCGGCCGGACGGTCGTACATCAGGTTGATCATCGTGCGGGTATCCCAGCGCTGACCGACTGCGGCGCCGAGTTCCGCCGCGAGCTCGGCCCAATAACCCCGCTCGGTGATCTCGCTGCGCAGCATCTGCTGCCAGCGATCGTCGCGGTCGGTTCCGATCGCGCGCCGCTCGACAATCGGTCGTAGCCTCGGCTCCTCGTCCGCCAGCAGGTCCATCAGCTTCGTCCCGCCTTGCAGGACGACACCACCGATGTCGAGCAGCAGTCCCCGTCCGGCCGTCATGGGCGTCGCCCCGTTCCGAGGCCGTGTCTGCGCGACGCGGCATGGGCGCGCAGGAACGAGGACCACGACGTCGGCTTGGTGACCGAAAGTTCCACGAACATCGCTCCGTCCCGCTCGACCACTGGGTAGGTGTTCAGCTGGTACTCCCGTGACGTGCGGCATCGGCCGGTGTCCAGGTCGTACGCGTACCAGTGCCAGGGGCAGACGATCGCGCCGTCGCGGATCAGGCCCTCGATCAGCGGTCCGCGGCGGTGCGGGCACAGGGCATCGACCACGACCAGTGCGCCGTCACGCTCGAACACCGCGTAGGACCGTCCGCCGTGCGCGATGAGCCAGCGGGTGCGCCCGTCGGCCGAGCCCAGCGGGACGAGTACCGGGTCGCTCGCCACGTCAGCCCTCCCTGCGCAGCATCGACTCCGGGGACCAGCCCAATCTGCGTGACGCCGCCTCGCCGGCCTCGACCAGCACCGCCGCGAGCCGCTTGCGGGCCGGCGCCCCGAGCCGGGCGGTGGGCGCGCCGATACTGAGCGCCGCCGCGACCGCACCGCCGACGTCCCGGATCGGCACGGCGATCGACGCGACGCCCACCTCGCGCTCCTCGACCGCCTCCGACCAGCCTCGTCGCCGGACCCGGGCCAGCTCGTCGACGAGGTCGCCGCGGTCGGTGATCGTGCGCGGGGTGAGCGCGGTGAGCGGCATCGCGTCCAGCACGGCCTCGAGCGCGGCAGCGTCGAGGTGCGCGAGCAGCACCTTGCCGGAACTGGTGCAGTGTGCCGGCACCCGCCGGCCCGTTTCGGTGAACAGCCGCAGCGTCTGCGGGCTCTCGAGCCGGTCGACGTACACGACGTCGTACCCGTCGAGAATCCCGACCTGGCAGCTCTCCCGGGTCTGTTCCCGCAATGATGCGAGGACCGGACCGGCGGCCGCGTGCAGATCCATGTGGACGCGGACGGCCTCCCCGAGCTCGAACATCACGATGCCCAGGCGGTAGTTGCCGGTGTCCGGGTTCTGCTCGATCAGCCCTTCGGCGGCGAGCGCGCCCAACGCGCGGTGCACGGTCGACTTGCCCAGCTCGAGCCGACGCGCGAGCTCCGAGACGCCGAGCTCGCGTTCGCGGGAGCGGAACACCTTCAGCACTCGGGCGGCATTGCGGACCGACGACAGTCCCTCCGTCGCGTCGCTCATGGGGGCGTCCACTGCGTGCGACCGCCGATCCCGGCAAGCAGCGCCGAGCGGATCGCGTCCGGATCCGGCGGCTCGGCCGCGCACGCCTCGAGCACACCGGCGTTGTGCGGCGCGATCGCCTTCGCCAACAGGGCCTGGGCCCGCGGCAGTCCGGCGACGGCCGCACCCGACATCTCGTCGACGAGGGCCTCCCGCCCGCGTACCCGTGAGCGGATCGTCTCGAAGTCCCGGGCCGCGGCCGAGTGACCGTTGGCCAGCCCCGTCCCGACGTGAGAGGCCTGATGCGCCGACAGCCCAGCGCCCGGCTGGGCGACGAAGTGATACAGCACCGTGCCGACCCCGAGGGCGTGCCGGACCTCGGCGAAGGCCGGACCGTCCTGCTCGCTCAGCAGGGCGAGCGAGGGCAGGACCACCGGGTCGTAGAAGCGCACCTGCCACGTGACGCCGCCG
>JAVHVH010000228.1:0-8193 GCA_032160665.1 Pseudonocardiales bacterium
AAGCGTCTCACTGGCAATACTGGTCGACCGGCTCGGACGATTGAGCGATGCCCGGATGCGCCAGGTTTGCGATGCTCTCGCGGTCGCCGTCGACTGCACGGGCTGAGCACGGGAGCGCCTCACACGAGGAACGACATCCACACCACCGGCCCGACGAATGCGATACACCCGAACTCGCACGCTGAGCGAACGCGATCCGCACACCTATCCGGTTTGGACGGCCTGACCGTGCGTCGCATCGACGACAGGACGCCGCCGCGACTGGGTTGCCGGCGATCGATCCCGACCGCTGCTGATCGACGCCAAAATCGTCGACGATGGCTGGTTGTGGTGGCTCAAGGACGCTTTCCGTGGCCATTGACCGAGATCGCCGGCGGCGTAGCGTCGGATCGATGACAGCACGGCAGCGAACGCCTCGCCGTTGGCCGCGTTGGGCCGACTTCACGCCGCTCGTCTCGCTCGACAAGCCGGACCTGAGCCCAACCCGACGCCGTCTCGCCCACGCTCTGACCATCGACGACCTGCGGAGGATCGCCCGGCGCCGCTGCCCGCGCGCGGTCTTCGACTACACCGACGGTGCGGCGTCGGCCGAGATCAGTCTCAGCCGGGCCCGGTCGCTGTTCGCCGATCTCCAGTTCAACCCGTCGGTGCTGCGTGACGTCTCCCAGGTCGACACCTCGACCGCCATCCTCGGCACGCGCTCCGAGCAGCCCTTCGCGTTCGCCCCGACCGGATTCACCCGGCTGATGCACCACGAGGGCGAGCGCGCGGTCGCGCGGGTCGCCGAGCGGTACGGCGTGCCCTACGCGCTGTCCACGATGGGGACGACATCGATCGAAGACGTCGCGGCCGCTGCGCCGAGGGCGCGAAAATGGTTCCAGCTCTATGTGTGGCGGGACCGCGCCGCCGCCGAGGACCTGATCGCCCGGGCGCAGGCGGCGGGGTTCGAGGCGCTGATCCTCACCGTGGACGTCCCGGTCGCCGGGCCGCGGCTGCGCGACGTCCGCAACGGGTTCTCGATCCCGCCCAAGCTGAAGGCAAGAACGGTCGGCAACGCGATCCTGCATCCGGCCTGGTGGGTGAACCTGCTGACGACCGACCCCCTGACCTTCGCGTCGCTGTCGAGCTGGGACTCCACGGTCGCCGAGATGATCGACACACTGTTCGACCCGACGATGACTGAGGACGATCTGGCCTGGCTGCGCTCGGCGTGGGACGGGCCGCTGGTGGTCAAGGGCATTCAGACCGTGGACGACGCGCGGCGCGTCGTCGACGCCGGCGCCGACGCAGTGATCGTGTCCAATCACGGCGGCCGACAGCTCGACCGAGCGCCCGTTCCGCTGCGGCTGCTGCCGGACGTCGTGCAAGAACTGCAAGGACGGGCCGAGGTATGGCTCGACACCGGCATCATGAGCGGCGCCGACATCGTCGCGGCCAGGGCTCTCGGCGCCGACGCCGCCCTCGTCGGCAGGGCCTATCTGTACGGGCTGATGGCCGGTGGCGAACGCGGCGTCGAGCGCGCGGCGGACATCCTCACCGACGAGGTGCGCCGCACGATGCAGCTGCTCGGCGTGCAGAAGACCGCCGAGCTCGGACCCCAGCACGTGACCCTGCCGTGACCGCCATCCCGATGAGGACGCCGCAATGACCGACATCATCGAGGTCACGCCGACCTTCGAGCAGTACGCATTCACGTTCGGTGGCGTCCCCCCGATGCGCAAGATTGCACCGGGCACCGTGCTGCGGCTGTGGTCCGACGATGCGTTCTGCGGCGCGCTACGCAGCGTCACCGACCTGTCGAGCGAGAAGGTCGACCTGCGCTACGTGAACCCACAGACCGGCCCGTTCTACGTCGAGGGCGCCGAGCCCGGCGACACGCTCGCGCTGCACCTGGTCAGCGTGGAGCCTGCGCGCGACTGGGGCGCGTCGGCGGCCATCCCGTTCTTCGGTGGGCTCACCAGCACCGAGCGCACGGTGATGCTGCAGGAGGCGTTGCCCGACACGACCTGGATCTATCACCTCGACTCGGCCGCACGCACGGTGCAGTTCCAGGCGCGGCACAGTGAGCACCGCATCGACCTGCCCCTCGAGCCGATGCTCGGGACCGTCGGCGTCGCGCCGGCGTCCAACGAGGTGCGCAGCTCGCTCGTGCCGGACCGCTTCGGCGGCAATATGGACACCCCGCAGATGCGCGCCGGCACCACCTGCTACCTCGGCGTCAACGTCGAGGGGGCCCTGTTCTCCATCGGGGACGGGCACTACCGCCAGGGTGAGGGCGAGTCGTGCGGCACGGCCGTCGAGGGAGCGATGACGACGGTGCTGATCGTCGAGCTGATCAAGGGCTCGGCGCCGGGCTGGCCGCGGCTCGAGGACGACGACCACATCATGACCGTCGGCTCCAGCCGCCCGCTCGAGGACGCCTGGAGGGTGTCGCAGGTCGAGATGGTCACCTGGTTCACCGAGCTGTACGGCTTGCACACGATGGACGCCTACCAGCTGCTCTCACAAATCTGCGAGACGCCACTGGCGAACGTCGTCGACGCGAACTACAGCGTCGTGGCCAAGGCTCGCAAGACACTTCTGCCCGCCGCCGCCGCCTTCGACGGGCTGCACCGCGACCTGCGCGCCCGCGCCGCCAAGCTCACCGGCGCCTGACCCGGGCGCGTAACGTCCCATCTCCCCCTCCACCACCGTCCAGGAAAGGCGATCGGCATGGATCTGCAACTCAGCGGGCGCCGGGCCCTGGTCACCGGCGGAACCCGCGGCATCGGCCGATCGATCGTCGAGCACTTCGTCGCAGAGGGCACGTCTGTCGCCTTCTGCGCCCGTACGGCCGACGCGGTGAAGCGCACCCAGGACGAGCTGACCGCGGGCGGCGCCCAGGTTGTCGGCACCGCCCTCGACGTCGCCGACGCCGCGGCACTTGCCGATTGGGTTACCAGCAGCGCCGAGCAGTTCGGCGGCATCGACATTGTGGTGTCGAATGTCAGCGCCCTCGCCATCCCGGACGAGCCGCACAACTGGATCGCGTCGTTCGAGGTCGACCTGATGGGCGCGGTGCGCCTCGTCAACGCCGCCATGCCCTACCTCGAGGCGAGCGACGCCGCCTCCATCGTCGCGGTGTCGAGCGTCTCCGGCCGCGAGATCGACTTCGCCGCCGGCCCGTACGGCACGATCAAGGCCGCGCTGATCCACTACATGCAGGGCCTGGCCAACCAGCTCGCAGCGAAAGGCATCCGGGCCAACTCAGTCTCACCCGGCAACGTCTACTTCGACGGCGGCGTGTGGCAATCGATCGAGCAGAACCAGCCGGAGTTCTTCGCGACCGCCATGGACCTCAACCCGACCAAGCGGATGGCGATCCCCGACGAGATCGCTCGCACCGTCGTCTTCGTCGCCAGTCCCGCGTCGAGCCGCACCAGCGGCGCGAACATCTTGGTCGACGGCGCATTGTCGCGTGGCGTCCAGTTCTGAACTGCGCCGCTATCCGGAGACTGTCGCGCCGCTGCGGCGCGCGTTGTCGCTGACCAGGCCGTCGCTGGCAGCACGAACATCGCACGCTCATGGACGCAGTCCGTGCGTGGTCGTGTCGATGAGCGTGAAACTCGGAGGTGGCAACGGGTGACGCCGTCAGGGCCGGCCGGGGTTCAATGATCGCCATGGTTGACAATGACTTCGTCACGATCTGGATGACGACCGCCGCTTGGGCCGGGATCCACTCGGATCTGGAGAACGTCTGTCTGAGCGCTGCCGAGGACAGAGACGAAGATCGGTCGATCTTCGCAAGCGGGATCATGGACCGCGGTGATCACTGTATCCGCAGGTTCGACAACAGTTGGCCGGCCGATGACGTGGTGTCGCCGGTCGCCATGACGCGAGGGCAGTGGATCTTTACGCTGGACGGGATACGCCACTGGATGGGCGTGTCGGAACGGATTGGCGCAGTCGAGTCACTGGACGCCGCCCGGCAGGCAGTTGCACTCATCTCTGAGCAGCTCGCAGCTGCTGACGAATGACCGTGCGCGCCTCTCTGGTCACGCCCGCTCTCGGAGCTGGCGTCCGACCTCTGTCGAAGCTGGCATTCGACCATGCATTCGTTCGCGCGCTGCAGATGAACGCGGTGTTCACCTACTGATGGATGTTGCGGGCTATCTCGGGTGGCAGAGATTGCGGTCGAGGGTGACCATCAGGGCATGGTGGGTTGGCAGGAGTTGCGCGGGGACTTGGTGCAACTGGAACGGGAGCGTCCAGGAGTCCTGGCTCGGTACCCCGATCCGCGAGCCGCTGGGAACTCGAAGCCGTACGCCATCACGCTTGCTGCCGACGCCGGAGACGTCGCCGCGGATCTACACGCCAAATACGGTCGCAAGGTCGCCCTGCGCGTCGGAGCACTGCCCTACCCGCCAGGCCGTGTCGAAGATCGAGCTCGACGGGCCCGCCAACTCGACACGGGGCGCACAGAGAGCACGGATCTTCGAGTTGAGCTCGACGGCGTCCTCTCCGTTCGCAGCGGCGCCGACGCCTCCCACGGCCTGCTCATCAGCAACCTGACCCAGGCACCGCTCACGATCCACACCAGCGGCTACCTCTCTGCCGAAGTCGTTGACCCCTCGACCGGCGCCGTGGTCGGCGGATCGACCAAGCCGAGTCACGCAGTACTCGTGCCGTTCACCGTGGAACCAGGAGACACCATCCGAGTCCCGCTCTTCGTCGGCACTGAGAGCTTCCAACCCCACCTCGGCTACGCCGTCCCGCCGGGACAATGGGCGCTCATCGCGTCTCTCGATCTCCGCAGTGATGAGCGCGCGGGACTGCGGACATCGAACCACCGCACGATCAGCTCCCCAATGCTGCCGTTCACGATCACCTAAAGCCGACGCGAAGCCAGTCCGCCACCCCACCGGTGGCCGTAGCGGGACACTCTCGTGTATCCGATGCGCGACTATGCCGCGGACAGCGCGCGGACATGGTTGATATGCAGGTGATCGTGAGGCTCCTCATCAAGCAGCGCAGCGCTTCGATCACTCCGCATGAGCAGGCATTATGTGGCCGCTCACGGCGCGGTGATCTTTGATCACCCACATAATGCCGATGAGCGCGCCTTCCGACGGCGTAGATGTATACGCGGGGCCGGGAACAAATGCACGATTGGACGCAGCGGTTAGGACGTCAGCCGTTCGCCGAGCCGATCAAGTCCGCCCTTGATCATAAGCCCGTAATCGTGGTCCCCGAGGGCCGTGACAGAGTCCCGCCCCAGATTGAGGTGCTCCCGCGCTCGGTCAACCTCGCCGAGCTTGCGATAGCACTCACCGAGGTTCAGGTGCAGCGATGGGTAGAAGCCGGCCACCGGACTCGTGACGCCAGCCTGAGCCACGCGCTCGTCGGTGATCAGATCGGCTGCCTCAAGCACCCTCAGATCCCAGAGGAGTTCCTCGTGCACGTCATCCTGCACGTCGGCCATCGAATGGGACACCGCGCACCGGTGCAGCGGATCCCCACTCTCGCCGCCGATATCGCTCCACACCTGGGCAAACAGCTGGCGGGCGGCGGCACGCTCGCCGTGCTGGCTCAGCTCTATACCTTGGCCGATGCGGGCTCAAACGCGCGGTCTTCGGTCGGTAGCGAGGATTCCCATGAGCAGTTCGTCGTGCCAGCGGTTGTCCCAGTGAAGGGCGTCCCGCCGGCGACCTTCATGCCGGAATCCGCATTTCTCGTAGACGCGCGCTGCACGCGGGTTGAAGTCGTAGACGCCAAGGCTGAGCCGGTGCAGGCCGACGACATCGAGCGCGTAGTCGATGACCAGCCGGGTGACCTCGGTGCCGTACCCCTGGCCGAAGAGCCGGGGTCCGGCCAGCCAGACGCGGTAGTTGGCCGCGTTGTTGTCCGGGTCGAACTCGTTGAGGACCGCCTCGCCGAGGAATGACCCATCCCCAGCGCGCACGACGGCCCAGTCCGCGCGGTCGTGGTCATCTCGTCTGGTCGCAAGCCAGGTCTGCACCGTAGATCGATCAAAGGACGCATGCGTTCCGGTGAGCCGATTGACCTCGGGATCGGACAGTCCGACCAAGTAGGCCTCCAGCACCTCGGCCGCCAGCGGCTGTAACCGAACCCGCGGCCCGGTCAGAGTCGGCTGATGTCGAAACACGTCAGAGGCGGGCACGAATAATCATTCAACCCTCACTGATCGGGCGTCCAAAGCTTGGAGTTCAGTCTTGCTCGCGTCGGCGGGTTAGCCATGGTCTCGACAAGGCACACTCACGGGCGCCGAGAGCTCCTGGTGACGGCGCCGTGATCCAGCGGGTTGGTCCACGGCCTGATCTGACTCGCTGAGCGATCGGCTAGCGGACAGCTGCCCGGGTCAGCGTTCCACTAGCGGCATCGGTAGTGGTTGCCGGCACACGCAGTTCGTCCTCGGCTGCTTGACAGACCTTGTTGGTTAGTCGTAACTTTCGTTAGCGATGACTAACGCAACAGTTCTGCTCGAGGCAATTGGGGAGCCGACGCGGCGGGCGATCTTCGAGCGACTCGCGGTGCACCCGGGCGCGGTCGGCGAGCTCGCCGACGAGCTGCCGGTGACTCGTTCAGCGGTGTCGCAACACCTCAAGATCCTCAAGTCGGCCGGTCTGCTGACGGACCGGGCGATAGGCACGCGGCGGATCTACTCGGTCGACCCTGCAGCGCTCGCCGTTATCCGCGAGTACTTCGATTCGTTCTGGACGGCATCGCTCGCCGCGTTCCGTGCCACTGCCGAGCAGCCCGCACCGGAGAAATCATGACCGCGCAGACGACTGCCACCTCTGTTACGACCGCCGTCGACGTTGATGCTCCGATCGAGCGCGCCTTCCACGTCTTCACCGCCGAGATCGGGAGCTGGTGGGATGTAGACAAACACATCCTCGGAGCCGAGCTCGCCGATATGGAGTTCCAGCCGTGGGTCGGCGGGAATATCATCGACCGCGGCGTCGACGGCAGTGAATGCCGCTGGGCTCGGGTTATCGCCTACGAGCCGCCGACCCGTGTGTGCTTCAGCTGGGACATCAACCCCCGTTGGCAGCTCCAGGTCGACCCGCAGAATACGAGCGAAGTGGAGATCACCTTCGCCGCGATCGGCTCCGGCCGCACCCACGTGACGCTCACCCATCGACACCTCGACCGTCACGGCGATGGCTGGGAAGCGATGCGTGACGCAGTGGGCTCCGGATGGAACCTCGCACGTTTCGCCGAAGTCGCGGGGCTCGCTGACCCGCCGTGACCGTCGGGTGTCTGCCGAGCGAATCGCCGACAATCTCGCATTGATTTCGCCTTCCCCGCCTCCGCCTTCCCCGCCTTCCCGACCGTTGCTGGTCGATCCGACGAAAGGAACGTAAACATGCATGCAGCGCTCATCGAGGTCAACGTGACCGGCGTCGATCGCGAGGAGGGGATCGCAGGGCTACGCAACCATCTAATTCCAGCGATCAAGAGCATGCCAGGCTTCGTGTCCGGCGCCTGGCTTACTGGTGGAACCGACGGTCGCGGCCTCTCGCTCACAGTTTGGGCCACGGAGACTGACGCGCAGGCATTCGCTGATCAATTCCGGGTCGGAGCAAGCCCCCAAGCTGGGGCTGCGGTCGCGCGCAGCGAAGTTCGCGAAGTCGCAGCAACCGCCTAGCCGAACCTGGCCGAGTTCGGCGATGACCGCACCCGCTTCACCGACGCCAAAGCACGCAAGCAAAAGAACAGTTGCGTCCCTGATAGTGGTGTAACGCGGTTGGCGGGATCGTTGCTCGGCGTGTCCGCCGGACGAGGACGCGGCCATCGCGTGATCTTTCGAGTGAACCTTCCACAGCACTCTCGAAAGGAACCATCGCGAGGGCCTGGTCCGAGTGCAGGACGGACGCGTCCTGGGCGGCGTGATCGCAGGGCTTGGCCGTCACCTCGGCATCGATCCGGGGCCTGCCCGCCTGCTGTTCCTGCTCGTGCTGATGCTGATTCCCGGTAGCCAGTTCCTGATATACCCGATCCTCTGGATCCTCATGCCCGAGGCGACCGAGGCGCCGCCCGCGGCGAGCGACCGCATGGAAGACTCCCTCCTAAGTGACATCGGTCCGACTCAGACGGTTCCCGTCGCGACTCGTCGGGCGATCGGTGAGCCTGATCTGGGACGTGCAGCGCGGACGCGCTGACGGATGCCTCGAGTACTCGTCCTCGACG
>JAVHVH010000238.1:0-32338 GCA_032160665.1 Pseudonocardiales bacterium
AGCGCCAGCGCCGCGGCGATGTTCACCGCGCTCGTGGTCTTACCGACGCCGCCCTTCTGGTTGGCGATGGTCAGCACTCGGGTGGCCGCCGGCCGCGGCCACTGCTCTTGCCGCACATTGAGAACGTGGACGGCTTGCGCGGCCTCGCGCGCGATCGGGGTGTCGTGCTCGGTTTCACGTGAAACATCCGCCGACCGCGTGGAGTCCGGCGCGAACACCGGCGCGGGACTGGGGTCGCCCGACGACTCGGGAGACACATCCGCCTCGGCGACGGAGGCTGTTTCACGTGAAACATCGACGTCGGGCTCGGTTTCACGTGAAACAGAGCCCGCGCCGGCGCTCATCCACGCCGGGATGTCGCTCATCGGCCACTCCTTCTCGGTCGACCGGAATGCCGCTCGGCACGGCTAACCGACACCACCCAGGTGGGATCGGCCAGCATGCCATCGCCTAGCCGCCGGACGGTGATCTCACCTACCCCCAGGCGACGCAGCGAATCTCGATGCGTCGCCACCTCCTCCTGCGCCGTCGCGCCCTTGAGGGCGAGCAACCGCCCGGTCATGGCGAGGAGAGGCAGACACCATTTCACCAGCCGGTCGAGCGGCGCGACAGCCCGCGCGACCACCCAATTCGCTGGACCGAGTGCGGAAACCACGGCGTCGTCATCGGCCCGGCCGCGGATGACCCGGACCGAGCCGGCCAGCTCCAGTCGGCGGACGGCCTCGTCGAGAAACCGCGTGCGCCGCAACATGGGCTCGACGAGGTCCACGCGCAGATCCGGTCGGCGGATTGCCATGACCAATCCCGGCAGGCCGGCGCCCGATCCCACGTCGACGACGCGAGCCCCGATCGGAACCAGGTCGGTGAGCACCGCACAGTTCAGCAGGTGCCGGTCCCAGATCCGGGGCACCTCGCGCGGGCCGAGCAGCCCGCACATCGGGCCTTCGGACGCCAGGAGCGACGCGTAAGCCTCCGCCTGCGGCAGCCGGTCGGCGAACAGGGCCGCCGCCGCCGGCGGCACCGGCGGCGGAGCAGGAGCGGACGGATCAGCGCTCGCCGCGCGGTTCACCGCTCGACGAGAATGACCACCCGACGGTGCGGCTCCTCGCCTTCGGACTCGCTGACGACACCGTCGACGCCGGCGATCGCGTCGTGCACGACCTTGCGCTCGAACGGATTCATCGGCGACAACCGGGCCGACTCTCCGCTTTCCAAGACCCGCGCCGCGGTGTCCGCGGCCAGCTTCTGCAACTGCTCGCGGCGGGCCTGACGGTGACCGCCCACGTCGAGCATGAGCCGGCTTCGAACACCGGTCTGCTGCTGCACGGCGAGGCGGGTCAGCTCCTGCAAGGCATCGAGGGTCTCGCCGTGCACGCCGACGAGGGCCTGCAGGTCGCTGCCGACTATGGCAACGATGGCGCGGTCGTTCTCGACGTCGAGGTCGATGTCACCGTCGTAATCGGCGATGTCGAGCAGGCGCTCAAGATAGTCCGCGGCAATATCACCCTCGCGGACCAGCAGGCCGTTGCCCGCCTCATCCTCGGCCGGTGCTGGTTCGACGACCTCGACGACCTCGTCGGCGTCAGAGTCGCGGGTCTCGAGTTCGGTGTCACTCACTGGCAGGTGTCCTCTCGGGCGTGGATCCCGGGAATTGTTCCGGGCAGGTCTGTCGGGCTCAGCGTCGCTTCTTGGCCTGGGTCGGACGCTTGGCAGGAGGTCGCTTGCCGCCGGGGCGGTTCGGTCGCTGGCCGGGACGCGGCACGTTGCGCGCGGCGCCGGCCGGTTCGGTAGTGGACGTCGCCGCCTCGTCGTCATCGTCGAGGTCGTCGACGGTCGCGGTCGGCTGACCCTTCGTCATCCGGACCGGACGCTGGCCGGGCCGAGGGGCGAGCGTCTTGCCCAGCTCGCCGACCGGCTTGACCGGCTCGGCGGTGTGCGGGTGGTAGCGGTTGATGTACGCCTGCTGACCCAGCGTCCACAAGTTGCTCGTGAACCAGTAGAGCAGCACGCCGAGCGGAAAGTTGAACAGCAGGCCGGAGGCCAGCACGCCGACCGGGATGACGTACATCATCAGCTTCTGGACGGTGGCCGCGGTGCCCTCGGGCGGGGTGATCGCGCTTGCGCGCACCATCACCTGGGTGAGCATCGTCGCCGCGGCGCTGATGATCAGCAGGATCACGAGCAGGATGCGCGTGGAGGTCGGATCCCCGCCCAGCGTGGTGATGATTTGGTTGGAGTCCCGGAAGGACGCGGCGAGCGGAGCCTTGAAGATGGCCGCCGTAGCGGCGTCGCAGGTCTCGGTGTTGCTGAACGTGTAGATCGACAGAATGTGGGACGTGCTGTGCGCCTGGCACAGAGCGTTCGAGTTCGAGAGATGCCGCAGCACGTGGTACAGCCCCAGGAAAACCGGGATCTGCAGGAACATCGGCAGGCAGCCGGAGAGCGGGTTGAAGCCCTCTTCCTGCTGCAGCTTCATCATCTGCCGGTTCATCTCGGCCTTGTCGTTCTTGTGCTTCTCGCGCAGCTTCTGGATCTTCGGCTGCATCTTCTGCATGTTGCGCGTGTAGTGCACCTGCTTGATGAACAGCCGGAACAGCAACACCCGCGCGGTGATGACCAGGAAGACGATCGACAGCGCCCAGCCGAAGCCGCTGCCCTGGCTCAGGCCGAGCGTCGTGAACAAGTCGTGCCAGCGCAGCAGGACCCACGAGACGGCGACGTACAGGAAGTTGAGCACTCAAATACTCCTAGGCCGCCGGTCTCGCGGACCGGCTCGTCAGGCGCGGGACGTCTCCGCGGGGCAAAACGCGCGGCGGCACGGGGTCGTGCCCACCCGCGTGGAACGGGTGGCAGCGCAGCAATCGGCGCAACGCCAGCCAGCTCCCCCGTCCCGCTCCGTACGTTTCGATCGCTTCTGCGGCGTACGCACTACAGCTCGGCGTGTACCGGCACGACGGCGGCAGGGCCGGGCTGATGGCGACCCGGTAGAACCGGATGACGGCCAGCAGGACCCGCGTACCCGGGCCACGCCCCGAGCTCACCGTCGGCTCGCCAGCCGCTGCAGTGCCCGGTCCAGCTCGGCGCCGAGCTGGGCTGAGGACGCGTTCTGCGCGGCCGGCAGGGCCCGCACGACCGTCGCGCTGGCGGTCGGAAGGCCACCGAGTCGCTGGGCCAACTGGGCGCGCAAGCGGCGACTCACCCGATGCCGGGCCACGCTGCCCCCGACCGACTTGCTGACGACGAGCCCGACCAGCGCCGCCGGCTCGGCGCGCTCGATCTGCTGGTGAACGACCAGGCGGCGGCCACCAACGCGAGCGCCGGCGCGCACGACCGACGAGAAGTCGGCCGAACGACGCATCCGGTGAGAGGGGGGTAGCACGAGAGGTGGAAACCGCGAAGCGGATTGCCGGTCAGGCCGAGAGCTCGGTGCGGCCCTTGCGGCGGCGAGCGGCAACGATCGCGCGACCGGCGCGAGTGCGCATGCGCAGCCGGAACCCGTGCGTTTTCGCGCGGCGGCGGTTGTTCGGCTGGAAGGTGCGCTTGCTCACGGTCGGACTCCATCAGTCGGTAGCTACACGCCGCAGCACGTGGCCACGTGGGTGTGACCTGCAACGGGAACGGCGGTCGGGCGGACGGGCATCGAGCACCGCTCGAACCCGCCTACACAAACGCAGTAACGGTACGGATCGACGGCCCTGCAGGTCAAACCGGGCGCCGGGCGAACCGTCCACGCTATGGCCAACTTTCGGTCATGTGACGACGACACGCCGGTTCCTATTGTCCACCCCCACGGCCGCTGTTAGGTTCGCCCACCGTCACCCAAACGGCGTGTGACGACGGGGCCAGCGCCGCGATGGGACTCTGGTTGGCATCCCCGTACACAGGCTGTGGAGAAGTCTGTGGATTTCGGTGTCCGGACGGCGCGTGAGAGGGTCGTGACACCCGTGGCGAGGTGACCTTCGCCGCGACCGAGCACCAAACAGCGACAACTGGAGTGAGCCGGCCCGTGGATGACAGCGCCGAACTCGTGAGCGTCTGGAACCGGGCTAGACCGCGTTTCGACGACCCGTCCATCCGACCCCAGCAGAAGGCTTGGATTGGGCTGACCCGCCCGCTCGGCCTGGTCGAGGACACCGCCCTGCTTGCCGCTCCCAACGACTTTGCCAAGGACTACCTCGAGAACCGGCTGCGTCCCCTGATCGCGTCCGTCCTGAGTGAGGAACTGGGTCGCGAAATCCGGGTGGCGGTCACGGTGCAGAGTCCTGAGGGCTACGACCCCTCATTCGACGGCGCCGATGCCGACCTCGTGGACGAGGACGACTGGGCCGCGGACCAGCCGCTGGCCGTCGCGCCCCCGAGCCACTACCGGCCCAAGCACAGAGACGACGAGCGTGAGACCCGGTTGAACCCGAAGTACACGTTCGACACCTTCGTCATCGGCTCGAGCAACCGGTTCACTCACGCGGCCGCGGTCGCGGTGGCCGAGGCGCCGGCTCGCGCCTACAACCCGCTGTTCATCTACGGCGACTCCGGCCTGGGCAAGACGCACCTCCTGCACGCCATCGGGCACTACGCCCAGCGGCTGCAGCCCGGCCTGCGCACCCGGTACGTCTCGAGCGAAGAGTTCACGAACGACTTCATCAACTCCGTGCGTGACGACAAGATGCAGGCCTTCCAGACCCGCTACCGCTCCGTCGACGTGCTGCTCATCGATGACATCCAGTTCATCGAACGGGCCGAACGGACGCAGGAGGAGTTCTTCCACACGTTCAACACGCTGCACAACGCCAACAAGCAGATCGTCATCAGCTCGGACAAGTCGCCGCGCCAGCTGAACTCGCTGGAGGATCGGTTGCGGACCCGGTTCGAGTGGGGCTTGATCAGCGACGTCCAAGCCCCCGACCTGGAAACCCGCATCGCGATCCTGCGCAAGAAGGCCGCACAGGAGGGCATGAGCCCGCCCCCGGAGGTCCTCGAGTACATCGCCTCGAAGATCCAGAGCAACATCCGCGAGCTCGAGGGCGCCCTGATCCGGGTCACCGCCTTCGCCAGCCTCAACCGGCAGGCGGTCGAACTGGGCCTGGCCGAGATGGTCCTCAAGGACCTGGTCGGCGAGAACGACGCCCCAGAGATCACCGCGGCGACCATCATGGCCGTCACCGCCGAGTACTTCGCCATTTCGATCGACGACCTCGTGGGCAGTTCCCGCAGCCGGGTCCTCGTCGGCGCCCGTCAGATGGCCATGTACCTGTGCCGCGAACTCACCGACCTGTCGCTGCCGAAAATCGGCGAGAAGTTCGGCAACCGCGACCACACCACCGTCATGCACGCCGAGCGCAAGATTCGCGCCCAGATGACGGAGAAGCTGACCGTGTACAACCAGATCTCCGAGCTCACCAGCCGTATCAAGGTGCGAGCGCGCGCGTGAGCGCGACCCGTCGTGCACACAGTGTGGACTTCCCTGTGGACAACTCGGCCGTTCATGTGGACGCCACAACCCGTTGTTCGGCCGTCCACCCGTTGTCCCTGCGGACCCACCGAGTTGTCCGCCTGTCGTCCACACCCTCCAGGGTCGACAACGCTAGCGTTCATGGGGGTCGTGCGACGTTGTCCCCAGCGTCCACAGATGCGAAGACGACAGACGAGAATCTCTCTTCAATGACAGACAACAACAGCTTCGACTACCAGGTGGATTCTGGGGATATCCCCAAGCCAGGCACCCCGCCGGCACCGGCGGTCATGGTCGAGATGGAGGCACGGTGAAGTTCCGGGTCGAGCGCGATGCCCTCGCCGACGCAGTGACGTGGGC
Organism: Pseudonocardiales bacterium; assembly: GCA_032160665.1. Lineage (GTDB taxonomy): Bacteria > Actinomycetota > Actinomycetes > Mycobacteriales > Jatrophihabitantaceae > Jatrophihabitans. The sequence goes on from JAVHVH010000238.1 coordinate 5,810, forward strand.
GGCCCGCAGCCTGGCCAGCCGGCCGACGCTGCCGGTGCTTGCCGGCCTCTTGCTGACCGTGGATGGCGACCAGCTCTCGGTGTCCGGGTTCGACCTCGAGGCATCCACCGAGGTCGACCTGGAGGTCACCGCCGGCGCCGCTGGCCAGGCCCTCGTGTCCGGCCGACTGCTCGCCGACATAACCCGCGCATTGCCACCGCACCCGGTGGACGTCACGGTCGAGGGCTCGCGGTTGACGATCGCCTGCGGCGCGGCGCGGTTCAGCCTGCCCACCATGCCCGTCGACGACTACCCGAAGCTGCCCACGATGCCGACCACCGCGGGCACGGTGAACGGCGCCGAGTTCGCCGCGGCCGTCGCCCAGGTGGCCATCGCCGCCGGCCGGGACGACACACTCCCGATGCTGACCGGCGTCCGGCTCGAGATCGACGGGGACAAGCTGACCCTGGCCGCCACCGACCGGTACCGCTTGGCCGTCCGCGAACTCGGCTGGAATCCGGGCGATCCGACCTCGGCCGCGGCGCAGGTGCTGGTTCCGGCGCGTGCCCTGGCTGACGCCGCGAAGAGCCTCGCGCACAGCGATTCGTTGACGATCTCGCTGTCCGCCGGTGGCACCGGTGAGGGCATCATCGGCTTCTCGGGGACCACGAACGGCCGCTCCAGCCGGGCGACGACCCGGCTGCTCGACGCGACCTTCCCGCCCTACCGCTCACTGCTGCCCAGCGAATGGGCGTCGAACGCCGAGGTCGCCGTGGCGCCGCTCGTCGAGGCCGTCAAGCGCGTTGCCCTGGTCACCGACCGCAACGCCCCGGTCCGGATGGAGTTCGGCGACGGATCGGTCGGGCTCAGCGCGGGCGGGGACGACGAGGGTCGCGCCGAGGAGCAACTCGAGGTCACCTACGAAGGCGAGCCGATCCTCACGGCGTTCAATCCACAGTTCCTGCTCGACGGATTGGGCGCGCTGGGCACGGGCACCGCGCGGCTGCTGTTCACCTCATCGACCAAGCCGGTCGTGCTGCGTCCCGAGGCCGCCGACGGGGCTGAGTACACGTACCTGATCATGCCGGTGCGACTGCCCGGCTGAGCTGCGAGTCAGCATGGCAGCGCGGGCGTGCGGAGCGCTCGCGCGAGGAACTGGAGGTACCGTGCACGTCCGGCACCTCGCCGCCGCCGACTTCCGCAGTTGGGTCGACGTCGACGTCGCGTTGCAGCCGGGCCCGGCGATGTTCGTCGGCGCGAACGGCCAGGGCAAGACGAACCTGGTCGAAGCCCTGGGATACCTGGCGACGCTGGGCAGCCATCGCGTGGCCGCGGACGCACCACTCGTCCGGGCCGGCGCCGAACGAGCCGTAGTCCGCGCGGCCGTGGTGGCTGACGCCCGCGAACTGCGGGTCGAGATCGAGATCGTGCCCGGCCGCGCCAACCGGGCCAAGCTGAACGGGTCCCCGGTGCCGCGGCCGCGAGACGTCCTGGGGGTGCTGCGGACCGTGCTGTTCGCTCCCGAGGACCTGGCGATAGTCCGGGGGGACCCTGGTGAACGCCGGCGGTTCCTCGACGAGCTGATCGTGGCCCGCACCCCGCGGATGGCCGGCGTCCGCGCCGATTACGAGCGCGTGCTCAAGCAGCGCGCGGCCCTGCTCAAGTCCGCCGGCGCGACTCGGCGCGGCAGTGGCGCCGAGCTGAGCACCCTGGACGTGTGGGACGGGCACCTGGCCGACTACGGGTCGCAGCTGCTGCGGGCCCGGCTGGCGGCCGTCCGAGAGCTGCGACCCCACGCCGTCGCCGCGTACGCCCAGGTCGCCCCGACGAGCGCGCCGCTCACCCTGCGCTACGCGACCGCCCTGTCGAGTACCGTCCCCGAGCTGCTGGCGGACGGGGACGCGCTACCCGACCCAGGGGTGCTCGCGGCGGCGCTGCTCGCCGAGCTCGCGCGATCCCGTCCGGCCGAGCTGGATCGGGGCGTGAACCTGGTCGGCCCGCATCGCGACGACCTCGACCTCGGGATCGGCGACCTTCCGGTCCGTGGCTACGCCAGCCACGGTGAGGGGTGGTCGGTGGCTCTGGCGCTGCGTCTCGGCAGCTATGAGTTGCTGCGAGCCGACGACCTGCCAGGTGGCGATCCGGTGCTGGTTCTCGACGACGTGTTCGCCGAACTCGACGCGGACCGGCGCGAGCAGCTTGCGCTGAGCGCGAGCAAGGCCGAGCAGGCGATCGTCACCGCCGCGGTGCCCGGCGACGTGCCCGAGCTGTTGCAGGCGGCCCGCTACGACGTCCGTGACGGGGCGGTACATCGTGTCCGATGACCGCAACGCACGGGACGAAGCCACCGGCAATGCGTCGTTGATCACACCGTTTTCCACAGCTGGCTGTGGAAAACAACCGTCCAATGTGGATAGTTCCGGGCCGATAGATGACATAACCACAGATACCGCTTCGGCCGACGAGGACGACGGTGGACAACCTGTGGATAACCCTGAGCGACTCGACATCGCTCACTCCGCCCTCGTCGACGCCCGACGGATCGCCCGAGCGATGCCACGCCGCCGAGACCGGGAGGCGGCCCGGCGCACCCGCAAGGAAAACCTGGCCGGTCGCAACCGCGGCGGCTACTCAGCCGCCGGCCCCGACCCGACCCGCGACCCGCAGCGCATCGGGCCGATTCTGGCCGGGTACGTGGAGGACCGCGGCTGGGAACGGCCCATCGCCGAGGCTCGGGTCTTCGCCGAGTGGCCGGCACTGGTGGGCGCGGAGGTCGCGGCCCGTTGCGCACCCCAGTCACTGACCGACGGGGAGCTGCGCATCACGGCCGAGTCCACGGCCTGGGCCACGCAACTGCGGTTGCTGTCGCGGACCCTGCTGGCCCGGCTGGTGGCAGAGTTGGGGCCGCAGATCGTCACGAAGCTGGTCATCACCGGTCCGGTCGGGCCCAGCTGGAAGCATGGAAACCGGTCGGTCCGCGGAGCCCGGGGGCCGCGCGACACCTACGGGTGATCCGGCCGACCCGTGCCTTCGGCCCCGTGTCGCTGATCGGGCGCTGGCCGTCGCGCCGAGCCGGGTGACGTAGGTTCCCGTCACCGGGGCACCCACATGCGTCTGTGGCGAAATCAGCCCGCGTTGCGCCCGGTTCTGTCGGTCTGGTCGGGTAAACTGGACACAGATAGGTAGGGGTAGGCGGCGCACGGGTCCCCCGTGTCTCGCCCACCCCAGCTTCATGTCTGGAATGTTGTGTTCGTCCGAATCCCGATCACGCGGTCGGCTGATCCGGCAAGTGTCGCCTGAAGGCAGGCGAGAGAGGTTTGCGCCCGTGGCCAGCCCTGCAAGAAGCATCCCGAAGTCCGAGAACAAGTACACCGGTAGTTCCATCACCGTCCTCGAGGGGCTGGAGGCCGTCCGCAAGCGCCCGAGTATGTACATCGGGTCGACCTCCGAGCGGGGCCTGCACCACCTTGTGTGGGAGGTCGTCGACAACTCGGTCGACGAGGCGCTCGGCGGACACGCCGACCGGATCGAGGTCACGCTGTTGGCCGACGGCGGCGTGCGGGTGTCCGACAACGGCCGCGGAATGCCCGTCGACATGCATCCGACGCAGAAGAAGCCGACGGTCGAGGTCATCCTCACCGTCCTGCACGCCGGCGGGAAGTTCGACGGCAAGGCCTATGCGGTCTCGGGCGGGCTGCACGGTGTCGGCGTCTCGGTGGTCAACGCGTTGAGCCACCGTCTCGAGGTCGAGATCGACCGCGACGGTTTCCACTGGAGCCAGCCGTATGTCAACCAGCGCCCGGCCGAGGCGCTGACCAAGGGGTCCCCGTCGCGCAAGACCGGCACGACGGTCACCTTCTGGGCCGATGACTCCATCTTCGAGACCACGACGTACTCCTTCGAGACGATCAGCCGGCGCCTGCAAGAGATGGCGTTCCTGAACAAGGGGCTGACCATCCTGCTGCGCGACGAGCGGGCCGAGAAGATCGTCGACGAGAACGATGCCGATGCCGCACCGAAGGCACACAAGGGACCGAAGGAGATCACGTACCACTACGCCGGCGGGATCGCGGACTTCGTCAAGCACCTGAATGCCACCAAGGATCCGATCCACAAGAGCCCGATCTACTTCGGCGACGAGGACGTCGCGAACCGGGTCTCGGTCGAGATCGCGATGCAGTGGAACTCGACGTACGCCGAGAGCGTGTACACCTTCGCGAACACGATCAACACCGTCGAGGGCGGCACCCATGAAGAGGGCTTCCGCGCGGCATTGACCGGCGTCGTCAACAAATGGGCGATCGACAAGAAGATCATCAAGGACACCAAGGAGGACCGCTTCAGCGGCGACGACATCCGCGAGGGCCTGGCCGCGATCGTGTCGATCAAGCTCGGCGAGCCGCAGTTCGAAGGGCAGACCAAGGCGAAGCTCGGCAACTCCTCGGCGCGGACGTTCGTGCAGCAGGTCTGCTACGAGAAGCTCACCGCCTGGTTCGAGCGCAGCCCGGCCGACGCGAAGACGATCGTCAACAAGATCTCGCAGGCCGCCCGGGCCCGCAAGGCCGCTCAGCAGGCTCGCAAGCTGTCGCGTAAGAACGCGTTGGACACGTTCGGAATGCCCGGCAAGCTCGCCGACTGCCGGTCGACCGATCCCGGCCAGAGCGAGCTGTACATCGTCGAGGGCGATTCCGCCGGCGGTTCGGCCAAGTCCTGCCGGGACTCGATGTTCCAGGCGATCCTGCCGATCCGCGGCAAGATCATCAACGTCGAGAAGTCCCGTATCGACCGGGTGCTGAAGAACAATGAGGTCCAGTCGCTGATCACGGCGCTGGGCACCGGCATCCATGACGAGTTCGACGTCAGCAAGCTGCGCTATCACAAGATCGTGCTGATGGCCGACGCCGACGTCGACGGGCAGCACATCACCACGCTGCTGCTGACGCTGCTCTTCCGGTTCATGCGGCCACTCATCGAAGCCGGCCACGTCTACCTCGCCGCCCCGCCGCTCTACAAGATCAAGTGGAGCAAGGGCGATCCCGGCTACGCGTACTCGGAGAAGGAACGGGACGGCCTGATCAAGAACGGGGTCGAGACCGGCCGCAAGCTGGCCAAGGACGACGCGATCCAGCGCTACAAGGGCCTCGGCGAGATGAACTCCAAGGAGCTGTGGGAGACCACGATGGACCCGGCGCACCGGATTCTGCGACTGGTGACCCTCGATGACGCCGCCACCGCCGACGAGTTGTTCAGCGTGCTTATGGGTGAGGACGTCGAGGCGCGGCGCTCGTTCATCATCCGCAATGCCCGTGATGTGCGCTTCCTGGACATTTGATGGGTCGGGCAGCGGCCGGTCTGCGTTTCGTTCGCAACCAGCCTCCGCTCGTTCCTCGCTCCGGCGGCCAGGCCCATCCACGCTCCCGAAACGCAGACCGACCGCCGCCCTCGGGTTTGTATCGGTGGATCCAGACGGGCGGGGGTTGCGGATGACGAACGACCCGCACTACTCGAAAGAGAGATTGACTGATGACCGACATCACTGAGCCTCCGGGCTACGACCGGATCGAGCCGGTCGACATCCAGACGGAGATGCAGCGCAGCTACATCGACTACGCGATGTCGGTGATCGTGGGACGCGCGCTGCCGGACGTCCGCGACGGCCTCAAGCCCGTGCACCGCAAGATTCTCTACGGGATGTACGACTCCGGCTTCCGGCCGGACCGCAACTACGTCAAGTGCGGGCGTGTGGTTGGCGACGTCATGGGCAACTACCACCCGCACGGCGACTCGGCGCTCTACGACGCCCTGGTCCGGATGGCCCAGCCGTGGTCGCTGCGCTATCCGCTCATCGACCCGCAGGGCAACTTCGGCTCGCCCGGCAACGACCCGGCCGCTGCCTACCGCTACACCGAGTGCCGGTTGCAGCCGCTGGCGATGGAGATGCTGCGCGACATCGACGAGGAAACCGTCGAATTCGTCCCGAACTACGCGGGCAACACGACCGAGCCGGTCATCCTGCCGGCCCGCTTCCCGAACCTGCTGGTCAACGGGTCGGAAGGCATCGCGGTCGGGATGGCCACCCGCATTCCGCCGCACAACCTGCGCGAGGTGTCCTCTGGCGTCGTCTGGGCCCTTGACCACCCGGACGCCACCGACGAGGAACTGCTCGAGAAGCTCATCCAGCTGATTCCCGGCCCGGACTTCCCGACCCGTTCCCTCATCGTGGGCCGCGACGGCATCGAGGACGCGTACCGCACGGGCCGCGGCTCGATCCGGATGCGCGCGGTCGTCGAGGTCGAAGAGGACCAGAAGGGCGCGACGATCCTGGTCGTCACCGAGCTGCCCTACCAGGTCAACCCGGACAATCTCGTCGAGTCGATCGCGCAGCTGGTCAAGGACGGCAAGCTCAGCGGGATCCGAGCGATCCACAACGAGAGCTCCGACCGCATCGGCATGCGGATCGTCATCACGTTGAGCCGTGACGCGGTCGCCAAGGTGGTGCTGAACAACCTGTTCAAGCACACCCAGCTGCAGACCACTTTCGGCGCCAACATGTTGGCGATCGTCGACGGCGTGCCCCGGACGCTGCGCATCGACCAGTTCGTGTCGCACTACGTCGACCACCAGATCGAGGTCATCGTCCGGCGTACCCGGTTCCGGCTGCGCAAGGCCGAGGAACGCGCCCACATCCTGCGCGCGCTGCTCAAGGCCCTCGACCAGCTCGACGCCGTGATCGCCCTGATCCGCAGCGCGCCCTCGGCCGAGGAGTCCAAGGCCGGGCTGATGCAGCTGCTCGAGATCGACGACGTCCAGGCGACGGCGATCCTCGACCTGCAGCTGCGCCGGCTGGCCGCGCTCGAGCGGCAGCGAATCATCGATGAAGCCGCCGAGATCGAGTCCAAGATCGCGGATCTCAACGACATCCTCGCCAAGCCCGGCCGGCAGCGCAGCATCATCCGCGACGAGCTGACCGAGATCGTCGACCGGTACGGCGACGAGCGGCGCACCCGACTGATCCCGCACGACGGCGACGTCTCGATGGAAGACCTCATCGCGCAGGAAGACGTGGTCGTCACGATCACCCGCACCGGCTACGCCAAGCGCACCAAGACCGACCTGTACCGGGCCCAGCGCCGCGGCGGCAAGGGCGTCCAGGGCGCGAACCTGAGGACCGACGACATCGTCGAGCACTTCTTCGTGACGTCGACGCACGACTGGATCCTGTTCTTCACCAACAAGGGCCGGGTCTACCGCGCGAAGGCCTACGAGCTGCCTGAGGCCAACCGCAACGCGCGGGGCCAGCATGTCGCCAATCTGCTGGCCTTCCAGCCGGACGAGATGATCGCCGAGGTCATCACGCTCAAGAACTACGAGGTGGCGCCGTACCTGGTGCTCGCGACCAAGCACGGGCTGGTCAAGAAGACCAAGCTCACCGACTTCGACTCCAACCGGACCGGCGGGCTCATCGCGATCAACCTGCGCGACGACGACGAGCTCATCGACGCCGCGCTGATCTCGGCCGAGGACGACCTGCTGCTGGTCAGCCGCAAGGCCATGTCGATCCGGTTCACCGCCGACGACGAAGCGCTGCGACCGATGGGACGGGCCACGTCGGGCGTGTTCGGCATGCGATTCAACGCTGGTGACGAACTTCTCGCGATGGAGGTCGTCCGGGACGAGAACGCCGAAATCTTGGTCGCCACTGAGGGCGGATACGCAAAGCGGACACGGATCGAGGAGTATCCGGTGCAAGGGCGAGGCGGCAAGGGCGTGCTTACCGCGCGTATCGTGTCCACTCGGGGCGGCCTCGTCGGTGCGATGGCGGTTGCTCCTAAGGACGAGATCTACGCGATCACGTCTGACGGCGTCGTCATCCGCACCAAGGCGGCGGAGGTTCGTCGCGCCCAGCGTCAGACGATGGGCGTGCGATTGATGAATCTCCCCGACGGCGTCAACGTGGTCGCCATCGCGCGCAACGCCGACGAACCGGACGAGCAGGAGTGACATGACGCAATCGCCCCACAGCGGGCAGGCCGCGCCAGTAACTACCGATTTCGGCTCCGGGCCTGCCCCACGCCACGGATCGGACAACGGCGCGACTGACGGAACTCCGTCGTCGGGGTCGCCGTCGCCCACCACGCCCACGAGCTCGACGCCCTGGGGATCAACGTCGACCGCGACCGGCTCGTCGTCGAACCCGTACTCGTCCGGCGCTCCGGTCTTCACGTCCACGCCGCTGGCAGCGGACTCCCCCACTGCGTCGGTGCCTCCGGTGCACGGCGCGCCGCCCGGGCTGGGCGTCCCCAGTTCGACGGCCGGCCGCAGCGCGCCGCGGGCGGCACGGTCGCGCGGGCCGCGCCGGGCCAGGCTCCAGCTCCGCAACGTCAATCCCTGGACGGTCCTGAAGTTCTCGTGCGTACTGTCCATCGCGCTGTTCTTCGTCTGGCTGATCGTCATCGGGGTGCTGTTCGGCGTGCTGGATGCCGCCGGTGTGATCGGCAAGATCAACGATGCCTACACCACGATCCAGGGTGCCAACTCGAAGCCGCTGATCACGGCGGGGGTCGTGTTCGGCGGCGCCGCGATCATCGGCCTCGTCAACATCGTCTTGTTCATCGCCCTCTCCACGATCGGTTCGATCGTCTACAACCTGTGCGCCGATCTGGTCGGTGGAATCGAGATCACGCTGTCCGAGCGGTGATGCGAGCCGGTTCCGGCGCCGCGACGAGCGGCCGGAGAACCGGTTTGGGCGCCGCGTTAGCCGCCCGATATGCTGACTCTTCGCGTTCGCGGGCCTGTAGCTCAGACGGTTAGAGCGCATCCCTGATAAGGATGAGGCCGGAGGTTCAAGTCCTCCCAGGCCCACTGCGTAGCGCTGCGCCGTCGACTGACGGCGGCGACGCGCGACGTCCGAGGAGGTGCGAGTGAAGAAGCCGCTGCTGCTCGTAGCTGCACTCGTCGCCGTGGCCGCCGCCGCTGCGCGACGCCGGCAGGCACAGTCCGACGCGCAATTGCTCTGGCGCGAGGCCACCTCGGACGCCTCACGCTGACCTGCTCGGGGACGTAGCTCAATTGGCAGAGCACCGCCTTTGCAAGGCGGGGGTTAGGGGTTCGATTCCCCTCGTCTCCACTGTCTGAAGGCCCGGTTTTTGCTGGGCTGCAGGCACTTCGGCCGATCTTGGCAGCTTGATCAAATCGGCTTCAGTCCGCAACGAGCCCGCAGAGGGCGCAGAGCGGGCCGGCACCCTCACGATCAAGATCGCCTCCGCCGACGAACCGGGCTACATCGACGGCGTCATTGCCTCGCGCATCTGAACCCACTGCGAGTCGCGTCAGTCCGATCGGCACAGGCCACATCGAGACTGCGGCCGGAGCCTGGGTTCTCTAGGGATGGATACCGGTGACGCCGAGGAGCAGGCCGATCGCAGCACAGACTCCGAGGGTCCTCAATACCGACCACTTGATAGCGAAGATGAGCACGGCCGCGATCACTGCGACGGTGAGAGCGATCGGGCGGATCGTGTCGAGGTGGGGCAGGTCGATGGCGATCGGTCCCCAGGTGCGGCGTCCGGTAGTGCGGAACAGGATGTGCACCGCGAAGTAGACCGCGAGGTTGGCGATCACGCCGACGACTGCCGCCGTGATACCTCCCAGTGCGGCTGCCACCGACCTGTTGCCGCGGAGCCGTTCGACGTAGGGCGCTCCAAGAAAGATGAACAGGAAGCAGGGCACGAACGTCACCCATACCGTGATCGCTGAGCCGAGCGTCGCCGCGAGCCACGGGTCCAGGGTCCCGGGGTGACGGTAAGCGGCCACGAAGGCCACGAACTGGACCACCATGATGAGCGGGCCTGGGGTTGTTTCAGCGAGCGCGAGCCCGCTCACCATCTCGCTCGCGGTGAGCCAGTGGAAACCGACCACCGCTTTCTGCGCGACGTAGGACAGCACGGCGTAGGCCCCACCAAAGGTGACCACCGCCGTCCCGGAGAAGAACACCCCCTGATGGGTGAGGATGCTTCCCCCGCCCGTCGCGAGCGCGAGGGCCGCGACTGGGGTGGCCCACAGAACCAGCCCGAGACCGATCACCTTCAGGGCCCGGCCAGCGGTGGGCCGCGAAACGTGAAGTAACTCATCGGAGATCAGCGGCTGCTCGTCGGGTCGGCCGGCTGCTGCGCTTTGCGGACGGTCGGCGAACACCTGCGGTGTCCACCGACCGAAGGACCACCCGATGAGCCCGGCGACGAGCACCACGAGTGGGAACGGCACCGCGAAGACTTCCAGGGCCAGGAACGCGGCGATGGCCAAGCCGACAAGGGCAGGGTGGGCCAGCGCGCGTTTCCCGACACGTACGACGGCGTCAGCGACGATCGCGAGCACGGCCGCCCCAAGGCCGGTAAGTACTGCGGTCACGATGCTGGTGGTTCCGAGGGTGACGTAGATCGATGAGAGCACGGCCATTGCGACGACGCCCGGTAGGACGAACAAGGTGCCGGCCGCGAGACCCCCCCGCGTGCCATTGAGGAGCCAGCCGATGTAGATGGCCAGCTGCTGAGCCTCCGGGCCGGGAAGCAGCATGCAGTAGTTCAAAGCGTGCTGGAAACGCTTCGGCCCGATCCAGCGCCGCTGATCCACCAACTCTCGCTGCATGACCGCGATCTGCCCGGCCGGCCCCCCGAACGTCTGCAGCGAGATCGCGAACCAAGCCCGCACTGCCAACCTGAACGGCACGACGTCCGTCGCGGACGGCGGCGGCACAGTCATAAGTAGCCGCGACCGGGCATCACCGGCGCGGGCATCAAGGTGTCGGGCCCAGTGGCCCCGGGTAGGCCGGAGGCACCGTCATCGAGATCCGCGAGGTGCCCGCTCACCTCCCCAGGCTAGCCAGGTCTCTACGGACCCTCGGGTACGAGGCAGGTGCCGGGCTGTAAGGGGTTCGGGATCAGGCAGGTCGGCGTCGGAGTGGGAGTCGGCGTCGGGGTGGGGGCTGGGGTGGTCCGCGACGGCGCCGGCGTGCTCCGTGGCGTCGACGCGGTACTGCGGGAGGTACGGGTGGACGGAACCGGCGCGCCGTTACCACCGCCCGTGCCTGGACGAGACGCGGACGAGGCCGCAGGGCCCGCCGGACCTGCGGCCTGCGTGCCACCGACCCCGAAGCCCGGCCCGGCGCCGCCCGCTGTTGCGGATCGGACCGCCTTGGCCGACGATCTCGGGCCCGCGATGCCGTCCACGCTGGCCGGCTCGGCCGAGGTGCTGGCCGAACCTGGCGGCGGCGAGTGGTCGGTGCCGGTGCGGGTGGCCACCACCGAGATCCCGGCCGTGAGGACGGCGCCCACGACGACCACGCCAGCGACGGGCAGCAGGACCGCGCGAACGAGTCGGCCTAGGCGGGCTCCGCCGGCCCGAGCTGCTGCCGCCGCGCGTGTGGTCGGTACCTGGTCCCGCGTCCGTCGATCGCCGCCCTCATCGATGTCGTAGAAGTTGGCGTAGAAGTCGTCGTAAGCGCCGTCCCCGCCGGCGCGGCGCGGCCAGAAGCGCCTCCGGCTACCTTCGCGCATCGGATTCTCCGCATAGGTGGGCAACGATTACACATCACCAACGACCGACCGGCTCGGCAGGTGTCGTTGACCGGCGTTGAGCCCGGATCACGACGATCAGCTCATCATGGTCATGCCGTGTCCGGGCACGGTCAGCCCCGGAACGTGGTCCGGGGCGAACGCCACACCGGCGGCCAGGGCGAGCAGCACCGTGGTCGTGACGGCGACGCCGACCCGGCGCCACGGCAGCAGCTTCTCGATCGCGATCAGCGCGCCGATGACGGCCATCCAGGCGAGGCTCATGACGCCGAGCGCGAAGAGGGCGGCCATCAGCCCCCAGCAGCAACCCAGGCACCAGGCACCGTGCCGGACGCCCATTCGCGCGGCGCCCGTCCGCCCGCTGCGCCACGACGTGAGGACGAAGGACAGCGGGCTGCGGCACCGCGTCAGGCACGCTTGCTTGAGGGGTGTGACCTCGTACACCGCGGCAGCCACCAGGATGCCCGCGGCGATCCAGCGCCCGCCGCGCGACCAGCTGATCGACGAGCCCCCCAGTCGGGCGCCAACCTTCACGCCGAGATATGCCAACACGCCGGCCGCGCTCCAGACCAGCAGGTACCCGGCCACGAAGCACGCCGTCGCGCCCGCCGCAGCCTGCGAGTCGCGACGACGACGGCCACGCTGGATGCTCACGTACATCGCGACCATGGGAGCCACGGACGGGAACATCATGGCGGCCATCATCACGACCCAGGTGAGGAGGAAGAAACCAAACGTGCCCAACCGGGATCCCGGCCCGCTGTCCATGCCGGACATGCGCAGGTCCGACACCGTCCACGCGAGGATCGCGAGCGTGATGAGGACGGCGTAGGTGGTCAGCGCCCACGGCGCGAACGTGCTGCGCCGTCGGGTCGGCGCGGGTGCGGCTGGCGCGACCACGGGAGGACGACTGTCGGTCAGGCCGACCAGGCGAAGGTCGTTGCGAAGCCGGACTTCCCGGCCAGCCTCGGCTCCATACCGAATACGTTGACCCGGCTGTCACCGCCCTTGGCCAGGTTCAGCTCGGAGTTTGCCGGGTGGAAGATGTTGACGAGTCGGGCCGACTTTCCGGTCTCGCTGCCGAACGGGACGATCTCGCTGATCTCCACCGTGCCGTAGTCGCCCAGTGTCACGCTGTGCTCGCCGTCCTGCGACGAGTACTGCATGTCGACCCGCTCCATGCCGAGGTTCTCGCCGATGAGCGGCGCCAGGCCCTCCATCGGGCCACCAAGCTGGCCCGCGAAGACCGCGCCGAGCTTGCCGGCCTGCTCCTCGGATGCGACGGCGTCCAGGAGCAGGCCCAGCCGCCAGTTGCCGTCCGTCATGACCTTCGGTGTGTCGCCGACCGCGGCGACGGTCAGGCCGCTGACGTCAACCCCTTCGATCTCCCCGGAGTCAACGTGAAAGACGAGGACGACGACGCAGCGGTCGTAGTCCGCGCCCAAAGACAACGACGCGGTGCACGGACACACGACCTCGCAGGTGCAATTCTCGAAATACCGGCCCGAAAGTTTCCACGTCACAACCGACACCCCCAGCGCCTTTGCCAGCCGCCGCCAGGATCCGCCCCTGGTCGCACCCAGGTAAAGGGCCGCGGCACAGACTGACCGGATCGCTCCCGTCGTGGGTGAGCGCTATCGGGGGAGGCCGGCCCGGCTCTTGAGCCGGAATTCCGAGCCGTCCCATTCCCAGCGCTTGAGCACTCGCCTGTTCCCGCCGCACTGGCTGTAGGGCAGCGTGCTGGAGCAGTCGGCAGTCTCGAGCAGGCCGTTGACGAAGTCGAACCCCTGGCTGAGGCCGATTGCCGACACGCCGACACCTTGGCCGGATGGAGCCAGGTTGCCGCTCTTCTGTGCCTTGATGGCCCCCCAGCCGCCGGACCCGAACGTATACGCGACGGCGTTGCCCGAGCCGTCTGTGGAAAAGACGCCGGCGACGATGAAGGTTGCATGCACCATTCCCTTGAGCACGGTGCCGCGGCCGACCGCCTTGGGCGGTCCGAGGTCCTTCGGCGCGTAGGGGTAGGTGCTCCGGCCGATCTTGGTGATCGTGTACTTGGACGAGTCGTACTTCCAGAAAGTGACCGTGCCTGTCTGGTTCACGACCATGGTCTCGGAGCCGTCCGTCTTCGCGACGACCACCGATTTCACATCGGAGTCGCCCTGGGTCAGAAACGCAGCCAGGCTCATTCCGTCGATCGCCGTGGCCGTCTTGTTCGGTCCGGCGTCGGCTGACGCCGTGGACCCGGACGCGGAGCCGAGGTAGTTCGTACTGCAGGCCGGAGGCGTGACATCGGGGAACGTCGCGGCGTTCCAGAAGGTGTCATGCATCGTGGTCGCCGAGACCGTGGAGCCGTCCTGGGCGTAGAACTGCACGAGGTACGTGGGCAGGGCGCAGATCGTCGAGATGATGTCGCGGCTGCTCGCCGACTCCGGCGACACGTATTCCAGGCCGCGCGGCTCGCCCCCCAGGGCCCAGGGCGCCACCGAGTAGCCACTGGAATTGATCGCCTTGCGCAGATAGCTCTGGACGGAGGACGCGCTCGAGAAGCGGGCGACGTAGGAGACGACGGGGCTCGACGCGTAGGTGCACTTGACCTGGTCGACGATGCCCAACAGGTCTTGGGCCTCCGGGCCCTCGACCTTGCAGGTGGCCCCCTTGAACGCGTGGCCCGTGTCCCCGTTCGACGTTCCGAGCATCTTCGAGAACGAGACGAAATTGGCCCAGGTGATCGCGTCGCCCGTCGGGCCGGTCTCGAGCGTGGGAGACGGTCCGGAGCTGGTCGGGATGGATCCGGAGCCGCTCGGGCCGTTGCTGGGGTCGGCCCCCGGCGACCCGCCCCCGCTCAGCGCCACCGCGGTCACGATGCCGGCCGCGACGACCGCGGTCGCCACGACCGCCGCCAGGATCGCCTTGCGACGGCTGCTCGGCGGCTGAGGCGGCGGACCGGTGAAACCCCGTGACCCGATCGGACCGGCGGGGGGCGTCGGTGGTGACCAGGCGCCCCCGCCGGAGGATGCCGGCGGCCTCGACGGCGGGTTCGGGGGCGGGATCGGAGGTGTCGGCGGCCCCGGGCGAGGCTGCGGAGGCGGGATGAACGCGGCCGGCATCGGCGGGATGTAGGACGGCGGCGTGCGCGGCGGCGGCGTGCGCGGCGGCGGCGTCACCGATGGGCCGGGGCCGGAGGGCATTGGGCCGGAGGGCATTGGGCCGGACGGCGTTGGGCCGGACGGCCCACTTCCCGGATACGAGGGCGGAACGGTGTCGGTGGACGGCGGCGGGGGTGGCGGGGGTGGCGGGGGTGGCGCAAGCGTGCGACCGGCGGCCGCCCGAATGGCGGCGCGGGCGGCGGCCGCGAGAGCGCCGGCCATCGGGTAACGGTCGTCCGGATTCTTCGCCATGCCCTTGCGCACGACGTCGTCCAGGCCAGCAGGCGCGTCGGGCATCATCGCCGATATGGCCGGCGGCACGGTGTTCATGTGCGCGTACATGATCGCGAAGATCTCGCCGTCGAACGGCTTGCGCCCGGTGATCGTCTCGTAGAGCACGCAGGCCAGCGCGTAGACGTCGGTGCGGCGATCGCCTGACTCACCGCCGATGCGCTCGGGTGACATGTAGGCGACGGTCCCGATGGTGCCGCTCGTCGCGGTGAGCGCAGTGCCTTCCTGATTGGCTGCGCGCGCGATCCCGAAGTCCACCAGGTAGGCGAACGGGTTGGTGATGTCGTCCCCCGTCAGGAGCACGTTCGACGGCTTCACGTCGCGGTGCACGAGCCCGCTGGAGTGGGCAGCGTCGAGCGCGGCGGCGATCTGGGAGATGACGTTGACTGCGGTCTCGGCCGGCAAGGCACCCTCGGCCGCGAGCAAGTCACCGAGGTCGCGACCCTCGACCAGCCGCATGTCGAGGAAGAGTTGGCCGTCGATCTCGCCGAAATCGTGAATCGGCACGATGTGCGGCTCACTCAGCCGGGCGGCCATGCGCGATTCCCGCCGGAACCTCGTCTTGAACGACTCGTCCGCCGCGAGGTGTTTGGGCAGCAACTTCAGCGCGACGGTTCGATCCCGGACCGTGTCGTAGGCCCGGTAGACCTCGCCCATCCCTCCGCGGCCGAGCAGCTCCTGCAGCTCGTACCGGCCGAACTCCTCGGGCACCGCGAACCTCCACTGCTCGCGTCGACATGCGCGGCCCCAGCATGATCGCACGAGACCCCGGCGACTTGCGATCACGCAAACCGGCCCGCATTCGGCGCGCATTCATGCCCGAAATGAACCGGCACAGGATGGTCACGACTGATATCGACCGGGTCATTGCGAGTCGTTCCCCAGCCATTGTGCAAACCGGCAAATTGGATAGCCTCTGCACGATTTGATATTGCGCGTCGGGCGAGCCACTCCTGAGCGTGCTGATCGTCAAACGGGGGGAGGGGTGTCGTGTCCGCATCGCCGTCCGGACCGTCAGTCACCGCGCTACCGGGTGATCTCAGCGAGCAGATGATCGGCACCGATTGGTGGACCGACCAGCTTGTGCAGGCCGCCGGCATCCCGATCGTCGATGTCCCATTCGTGTCGATCGGCGGCGGGATCGGCTCGTTCGTGACCGTCGACTACCTGCGTATTGCCGGCGTCCCGGTCGAGCAGATCCGGGTGCTGTCCAACATTGATCATCCGTGGCAGACCTACGAATATCTCACCCGGGTCTCGCAGATCCCGCGCCCGGAACGGATTCGCTCGGACTCCGCCTCGCGCCCGGACAACATCTGGGGCTTCCCCTCCTACGCGGTCGAGGAGGCGTGGCGGGACAAGTCGATCAAGCCGCTGCTGAACGTCTTCCTCGAGCCGATGTGGGCCGACTTCTACACCCCGCGCGCCGGGATGGTGTTCCAGAACCTCGAGCGCGAGGCCAAGCGGATCCGGTACTGGGACATGCTGGTCAAGGGCCAGGTGCGCATGATCCGCCGGCGTCAGGGCGGTGGCTACTTCACGATCCTGACCCCGCCGGAAGGCGCCGCCCCGACGAAGCGGGTCGCCTTCCGCTCCCACTACGTCCATTGCGCCATCGGCTACCCGGGCTTGAAGTACCTGCCGGACCTGCAGGATTTCCGCACCAAGATGCAGGACTTCCACCACATCGTCGCCGCCTACGAGGATCACGAGCACGTCTACAACCACATGCGGACGCGGCCGGGCACCGTGCTCATCCGTGGCGGCGGCATCGTGGCGTCCCGAGTGCTGGCCCGGCTGATGGACGACCGCGAGAAGTACGGGCTGCAGACGCAGATCGTGCACCTGTTCCGCACGTTCATCTCCGGCTCCCACGGCAAGAACGCGTGGAACCGGCGCAAAGGCGGCAACGGCTTCGCCTACCAGGGCTTCAACTATCCCAAGTCCGTGTGGGGTGGTCAGTTGAAGTCGAAGATGCGCCGGCTCGAGGGTGAGGCGCGGGCCAAGGCCTACGACGAGATGGGCGGCACCAATACGCCGTGGCGGCGCAACTGGCAGGGACAGATGAACAAGGGCCGGTCCGAGGGCTGGTACCAGTTGCTCTCGGGAACTGTCGACCACATGTCGGTCGCGCCTGACGGCCGGATCGTCAGCACCGTGAAGACGACCAACGGCGTCTTCGACATTCCGGCCGACTTCGTCATCGACTGCACCGGCCTCGAGGCCGACATCGCCGAGCACCGCGTCCTGGCCGACCTGCTCCAGCACAGCGGCGCGGGCCGTAACCCCAAGGGCCGCCTGGACGTTGAGCGCAGCTTCGAACTGCGCGGCGCTGCCAGCGCGCCCGGCGCCATCTATGCGTCCGGCTCACCGACTCTGGGCGGGTACTTCCCGGGCGTCGACACCTTCCTCGGTCTCCAGGTGGCCGCGCAGGAGATCACCGACGATCTCACGCGCCGGGGGTTCGCTAAGAAGCTCGGTCCCGGCCGCTCGACCAGTCAGTGGCTCAAATGGGCCCGGAACAAGCAGATCTAGGCGGCGGAGATGCTTCCCACCCTGAACGGACGGATCCAGACGCGGATCTTCCTGCTCGCGACGATCGGCAGCCTCGTCACGTTGATCATGGCGGCGATCCTGCCCGCGGACGGCGCACCGTTGCGCATCAAGTACCAGGACGCATTCGTCGTCCTCGCCGCCGTCGCCGTGCTCGGCATCGTCTGGGAGTGCATCTACCACTTCCTGATGCAGTGGCGCTGGGAGAAGGACTGGCCCACCTTCTTCGGCTTCATCACGTTCCTCAACGAAGGCATCGTGGTCTACCTGCTCGCCCGCAACGGCGTGATCCCCGGCATCTACGGCCGCGGGGCGGACGTGCCCCTCGTGCCGTTCTGGTTCTTCTGGCTCGACTTCCTGGCCGTCTGGATCGTCGTGTGGCTGGTGGCGAACGGGCCGATGCGGGTGCCGTTCCTGCACTGGCGATTCTTCGGCGGGAGGCTCGTATGACCACTCCGACGATGCGCCGGTGGCGGCCATGACGACGCCCGGCCTGCACCCGGTCAGCGGCGAGGGCGTGCTCTCGCGGCACGGTCAGCTCATCCTGCTGTGCTCGGCCGGCGGCGCGACCGACGCCGTCCTCGCCCTGCACGAAGAGGTCGCCCACTCCGGCGGCGACGGCACGGCCCTGGCCGATCGGCTCTCCGCGCTGCTGTCCGGCACCGGTGGCGTCAACGTCGTGGCCTTCGGTCCGGCGGGCAGGTCGGTGATCGTCGCGGTCTTCGGGCACGCCTGGGCGGACGTGGCGACCGAGCACGGCGAGCAGCGCCTCGCATTGCGGCAGTCCAGTGACGGGGTGCGCAGCGTCCTGCCCGGGATGGTGCTCTCGATCCGGGCCGGACTCGGTGACATCGACACGGACGCGACGCCGCAGCAATGGGGCAATCTCGAACACGGCACCGTGCACGCCGCCGGTCTGCTGTACGTCCTGTCAGCGGGGGCGGCCCCCGTCCCGACCGATTCGGAGCCGGCACCGGACGAGCCGGTGACGGCCCAGATGCCGGTCGTGCAGGAGCCGATCGCGGAGCCCGCGCGGGTCCACGCCCCGCCCACTCTGTCGAAGGAACCCGCGCACGCCGTGCCCGAGCCGCAGGCGCCGGTCGAGCCAGACCAGCCCACAGTCTCGGCGCCGCCGGCGGTTCCGGACCAACCGGCGGTCGCGGAGCAGTCGACGGTGCCGGCGCCGCCGGCCGCACCACCGGAGATGCCGGCCGTCGAGGAGACGGTGCCGGACCTCGACCGCAGCCAGCCGTTCTCGTCCGTCGTGCTGGTGCAAGCGGCCGCGGGCGTACCGCAGGCGCCTGAACGCGAGCCGCTGCCGATCGCGGCGCCACCACCCGAACCGGCCCCCGAGGTGGCACCGGCCTCACACCCGCTCGCGGACCACGGGATCCAGGTGCTGGGGGTCTACTGCAAGAACGGCCACTTCGACGACCCGAGCGCTCGCTACTGCGCCATCTGCGGGATCTCGATGGCGCAACTGACGCTGGTGCCGCGCCCCGGCCCCCGTCCACCGCTGGGGGTGCTCGTCCTCGACGACGGCAGCATCTTCAGCCTCGAGACCGACTACGTGATCGGCCGGGATCCGTCGCGCGACGAGCGGGTCGCCGCGGGCGACGCCCGCCCCTTACGCCTAGAGGATTCGCAAGGCCTGATCTCGAGGGCGCACGTCCAGATCCGGCTCGACGGCTGGCAGGTACAGGTCGTCGACCTCGGCTCGGCCAACGGGACCGGGATCTGGGGACCGGGCGAGTCGGCCTGGCGGGCGGCCCCGAGGCTCACCCCCGTCCCGATCCGTCCCGGCACCCAGATCGGCTTCGGGCAACGGCAGTTGCGCTACGAATCCCACCGCAACACCTGACGAGGGGTGAGCGACCGTGACACCGCATGCAACCCAGCTGCTGCTCATTGACCTGGCGCTGATCTTGACGCTGGCCCGGCTGTTCGGCGCGCTGGCCAAGCGGATCGGTCAACCGCCCGTCGTCGGTGAGATTCTGGCCGGCATCCTGCTGGGCCCGACGCTGTTCGAGGGCTGGATCACCAAGCGGCTGTTCCCGGCCGAGCTGCTCCCACCACTCACGGCGGTCGCTGACGTCGGACTTGTTCTCTTCATGTTCATCGTCGGGTACGAACTCGACCGCACCTTGATCCGGGGACGCGAGCGCATCGCGGTCAGCGTGTCACTCGGCTCGATCGCATTACCGCTGTCGACCGGCTTCGTGCTCGGCATCTGGCTGGCCCACCGACACCACATCGATCGGGTCGTCCCGTTCGCCCTGTTCATCGGCGCGGCGATGTCGGTGACGGCGTTTCCGGTGCTGGCCCGGATCCTGACCGACCGCGGGATGCACCGCACCCGGCTCGGCGGGCTGGCCATCGCGAGCGCCGCGGTGGACGACATCGCGGCCTGGTCGCTGCTCGCTGTCGTGGTGACGATCGCCAACACCGACGCCGCGGACCAGTGGCACATCCTGCTCGCGCCGGTCTACCTCGCCTTGATGGTGCTCGTCGTCCGTCCGGTCATGAGGTGGGTCGCCGGACGCTACCGGCAGCTCGGCCGGCTGACCCCCGATGTACTTGCGATCGTCCTCGTCACGCTGCTGGCCTCCGCGTTCGCGACCGAGTGGATGGGCGTCCATTTCATCTTCGGCGCGTTCATCTTCGGCGCCGTCATGCCCCGCGAGGATGCCGCGCCGCTGCGCGAGAGCATCCTCGAACGGCTCGAGCAGATCAGCGTCCTGCTACTGCTACCGGTGTTCTTCGTGGTCGCCGGCGTGAAGGTCGACCTGTCCAACCTCGACGTGCGGGCCGTCGCCGAGCTGGTCGG
This sequence comes from Pseudonocardiales bacterium, assembly GCA_032160665.1. Taxonomy (GTDB): domain Bacteria; phylum Actinomycetota; class Actinomycetes; order Mycobacteriales; family Jatrophihabitantaceae; genus Jatrophihabitans. Next base: position 26,179 of record JAVHVH010000238.1, read on the forward strand.
GATTCTGGCCGTGGCGATCGGCGGCAAGTTCATCGGCGCGTATCTCGGGGCACGAGCAACCGGGGTGTACGGCCGCCAGGCCGGCGCGCTGGCGACGCTCATGAACACCCGCGGCCTGACCGAACTCGTGATCCTCAAGGTGGGTCTCGACCTCGGCGTCCTCAATCCCGAGTTGTTCTCGCTCATGGTGCTGATGGCCCTGGTGACGACGATGATGACCGGGCCGCTGCTGCGAGCCATCTACCCACCGCGGATGGTGGAGCGGGACATCGCGGACGCCGAGCGTGCGGCGCTCGCGGCGGACAGCTCGTATCGCGTTCTCGCCGTCGTCGAGTCGGCCGACGACACCGAACTCGTGGACATCGCGCTTGACCTCGCCGCGGCCCGCCGTCCGGCCCGAGTCGTGCTCACGCGCTTGGTCCCGCAACGGCCCGCCAACCGCCTCGAGGTGGGCAGCGGGTTGGGCATGGAACTGCTCGTCATGACCCAAACGATGTCCGAGCTGCATGCGCTGGCCGCGCGCGGTCACGGGCGCGACGTCGAGGTGACGGTGCACTCGCAGTTCAGCGAGAATCTCGCCGCCGACCTGACCCGGCACATCCTCACCGCTGATCCGGACCTCGCCGTACTGCGCGGCGAAACCGCCTTAGCGCCGCACAATATGCTCCCCCGCACCGTCGAGTTCCGCGCGCACGGACCCGAGCTGTCGACGGCGGTCGCCGTGCGGCAGCACCCCGGTGCGGACGGCGGGGCGGCCCTGCAGGTCGCCGCGCAGATCGCGGTGGGTCGCGGCGTGCCGTTGGTCCTCGCCGGAGGGCACGGTCGCCGCGACCGCGGTGCCCTGACGGACTTGACGCGCCGCGGAATCGACGTGACGGCGGGCGAGGTGCCAGAGGGCGCCTTGATCGTCGGCAGCGCGAGCGACGCCGACGCGCACCTAGTCGTCCATGCCCGGCCGGACGACACGGCCGACGATGTCGACGCCTGGGCCGGCCTGATCTCGACGGAAAGGCAGTCATGAACGGCATCGCCGACTACGAGTTCATCCATTCGCTGGGCAAGGGTAACCACGGCGAGTTCTTCGTCGCGCGGACCCCGGCCCGGTTGCCGATCGACGCCGAGTTCGTCGCGGTGAAGGTGCTGTCCGGACCGACCTCCGAGGACATCTTCCGGAGGGCGACGCGCGAGCTGTCCGCGTTCGCCGCGGTGCAGTCGCCGCACCTCGTCGCGCTCTACGACGCCGGCCAGCAGGGTGAAGCGTTCTACTACGCGATGGAGTATCTGCCCGATGGATCCCTGGGCGCCGCCGCGCACGATCGGGGAACGGTGATCGCCGCGGTCGCCGATGCGGCGCGGGCCGCGCATGCCCTGCACGAGGCGGGCATCGTCCATCGCGACATCAAGCCGCAGAACGTCTTGCTGCACGGCGGACGCGGCAAGCTGGCCGACCTCGGCCTGAGCCAGGTGCTCGCTCCCGGGGTGACGATCACCGGCATGGGATCGGTGACGTCGATCGAGTACACCGACCCCGCCCTCATCCAAGGCGCGGCGCCGTCGCGGGCGACCGACATCTTCTCCCTCGGGGCGACGCTGCACCGGGCGCTCACCGGGACCGGCCTCTACGGCGAACTGCCCGAGGGCGACGCGATGCTCGCGCTGCGCCGGGTCTTCGCCCAGCCGCCGACGGTGTCCGCGACGCTCGATCCGGCGGCGACGTCCATGATCGGGTGGGCGATCACCCCGAACGCGGTCGACCGGCCGGCGACGGCGCTGACCTTCGCCGAGCAGCTCGCGACGCTCGTCTGAGCCTCTACTGCGGTCAGCGGTAACGGGTGGTGATGTGCGCCATCAGCCGCTCGATGCGCCCTCGGCGGCGACGTCGAGGCGGGGTGCGGTCCGCGCGGCGTCGCGGATCTCGGGCCAGCCCGAGTCCGTCGCGCCGATCAACGGCCCCTGGGCCAGCGGTACGCCGAGGTCGACCAGGGCCCGGAGCTCGGCGGCAGTCGTGACACCCTCGGCCAGAATCGAGGCCCCGAGCTCCCCCGCGAGCCGAGCGATGATCTCGACCCCGGTCCGTTTCGCCTTCGAATGATCGATGTCGCGAACCCAGTCCCGGCCGAGGCGGATGATGGCCGGCCTGAGCGACACGATGCGCGTCAACTCAGGCTGCGCGACACCGTCACCCCCGACCGCGATGCGTGCGCCGGCCCGTCGGAACGCCGCGACCGCAGACTCGAGTTCCGGGCCGGGTACCCACCGCAGCGACCCGGTGACGTCGAGAACCACGTCGTCCAGGTCCGGTTGCGTGAGCAAAACGTCGCGGACCGCGGCGGACGTGGCGACATACGTGCCCAGCGGCAGGGACATGAACGTGTCGGTCGGCAGGCCCGGCCGCTCGGCGAGCGCGATCGCCAGGACCGCCGCGGTCATCGAACCGTCCGCGTCCCGATCGAGCACCGAGCGCCGCTTGCCCCCGCGCCAGGTGTCGCCGCGGAGTTGAGCCTGAAAGCCCGCGGCCACGCTCCGCCCGACGTCAAGGATCGGCGCCTGCACGACGTCTTGACGAAACGTTGCGAAGGTCGGCATCTTCTCCCCCGTCCGACCTGGAACGGAAATCACTTCTCGCGGAACCCGAGAGTCCGGCGGGCCTCCCGGCCGCCGATCCCCGAGGTGAGTAGAGCGTGAGGTAAAACCACAGAGCACAGTTACGTCGCTTTCCCGCCCGGAAGCAACGGCGACTATCTGCCATGCAGGAAGCAGCCACCTAGACGCCCGCCCGGGCCGCGGCGTCCCTCGTAGCTTCGACGTTTGTGCGCCGAACCGGAAAGCCCGGCGAGCGTCGCACATCTTGCCCGTCACAAGTGGAGGCACGTATGCACAAACGCAGCATCACCGCGGCGGCGATCGCCGCAACGACGGTGCTCGCTTCGGCACTCGCGATGACGCCGGCCTCGGCCGCGCCGACGACGAAGGCCGTTCCCAACACCAAGCCGGCCTGGGTGTCTCACGCGACGCACCTGGGCTCCGCCGCGAACTCGGCCGCGACGAATGCGCGCGTCTACCTGGCTCCGCGCGGCGGCCTCGCGGCGGTCAAGCAGGCCGCGACCGCGATGGCGACCCCCGGCAGCGCGAGTTACCACAAGTTCCTGACCGCCGCGCAGTACCGGGCCCGCTTCGCACCCACCGATGCCACGGTTCGCGCGGTGTCCTCCTACCTTCGCGCGGCGGGCCTCTCGGTCACCGGTGTCGGGGCCAGCAACCGATACGTCACCGTGAAAGGCACGGTGGCGGCTGCGGAGCACGCCTTCGGCGCACAGATCGAGCGCTACCGTCACAACGGACTCACCGTCCAGGCGCCGGCCTCATCGCTCGCGGTACCGGCGAGCCTCGCGGCGGCCGTGCTGACCGTGACCGGCCTCGACACCACGCCCAAGATCGTGAAGCCGTCCAGCCAGCCATCCAGCGACCCGAACGTCGCGCCTCCGGCCGGCTTCCGCAACGCGCGGCCGTGCTCGGCCTACTACGGCCAGATCCCGGCCGGCACGAAGGCGGACGGCACCACGCCGCTGCCCCAGTTCAACGGCAAGACGCTGCCGTACGCGCCGTGCGGCTACACCGGCCCGCAGTTCCGCTCGGCGTACGAGGGCAACTCCACCCTCGACGGCTCCGGGGTGACGGTGGCCATCACCGACGCCTACGCAGCCCCGACGATTGCCGCCGATGCGGCCACGTACGCCGCCCGGCACGGTGACCGGGCCTACGTCCCCGGACAGCTCACCCAGACGTGGCCGAACAGCTTCACCCACGAGGGGCAATGCGGCGCCAACGGTTGGTACGGCGAGGAGACGCTCGACGTCGAGGCCGTGCACGCGATGGCGCCGGGCGCGAACATCCACTACTACGGTTCCGCGAGCTGCTTCGACGCGGACTTCCTGGACACGCTCGGCCAAGTCGTCGACGACGGCACGGCCAAGCTCGTCAGCAACTCGTGGAGCGACCTCGAGGCGAACGAGAGTCCGGACGCGACCGCGGCCTACGAGGCGGTGTTCCTTCAGGGCGCTACGGAGGGCATCAGCTTCATGTTCTCCTCCGGCGACAACGGGGACGAGCTCGCCGCCACTGGCGTCAAGCAGGTCGACTACCCGGCGTCCGATCCGTATGCGACCGGCGTGGGCGGCACGTCCACCGCGATCGGCGCGAGCGGCAACCTGCTCTTCCAGACGGGCTGGGGTACCGCGAAGTACAACCTGTCGGCCGACGGTAGCGGCTGGACCTCGGTCGGTTTCCTCTACGGCGCCGGCGGCGGCACGTCCTCGCTCTTTGCCCGGCCGGACTACCAGGACGGCGTGACCTCGAGCGCCTACCGGCAGGTGCCTGACGTCGCGCTGGACGCAGACCCGAATACCGGCATGCTCGTCGGTGAGACCCAGAAGTTCCCGAAGGGCGTCGTCGCCTACGACGAGTACCGCATCGGCGGCACGAGTCTGGCCTCGCCGCTGTTCGCGGGCATGACGGCGCTGTCGCTGCAGAGCGTCGGCGGCGACGGCGTAGGCCTGCTCAACCCGGTGATCTACGCCCACCGGGGCGCGTTCACCGACGTCGCCGGATCCCCTCCGGACGCCGGCAACGTCCGAGCGGACTACGCCAATGGCGTGGACGCCTCTGGTGGCGTGCTCTACTCGGTGCGGACCTTCAACCAGGACAGCAGCCTCGCGACCACGCCGGGTTACGACCCGGTCACCGGCGTCGGGGTGCCGAACACCGGCTGGCTGACCGCGCTCAACTGATCGGTCCGGCCTGGGGCGCGTCGCATCGTGCGGCGCGCCCCGTCGCCGTCTGTACGGTTGTCGGTCATGACCCTGCTCGCCGTGTGGCTTGGCAAAGTCACGCTGCTCGCGCTCCGGTTGATCGGCCGTCGCGGCAACGCGCTGCCCGGCTTGGTGGTCGAGAAGGTCTTTCCGCGCTACCTCGCGCGCGCGATGGCTGGCCTGCCCGAGGGCGTCGTCGTCGTCTCGGGGACCAACGGCAAGACGACGACGACGAAGATGGTCGCCACGGTGCTCGGTGAGCGGCTGCGCGTGCTGACCAACGACACCGGCTCCAACTTCGTGCGGGGCGCGATCACCGCGACCGTCGAGCACGCGTCGTGGTCGGGGCGGCTGCCGTACGACGTAGCGGTCTTCGAGCTGGACGAGGCGTGGGCGGTCCGGTTTGTCGAACGCGTAGCACCGAGGCGGGCGCTCCTGCTCAACGTCATGCGGGACCAACTCGACCGGTTCGGCGAGATCGACACCACCGCGGGCCTGCTGGGCAAGCTCGCCGCGGCGACCACCGGACACGTGGTTCTCAACCGCGATGACGAGCGGATCGCGAAGCTGGCCACGCGAACCCAGGCGCAGGTCTCCTACTACGGCGTCGCACCCGAGCTGCGCGAGATGTTTCCCAACGACGAGGAGCTCTACGGCGGGCCGGTGTTCCGGTCCCAGCTGCCGGCGACCGTCGAGCTGCGGACCCTGCCAAGTGCGGAACACCCGGCGGCCACGCTGCGCATTGGCGGCGCCGACCATGACGTGATCCTGCGGGCCGAGGGGCCGCACAACGCCCAGAACGCGTGCGGGGCAGCGGCCCTCGCGCTGAGTTTCGGCTTCGACGCGGAGACGGTCGTCGCGGCACTTGCCCACGTCTCGCCGGCGTTCGGCCGGGGCCAGAGCTTCACGGTGGACGGCCGGCAGGTGGTGCTCCAACTCGTCAAGAACCCGGCCGGCTTCCGGCAGACCCTGCACACCCTCGACACGGGCGTTCCGGACGCACTGGCGATCGCGATCAACGACGACTACGCCGACGGGCGGGACGTGTCGTGGCTGTGGGACGTGGACTTCACCGCGCTCGGCCCGCTCCAGGCCCGGCGGGTCACGTCCGGTACCCGGGCGGCCGACATGGCGGTGCGGCTGCGTTACGACGACGTGGCTGTGGACGAGATCGAACCCGACCTCGAGAAGGCGGTGCGCTCGGCGGTGGCGGCCGTGCAGCCGGACGGGCGAGTCGTGGTCTTCAGCACCTACACCGCGATGTGGGAGCTGCACGCGATCCTGCAACGGATCGGGGTGCCCGAGTGACCCCCGCCCCCGCTGTGGACCATCCCGCTCTGGACCATCCCGCT
>JAVHVH010000248.1:0-8027 GCA_032160665.1 Pseudonocardiales bacterium
GACGTAGACCAGTCGTGCGCCCGCTCGGACATGGATTGTGACGCGGACATCCTCGTCGCTCGGGACGGGAACGCGAACGCCCAACGCCCATCCGGAGGAGGGCCGTTGTAGCGCTGGGTGCCGCAACGATGATCGACGCAGGCGGTCAGCTCAATCGGACCGTGGCCGGCAGTGCACCGGCCTTGACGGCGACCGTTACTCCGCTGTCCGCGCCGACGAGGGTGCATGCGTGATCACCACTGGCCCGAGCATCCCGCTGTGATGAGGCCGAGCGCTGCGAGGAATTGGAGGTTTGCACGCCGCCGGTTCATCGCCACCCCGTTCCTCACGGTCAGGCCCGACTGTGCGGGCTACGTCGACGCAGTCAGTCGACGGCGATGAGCGGACCGGCTTAGCACAATTCTTGACCACACCGTACGGAAACGCCGCCGCCGTGAGCGGTCCTGCCGAAAAGCATTTTCCCTTTTGACCATCGATTCGCGCTGTCGTGGTGGGACGGCAGCGGGGGTCGGCGCTGTACCGCGCGGCGACGTTCGGCGCATAGTGGATCTCTCGGTGGCACCCGACGGAGGGATCAGGATGCGGAACTGGATGCGGAACTGGATCACGGCCGCGGCGATCGGCCTCCTCCTTGGCGCGACGGCAGTCGGCAGCGTGAGCGCGAATGCAGGCACGGCGCCGGCCGGCAGGGGCGAGTTGTACTCGGTCTCGTGCCCGACCGATACCTTCTGCATGGCGGTCGGTTTCCGGCAGGCGAGCAGCACCGCGCCCCGGCTCGGTCTTGCCTACCGGTGGGATGGCACGGCATGGCAGGTGATGCCGACGAAGGCACCGCCGGTCGGAGCGGCGGCGATCTACTTGGTTAGCGTCTCGTGCACCTCCGCGACGGCGTGCACCGCGCTCGGGTGGGCGCGCAGCGGCAGAACCTGGTTCGTCATCGCCGAGCGGTGGAACGGCGCATCCTGGCGGTTCCTCACGATCCAGCGCCCCGGTCATGTTTCCCGGGCCACGGTGAGCTGCTCCGGCTCAGCGTGCATCGCGGTAGGCAGTCACACCGTTTTCCTCAGCGGTGGCCGCTCCCGCGAGCGGCCGGTGACCTGGCAACTGGTCGGCGGCACCTTCCGGCTGCGGCCTGCCGTCCAACGGCCCTTCTACAACGTGCGGCTCACCGATGTGTCGTGTGTGTCCTCGGACAACTGCACGGCCGTCGGCGACGAGACGTTTCGTGCGCATCCGATGGTCGAGCACTGGAACGGGACTCGCTGGAGCTGGGGCGGCAACCTGCCCTACCCGAACTCCTCAGGGGTCGAGCTGTGGGGCATTTCGTGCCCGGCGCCGCGGTCGTGCGTGGCCGTCGGCCAGAGCGGCACACTGCCGGCGGTGGAGAACCGCAAGGCCGGAGCGCCGTGGTATCTCGCTACCCCGAGGACGGGGCCAAACATCGACGTCGGCTACGAGGTTCCTGCCGGGCTGGGTGGGGTCTCCTGCGTCCAGTTTCAACGGTGCGCAGCGGTCGGATCGTGGACCGACCGTGGCGACAACCATGGTGGACTGCTTGCCTGGCGCGACTTCGTCAACGGACACTTCGTGCTCAGCGACGTGCCTGTCGGCTTCGATGGCGTTTCGTGCCGCGACACCGGCTGCGTCTACGTCGGCTCCGACGCCGTCGACCCGAGCGTGACATCCCGGCACCCCGTCATCTACCGCGGCCGGGCACACCCGACCCAACAAGTCATCCCGCCCGTGCCCGGGTGACTCGAACCGCCCCGTCACGCCGCTGTCGGTGTGGCGTCCGACCATAGCCGCTGTCGCGATGAAGCGCGGGTGATCAGTCTCCGGGAGGCGAGGGGTCGGGTGCTGCGCGGTAGCCGGCGTCGGCGAGAAACTCGCGCGCCCTCCCGCGCCACCGTTCCTCGTCGTAGCGGTACCAGCTGTTCTCGAGCTCGGGCCAGGACTCGAGGGTGACGCGGAAGCGTCTAAACGCGCCCTTGCCGTCGATCGCGCGGCTGAGCCGATTCGCCGTGCGGGTGTCGTGGCAGGTGGCGATGAAGCGCTCCATGTCCCGGTAGCCCGGCCGAGATCCCAGAGGTTCGATAGTGAGCCGATCCTCGCTCTCGCCCTCGTCCTCCTCCTCGAGCCCGAGCTCGGCAAATGGCGGGTTCAGGATCACTTCGCCGGTCCGCAGATCTAACCGGCCTCCACCAAAGGTGGCGTCCCCGCGGAGTGCGTCCACCACGTCCCCCAGGTCCACCGGCACCGCGAGCAACGTTGGGCTGACGGTGGGCGTCGGTTCAAGGGCGGCTTGCAACTCGTCCGCCAGCCACAGACGCTCGAACGAGACCGTCCCGCCGTGCAAATGGCCGCTTGAGGATCGGACTAACGGCACGGTGATGATGCTCCGGCAAGACCCCAGAACGTTGGAGGCCAGTAACTCCGGGGCCTATCGGTGGAGCGGGCGACGGGGATCGAACCCGCGTAATCAGTTTGGAAGACTGAGACTCTGCCATTGAGCTACGCCCGCATGCGGCCCGAGGGACCGCGTGGCCAGGATACTCAGGCGGCGCCCGAAGTTCGGCCACGGCCACGCTGGCAGGATGAGCGCGTGAATCCGTTGCGTCTCACCGGCCCGCCCATGCGCCTGCGCCTCGGTGGCGAGCTCCTGCCGATGGTGGGCCACGTCCGCATGTACGTCTGCGGAATCACGCCCTACGACGTCACGCACCTGGGACACGCGGCAACCTACGTCTGGGCCGACGCCGCCGAACGGATCCTGCGTTGGCACGGCCACGCGGTGACGGTCGCGCGCAACGTCACCGATGTCGACGACGTGCTGTTCGCCGAGGCCCGCCGCCTCGGCGAGTCGCCCACGATGCTGGCCACCCTGCAGCGGGCCTCGTTCGAGGCGACGATGGCCACCCTGCAGGTCCGTCCGCCCGATCATGCACCCAGCGCCGCGCAGCACATCGGGCACGTCATCCAGCTCGCCCAGGGACTGCTGGACCGTGACGCCGCCTACGAGCGGGGCGGAACGGTGTACGCCCGGACCGCCGATTCCGCGGCGCACGCCGGACTCGATCGGGATACGGCGCTGCTGCGCGCCGCGGAGTACCACGACAACCCCGACGACCCCGACAAGGACGACCCCCTCGACATCACGGTGTGGCGCGCGAGCGACCCGGACGACGAGGTGAGCTGGCCCAGTCCGTGGGGCGACGGACGCCCGGGCTGGCACGCCGAGTGCGCGGCGATGGTGCTGGCGCTGTTCGGATCCAGCGTCGACATCCACTGCGGCGGCGGCGATCTGGCGTTCCCGCACCATGCCAGCGAGGCCGCCCTGGCCGAGGCCGTCACCGGGGTGACGCCGTTCGCGCGCGCCTGGATGCGGGCCGGCATCGTGTCGATCAACGGCCAGAAGATGGCCAAGTCGACGGGCAACCTCGTCCTCGTCAACGACCTGCTGCGCTCGCACTCGGCCGGCGCGATCCGGCTGCTGTTACTGAACCGTCGCTGGGCGCAGCCGTGGTCCTACGAGCCGGCCGCGCTGGACGAGGCGGAGGCGACGCTCGAACGCCTGTACGCGGCCGCGTCCACACCCGGGATGGCGCCGGGGGCGGCAGCTGTTCCGGCGGCGCTGCTGGACGACCTGGACGTTCCGCGTGCCGTGGCGATCGCCCTCGAGGACGGCGGCCAAGCCGCCCGCACCCTGATCGAACTGCTCGCCCTGTCCTGACCACCCAGCGCTTTGCACCTTTCAGATGCCCTAAACGGAGCCGCTAGGGGAGCTGAAAGGTGCAAAGCCGTAGGGGGTTAGGGGTAAGACCGCAGGCGCTCACCGCGCCCGATGGCGGGGGAACTCGATGACCTGCTGGAAGGTCGGCCGGTTCTGCCAGTCGATGGCCGGCTGGCCGACGATTCCGAGCGCGCGGAACTGGATCGCGTCGAACACCGGCATGGTCTGGTTCGCCGCAGCCGACGCCGAGGACGCCGTCCACGCCGACACGGCGGCCGACCCGTTCGCCGCAACCAGCGAGTTGTAGGTCTTCTGCAGCGCCTCGTCGACGGCCGCCGGGCACGTCGCCGGCCCGCCGTGGCATTCCCTGGACGTGATCTCGGTGCCGAAGCCGTCCACCGGCGACCCGCCGAGCAACTGCTGCAGCGTCGCCACCAGATAACCCTCGTAGCCGCCGTCGTACGCGCTGCCCAGGTGCGCCCCACCCGAGTTCGGCGTGTTGACGAACTGCATCGGCAGGGCGCTGTAGGCCGGCGCGGTGGCTCCGCCGTTGGACCCCGCCGATCCCACTCCGCCCGCGGCCAGGATCGGGTCGTACAGGGCCTGGATCAGGTTCGGGATCAGCTCGTCGGCGACGGCCACCGCCGCGGCGTGTGCGTACTGCGCATCACCCGCGGCGGCCTTGCGGCGGTGCGCACCGTCGTCGATCCAGGTGCGCAGCTCACCGAGCATCGCGCTCACCCCGGCCGGTTCGGAACGGCCGGACAGGTACTGCAGTAGCAGCGGCAGCACGGTCAACCCGTCGAGATCCTGCGACGCGGCCGTCTCCATGGCCTGGACGACTTGGGCCCGGGTCAGCTTCGCCGAGTGGGCCGCGAACTGCGCCTTCAGCTGGTCGACCAGCATCATCGACCGGAACACCTGGCCGTACCCATACTGGTCGTCGGCGGCCGCGAAGCCTGGTGCGGGCTTGTTGTTCCAGCTGACGAAGAAACCCTGCGGCGGATTGATCTCCTGGACGTGCTGGACGGCGGGCAGATACCCCGTCCACTCCGAGCCGCCCGTGCCCCACGTAGGCAGGTTGGGATCCACATTCGTCGGGCGGACCGGATCGAGTCCGCTGACGAAGTACCCGGTGTCGCGGTCGTCCACGTAGAACCAGTTGAACGTGAAGCCGATCTTGGCGGCGCTCGCCATCCACGACGTCACGTCGTGGGTTCGCGACGGCTGGCCCCAGCCCAGGAATCCGACGACCGAATCCACGTCGTGGTTGTACGTCGAACGCTGGTTGACGACGGCGACCGGGGCACCGTTGGCCGTGGTCCAGCCCTGCACGATGCCGTGCCGAGTCAGGCGCACCACGTGGTCAAGGACGGCCGGCGCCCCGAGGCCGCCGGGCTTGGGCAGCGCGACCTCCTTGAAGTGCTCGGTGGTCATCGGGACGCACGCGCCGTTGAAGCGGTAGTACGTCCCGTGGGCGGCAGGAGCGCCGCCGAGCGGGTTGCAGATCTGCTCCAGGCGCTGGTCGATGATGTCGGAGCCGGCTGAGGTCGCCGACCAGGCGTAGTCGGCCCCGCGGCCCAGTTCGATGAGGCCGGTGCCCGGGAAGGACGCGCCCTCAGCGGCGTAGTTGGGCGAGTGCAGGTCGATCTGGGACAGGATCTGCGGGGCGAAGTAGGACACCTGCGGTCCGAACACCGCGACCGGGTGACCGCCCGCGCTGTGGTCGGCGTTCACAACCAGCGCGTTGCTCATGTGCTTGGGCAGGTCGGACAGCGCGTTGATGATGGACAGCGCCGTCGGGTCGGGCTTCTGCAGATTGCAGTTCGGGGCGGTGGCCACCGGGCCGCCGGTCACGGGCACGCCGTAGTCGGGCAGCGCCGTAGTACTCGGATCGATCGTGCCCGGGATCTCGTACGGGAAGGTCTTGTCGACGACCGTCGTCGGTGCGAGGGGATCGTTGGACGTCTTGAACTCGCGGAACGCCTGGGCGCCGGCCGCCGGGCCGAGCCGGCGTTGCAGGTACTGCAGCAGGTGCGCGTTGGCGACCTCGTTGCCGCCGCCGCGTCCGAAGATGCCGCCGATGAGTCCGGCGATGGCGACGACGTCGGCCACCGACCACTTCTGGGGCAGGATCTCGGGCACCGCGGCGATGTAGTCGGCGGGCAGTCTCCGCGGGTCGAGGATCGCGGCCGCGATGTACCGGTTCACGCCGGCCACGTAGTTCTCGATCATGGACTTGGCGAGCGCCCCCTGGGCGCCGTACCGGAGGGGCAGCGCGTTGACCTGAGCGGTTGCCTGCGCCTTCGTGTACGGCGCCAGGAGCAGCTGGTCATGGTCCATCTGCTCGAATTCGCACGAGCCGCCCAGGAAGCTCGCGAGGGTGCCCTGCCCGTAGTGCCGCAGCACGTCCATGAGGAAGAGCCGGTCCTCGGCCTGGGCGTACCCGGCGCCGAAGGCGAGGGTCTGGTCGGTGTTGCCGTAGATGTGCGGGACGTCGTGCTGGTCGCGGTAGATCGTGACCCCGGGTGTCGGCACCTCCGTCCGGGTGACGTCCGTCGGTCGCACGCCGAACGACTCGTCGTTGAAGTAGTCGGAGAGCGTCGAGTCGGTGAGCGACGAGTAGCCGTAGAGCAGGTTCGCGTACTTGCCCAGCTGGTCCTGGCTGCCGGCGGGCCGCTTGCCCAGCAGCTCGAATTGCAGCGCGTCGGCGGCGTTCACCAGACCGTGCGCACCGGGCGGCAGGATGCTCATCGCCTGCCCGTCGGCATAGTCGTTGGCGCGGTAGGCGTGGGAGGGCGCCACCAGCGCGGTTGCGGACGTAGGCCCGACCGTTGAGGCGAACGTCCCCGCTGCCAGAACCGTGGCCGTCGCCGCCGCCAGCCCCATCCGTCGCGTCCTTGCCACGGTCTCCTCCTCGAGACGAGAACAGGTTCTCGTGTGTATATACGCGATCTGTCCCGTCCCGGCATCTCGAGTGGGGCAGGATCACCCCATGAGCGAGGACCCCGGTCACCCGCGGCGCCGCCGTCGGCGCCAGGCCAGCGCCGCCCAGGGTCCGCCGACGAGATCCACGCCGCCGCCCGCCGCCGCGCCGCCCGCGGCGAAGCGGCCGCCCACCGCTGCGCCGCCCGCGGGGGCCGACATCGTGGAAGCCGCCGCATCGCCGGAACCGGCGCGCAAGCGCCGCGCACCGCGGGAGCCGAGTGAGCGTGGTCTGCGCGACATCGTCGGCGCCGGCAGCTCCCAGCTCGGGGTCAGCGGGGCCCTACGCGGTCGGGACGTCAACCGCCCGACGGACGAGGACCTGCTCGACGCCGAGCGGGATGTGGTGATCGTCCGGCGCAACTGGAAACCGGACGACAAGCGCTGACCGTCAGCTCGTGACGTGGCCCTCGATGGCTCCGCTCGTCTCGTATTCGGCCACCATCGTGATCCGTCGCTGATGCCGCTCGTTGTGCGAGAACGGGGTCGACAGGAAGATCTCGACGAAGCGCAGCATGTCCTCGTCCGGATGGTTACGCGCGCCGAGGCTGATGACGTTCGCGTCGTTGTGCTCGCGGGCGAGGCGGGCGGTCTCGTCGCTCCACACCAGCGCGGCGCGCACTCCCTTCACCTTGTTGGCCGCGATCTGCTCGCCGTTGCCCGAGCCGCCGATCACGATGGCCAAACTGCCCGGATCCGCGATCATGCGCGTTCCCGCGGAGATGCACGGGGGCGGGTAGTCGTCCTGGTCGTCGTAGGTGTGCGCGCCGCAGTCGACGGCCTCGTGGCCGAGCTGCGTCACGTGCTCGATGAGCCGGGCCTTGAGCTCGAAGCCGGCGTGGTCACTGCCGAGGTAGACGCGCATGCGCGCATCATTTCACTGCGGGGATCATGGGGGCGTGATCGATGCGCTCGGCCGGCCCGCACCCGCGTCGCTGCTGTCGCAGTGGACGGTGCAGCCGATCGCCGTCGTGATCGTCGTCCTGCTCGCCGTGGCCTACGTCCTGGGAGTGCGTCGCCTCGGCCGCACGTGGCCGGTCGGCCGGTCGGTGCTCTTCGGGCTGGGCCTGGCTTTGCTCGCGTGGACGAGTTGCGGCTTTCCGCAGGTCTACGCGAGCTCGCTCTACTGGGTATGGACGTCCCAGGTGCTGACGCTGTGGCTGGTCGTGCCGATCCTGCTCCTGTCCGGCCACCCGGTGCAGCTTGCCCGCGCGGTGTCAGTGCCGAGCTGGCGGGTGGAGCGGTTCCTGCAGTCGCGGTTCTGCCGCGTTGTCGGCAATCCGCTCGAGGGACCGGCGCTCGTCCCGCTGCT
>JAVHVH010000259.1:0-7480 GCA_032160665.1 Pseudonocardiales bacterium
CGGCCGGGATCCCGAACCGGGCCGGGAACGAGCGCGACCCGATCTCGCGGTCGATCGCCGCGTCCTGGCACGAGTAGATGAGGTCGAAGCCGCCGATCCAGGTGCCGACCGCGATCCCGAGCGCCACCGCCGTCCCCACCCAGGCCGTCCGCACCGACAGCTCGCCGGTGACGAGTTCGCGCCGCGCGGTACGCGGATTGAGGGCGTCGAAGCGCCGGTCGAGGATGCGGTTCGCGCTCATGGCCACCGTCCGGGCCGACACCATCGCGACGGTGATCAACGCCAGTTGCACCCAGTGGACCGAGCGGGTCAGCGTCCACATCGCGGTCAGCGCGGCGATATAGGCGAACGGAAGCGCGAAGACGGAGTGCTCGATCATGACGAGCCGCAGGAACTTGCGGATCTTGTGCTGCCCGCCGCGCCCGGCCGCAGGATCCTGCACAAGATCGCGGGAGGTGGCGCTCATCGCTTCGCTCGACCGATCCCGTACTCGCGCCAGCGCCGGTCCACCGTGGCCACCGTTTGCGGATCCAGCACGCACTCGGTCGGCCAGCCGCCCGCGCGCCGGTAGCCCTCCGTAGGCAGCTTGCGCGTCGCGTCGATGCCGAGCTTGCCACCGTAGAACTGCTCGTAGGACGCGTGATCGAGATGATCCACCGGCCCGACCGAGTGCAGCACGTCGTGCGCGTAGTCGACGTTGCCGAACGCGCGCCAGGCCACCTCGGCGTAGTCGTGCACGTTGCAGTCCGCGTCCACCACCACGATCAGCTTCGACAGCGACAGCAGGCCCGCACCCCAGATCGCGTTCATGACCTTCTGCGCGTGCTTGGGGAACCGCTTGTCGATCGAGACGATGCAGCAGTTGTGGAACACGCCGGCCTCGGGCAGGTCGTAGTCGACGATCTCCGGCACCGTCATCTGGATGAGCGGCAGGAAGATCCGCTCCGTCGCCTTGCCCAGCGGACCGTCCTCCTGCGGCGGACGGCCGACCACGATCGACTGGTAGATCGGGTCGGTGCGCATCGTCAAGGTCTCGACGCGGACGAACGGGAACGGCTCGACCGGTGTGTAGAAGCCGGTGTGATCGCCGAACGGTCCCTCGGGCAGCCGCTCGCCCGGCGACACCCACCCCTCGAGCACGACCTGGGCCGCCGCCGGTACCTGCAGGGGCACCGATACGCAGTCGACGAGGTCGACGCGATCGCGCGCGATGAACCCCGCGAACAGGTACTCGTCGATGTCCGCGGGCAGCGGCGCCGAGGCCGCATAGGTGACCGCGGGCGGGCAGCCGAAGGCGATCGCGACCGGCAACCGTTCGCCGCGCCGCTCGGCGATCGCCGCATGGGATGTGGAGTCCTTATGGATCTGCCAGTGCAGGCTGACGGTGCGCGGGTCCTGCAATTGCAGGCGGTACATGCCGAGGTTCCGGGCGCCGGTCTCGGGATGCTTGGTGTGCGTCAGGCCCAGATTGAGGAAGACCCCGCCATCGTCGGGCCAGGCCTTGATGCCCGGCAGCAGGTCGACGAGGTCGATGTCGTCGCCGCGGACGACCACCTCCTGGCACGGGGCCGAGCGCACGTGTCGCGGCGGCACCGAACGCAACTGCCCCACCTTGCCGAGCGCGTCCTTGAGCCCGCCGATCCCCCGCGGCAGTTCGGGTTTGAGCAGATCGCCGATGCGCCGGCCGATCTCGTCCAGGTCGCTGACGCCGAGCGCCCGAGCCATCCGCCGCTGCGTGCCGAAGGCGTTCATGAGCAGCGGCATGCGTCCGCGGGTGGGGTTCTCAAAGAGCAGCGCCGGCCCCCTCTCGCGCAGGACGCGGGCGACGATGCCGTTCACCTCGAGATGGGGGTCGACGGGCGCGCGCACCCGCGCCAGATCACCGTCCCGGTCGAGCGCGGCGACGAAGTCCTGCAGATCGGCGAAGGCCACGCCCCCAGTATCTCTGTCCTGTGGCCGGTAGCGTCGCGCGCATGGTCCAGGTGCTGCTGGTCGAGGACGACGCGGCGATCCGCACCGCCCTGACCCGATCGCTGCGCGACCACGGGCATGTCGTCTCGGCCGTCGCGTCGGGCATGCCGGCGCTGACCGCGGCGGTCGAGCAGAAGCCGGACGTCGTCCTGCTCGACCTCGGCCTGCCCGACATCGACGGGGCGGACGTGCTGTCGATGCTGCGCGCCGTCAGCGACGTCCCGGTGATCATCGCGACCGCCCGGGACGAGGAGAGCGAGATCGTCCGGCTGCTCGACCTCGGCGCCGACGACTACGTGATCAAGCCGTTCACCGCCGCCCAGCTCACCGCGCGGATCCGCGCCGTCATGCGCCGCAGCGGCAAGACCGACGAGGACCCGGTGATCAAGGTCGGTGGCCTGACCATCGACGTACGCAGTTACGAAGTGACGGTCGACGGGCGCCCGGTGGAGCTGGCCCGCAAGGAGTTCGAACTGCTGCTCGCGCTGGCCCGTCGCGCCGGCGAGGTGGTATCGAAGCGGGACCTGCTCAGCGAGGTCTGGCAGCTCGCCTGGGGCGGTTCGGACCGCACGGTCGACGTGCACCTGTCGTGGCTGCGCCGCAAGCTCGGCGAGAGCGCGGCCGAGCCGCGGTACCTGCACAGCGTCCGCGGTGTGGGCGTGCGACTGGTGGCACCTCCGGACGCGCCGTCATGAGACGACGGATCATGCTGCTCGTGGTCGGCATGACGACCCTGGTCGTGCTCGCGTTCGCGGTGCCCCTGGCCGTGCTGATCCGGCACAACGTCTACAACGACGCGCTCACCTCGCTCCAGGACGAGGCGAACAACATCGCGCTCTACTTGCACGGCGATGCGACCGACCCGACGACGACGCAGCTGACCGCCTACCTCGCCACGCAGGACGGCGCCCGCGCCGCGTCCGTCCAGCTCTCGAACCAGCAGGTGATCGGCACTCCGCCGCCCGGGGAACTCGCGGACCTGCCCGCCCTCCCGCAACAGTCGGTTGGGGGCCGCGGCCCCGGCGGACCCGACGGCGATGCGCCGCAAAGCAGCGGACCGCCCCAGGCGCTCACGCCCTGGATGGGTGGGGAGCTCGCCCAACTGCAGGTGCCGGGCCATCAGGGCAACTACGTGGTGCGTGTCTACGCCTCGAACGATGCCCTGCACTCCGGCGAGACCGGGTGGTGGCTGCTGCTGACCGGTGCCAGCCTCGGCCTGCTGCTCGTCGGCGTCGCGGCGGCCGAGCTGCTGACGCGGCGCATCGTCCGTCCGCTGGTGAACACCGCCGACACCGCGCAGCGCCTCGCAGCGGGCGACGCCACCGCCCGGGCGACCACCGAGGGCCCCGGCGAGGTCGCCGATGTCGGACGGGCGCTGAACCGGCTGGCCGACCGCATCGACGAACTCATCGCCGAGGAGCGCGAGACGGTCGCCGACATGTCGCACCGGCTGCGCACGCCACTCACGGCGATGCGCCTGGACGCCGAGTCGCTGCCGGATCCGGACGATGCCGAACGGATGGGCGGGCACGTCAGCGCGCTGGAACGGATGCTCACCGCCGTGATCCGGGCCGCGCGCCGCCCCCAGCGCGAGGGACGGTTGCCGTCGTGCGACGCCACCGCCGTGGTCGGCCGGCGGGTCGCGTTCTGGTCGGCGCTGGCCGAGGACCAGGAACGGGCGAGCACCGTCGACCTGCCGAACCGGCCGCTCATCGTGCGGGCCGCGGCCGACGATCTGGCCGCCGCCGTGGACGCGTTGCTCGAGAACGTCATTGCGCACACCCCGGAGGGCACGCCCTTTGCGGTGCGACTGACGGACGCCGGTGGGGTGCACCTGGAGGTCTCCGACGACGGACCAGGGCTGCCGCCCGATGCGCACGTGCGGGGCCGCAGCGACCGCGGGTCCAGCGGCCTCGGACTCGATATCGCGCGACGCTGCGCGGAGGCCTCCGGGGGGTCGATGACGCTGGGGTCCGCGCCGTCAGGCGGCGCGCGGATCCGGCTGGACCTCGGCACGCCCTGACCCAGGCTTGACCGGCTCCCAGGAGGGCTTAAACAAAGCTTGACCTCGTGGTGACACCGGCCTGAGGCGCCCGCGACGATCGTCGTTCTCATGAACGGACGCCCTAGCGCCTCGCGGCTTCGCTCCCGCGCTTCCCGGCTCGGCGTGATCGCGACCGGCGCGGCCGGAGCGCTCACCGTCGGACTCATCTCCGGAGTGGTGCACACCGACGCCACCGCGGCCACGACAACCACCGGTTCGACGTCGACCGGCACGAGCAACACCAGCACCGGCTCGACCACCACCACGACGCCGTCGAGCAACTCGAGCACCAACACCGTCAACCTGGCTCCGCCGAACCGCCAGGTACAGGGCGGGAGCAACGGGTCATGACCGCGACGTCTGTCGGCAGCGCGTGGAGTTGCATGGTGCGCCTCGTCGTCGCCGACCGCTGGGCGCTGCGCGACGCGACCGATGACCTGACGGCTCTGCTCGTCCGCGTCGACACGATCGCCAGCCGCTTCCGCGAGCACTCCGCGCTGAACCTGGCCAACTCGCGGGCCGGGCGCCCGACCTGCGTCCCGAAGCTGCTCGTCGACCTCGTCGGCGCCGCCCTCGACGCCGCCGCCTACACGGACGGCGCCGTCGACCCCACACTCGGCCTCGCGATGCACCGCATCGGGTACGACCGCGACATCGCCGCGCTGCGTGCGTCGGCCGATGACAGGACCGTGGTCGCCGCCGCTACTGCCGGCCTATCCCCCACCGACGGATGGCGGGCCGTGCGGCTGCATCGCGAGGCCGGGCTCCTGACCGTCCCGCGCGGCACGGCGCTCGACCTGGGCGCGACCGCGAAGGCGTGGACCGCCGACCACGCCGCACACACGCTCGCCGCGCGCTACGGGACGGCGGTGCTGGTCGAGATCGGCGGCGACCTCGCCGTGGCCGGCGACCGGCCGGACGGCTGGTGCGTTCAGGTCGCCGAGCGCGAAGGCGCCGACGGTGAGCGCGTCCTCGTCCATCGGGGCGGCTTGACGACGTCGACGACCACGGTGCGGACGTGGACGCGGGCCGGCCGGTCGATGCACCACATCCTCGATCCGGCGACCGGGCTACCGGCGGCCGGTCCCTGGCGCACCGCCACCGTCGCCGCCGAGAGCGCGCTGGCCGCGAATGTCGCGAGCACCGCCGCAATCGTGAAAGGCGCGGACGCGGTGCAGTGGCTGGAGCAGCGCGGCCTCGCCGCCCGGCTCGTCGACCAGCACGGAACGGTGCGCACCACCGCGGGCTGGCCCACCACTCGCCAAAGCGCGGCGGCATGAACGTCTGGTTCATGGCGCGCGGCGCCGGACTCTCCGCGCTCATCCTGCTCAGCCTGTCGACCTGTCTCGGCGCCCTCGTCTCGCGGCGCGGTGACCCGGCGCGACGCTACGTCGTGCAGTACCTGCACCGGGCCTGCGCCGCGCTCGGCCTGACCGTCCTCGTCCTGCACATCACGACGATCCTGGCCGACTCGTACTCCCACGTCGGCTGGCGCGGCGCGCTGATCCCGTTCACCTCCGGATACCGCCCGACCGCGGTCGCCCTGGGGTCGCTGGCCGCCTACACCTTCATCGGCGTAGGCGTGCTCGGGCTGGCCCGGGGCCGGCTGGCCGCGTCGCCCAGCGCCGTCCGCGTCTGGCGCGGGCTGCACGGGCTGGCCTACGTCGGCTGGATCGCGGCCATGCTGCACGGCTTCACCGCCGGCACGGACAGCTCGGTCGGGTGGGTCCGGCTGATCTACCTCACCTGCCTGGCCGCCGTCCTGGGCTCGGTCTGGCTGCGCGTGGCCCAGGTCCGTCGCCCGGTCCCCGGCGACCGCTTCGCCGACGGGGCGCCCGCCGCCCAACCGCCCACACCCGTATCCGTTGGAGCGTCCCGATGACCACACTGCTGAACCGCCCACCCAAGACAGCGCTCGACACGACCGCGTGGTCGATCGGATCCCCCCGGCTGCTGGCCGGCCTGGCCGGCGCCGAGACGCTGGACCCGCGCGGCCACCTCGCTGCGCACGGTCCGCTGCCGATCGCCGACCTCGACCGCATGCTGGGCTACCTGGACGCGAGCGGGCTGACCGGCCGCGGCGGAGCCGGGTTCCCGCTCGCCACCAAGCTGCGGTCCTTGCCCCCGGGCGGCCCCCGCCGGGTGATCGTCAACGGCACCGAGAGCGAGCCGGCGAGCCGCAAGGACCGCGTGCTCCTGCGCCGTACCCCGCAGCTCGTGCTCGACGGTGCCCTGGCCGCCGCCACGGCCATCGGTGCGCGCGACATCACCGTCGCCGTGCACGCGGAGCACACCGCCCAGATCGTGCGCGCCGCCGCCGCGCAGCGCCCGGACGGTCGCCGGATCAGCGTCCGGGTGATCCCCGGTGGCTTCGTGGCCGGGGAAGCGCGCGCGGTCGTCCGGGCCCTGGCCGGGGGCCCGGCGATCCCGACCGGCCGCCGCACACCGCCGAGCGCCGACGGGACGCTCGTGGCCAACGTCGAGACCTTCGCCCAGCTCGCGGTGCTGCTGCGGATCGGCCCGCACCGCTTCGCCGAGACCGGCACCGTCACCGAACCCGGCACGATGCTGCTGACCGTCGGCGGCGCGGTCGCGCGTCCGGGCGTCGTCGAGATCCCGCTCGGCACACCGCTGGGCATCGTCCTCGCCGCGGCCGGGGCGGCCTCCGATCCGCAGGCCGTGGTGGTCGGCGGCTACCACGGAAGCTGGCTGGCGCCGATCCCGCAGATCCGGCTGAGCCGGCACGGTGTGGCTTCGGCGGGCGGGACGCTCGGCGCGGGCGTCGTCCTGGTGGTGGACAGCGCGACGTGCGCGCTCGGCGAACTCGCCCGGGTGACCGCCTGGCTGGCCGCCGAGTCGGCGAAGCAGTGCGGCCCCTGCCGGTTCGGCCTGCCCGCGCTCGCGGCCGACGTCGCCGCGCTGGCGTCGGGCCGTCCGGCGGTCGCGCAGGCCCTGGACCACGCCCGGGTGGTCAACGGACGCGGCGCGTGCTCACACCCCGACGGCGCGGCCCGTTTCGTCACGTCCGGACTGCACCTGCTGCACGACGAGACCGACCGGCACATCGCCAGCGGCGGCTGCGGGCGACCGGTGCTCGGTCGGCTCCCGATCGGAGGAACGTCATGACCGCCCCGCCCGCGCAGCAGGACCTCACCACGCTGTCGATCGATTGGACGCGCTGCGACGGGCATGGGCTGTGTCACGTCCTGCTGCCGGAACGCGTCGGCCTGGACGAGTGGGGCTTCCCGGTTCTGCACCACACCGCGGTCAACGCGGTCGACGAGCCCGATGTCCGGCACGCCGTCGCGGCCTGCCCGGCGCTGGCCCTGCACCTCACCCGCCGGTGAAGTTCGCGGCCGGACCGCGGATGACTGCCCTCGCCGATGATCCGACGACGCCCGAAACCGCGACGGTGGACGTCGAGATCGTGGTGCCGGTCTTCAACGAGGAGCACGACCTCGAACC